>JAJDOB010000061.1 GCA_022340385.1 Rhodobacter sp.
GTTCCCTCGCGCATGAAAAGCTGGCGGTCCGAGATCGCGAAACCAAGGCGCGCAAAGCTGCCGCCGGACGGGCCGAACGGCGCGAAATGCTGTGCATCTTCCGGCAGTTTTTCACCCAGCCCGTCGGCAGAGGCAGCGACCGGGCTGGCGCGGACATAGGTGCGGGCGATACCGCCGGTCAGCGTTTCATCGACGCGCACGGCACGCAGTTCCGCCACGGATGCGCGATTGACCACCAGATCCTCATCCGTGGCGTAGGACACCTCGCGCCCAAAATCATCCTTTCCCGCGCGCACCAGTGTGCCGCCGGGCAGCAGATGCGCGTCGCGGCCCTTTGCCAGTTCCACAAGCAGATGGACATGATCGGCAACCGGTCCGCGGCGGGACAGGCGCAGGATCTCTTCGTAATAGAAATCGAGATGCCGCCCGGTGAAATCGTTCAGTTCTGCCCGGGCCTTGTCGAACATCGACAGGAACGCCAGCCACAGCCCGTAATGCGGTGTATGGGCGGCAAAGTTCTGCAGGCTGCTGGTCAGATATACCTGCGCTTCGCGCTGGATGCGGATCAGCGTCTGAAACACCCGCTCCATCGCGGACACCAGCAGGTTGTAGTTCAGCGCATCGTAAATCTGGTCGTAGACCGTGACCGCGTCGGCGTAGGGCGACCCGTCGGGGGGTTGCGCGGTATAGTAATCCGCCCAACCTGTCGGGGCAAAGCTGGTGATCGCCCTTGGGGCCAGCGCCATCGACTGAAACGGCTCGCCGGTGAACACGATACGGGCCACCTGATCGGACAGTTGCGGCCCCGGCCCCGGGTTGGTCGACGTGGTGTAGTCGACCGGATCAAGCGGCGCCGCCGATAGCAGACCTGCCGCCGTGCCGCCCTGATGATACCGCGCCAGCGCGGCCAGCGGCGGGCCGATATCGCGCAGCGCAAGTTCCTGAAGGACCGGGTAAAGCGGGTGCTCGCGTTCCAGCGCGGACTGACGCGCGGCCATGTCGCGATACAGCGCCAGCGGCAAATGAAACAGCAGGCTGAAATGGTCGCGCAGCTGGTGCTGCGGCCGGGTCGGTTCACGTTCCAGAAAGCCCTGCACATCCGCCAGTGCGGCCCGGAAGGAATCCACCGGCGCCTTGACCAGACTGGCCAGCGTCGCCGAGATGTCGCTGTCGAAAAACGCAGTCCAGTCCCCGGCAGCCGCGTTGGTGGCGTCGTAATAGCGCAGATGTGCGGCGAACCGGCGGGCGAAAAGGATCAGGTCGCCGGTGTCGCGCTCGTCAAGCTGGAAATAGCCCGGGTCACGTTCTGCCAGCGCCCTGTCGGTCTGGGAAAGACCGGATCGACGCAACGGGCCGCGTTTGTCGCAAGATGCCATCTAGCCCTCCTGCAGATAGAATGGGAAGACGGTGTTGAACCGCGAATTCGCACCACGCACCTTGTAGAACACCTCGATCAACAGACGCCCTTCGGGTTGGTCGGGGGTGATGGTGATACGCTCGGCATCAATGCGCGGCTCGTACAGAAGGATCGCGCGGCGGATCAGGTTTTCGATCCAGGTCAGCCGGTTGGAATTCATGACGCCGAACACTTCCTCGTCCAGCGCACAGCCGAAATTCGGCCGCATCACGCGCTCGCCCAGCGCCGTACCGGTGATGATCCGCAGACTGTCGCTGATGCTTTTCTGCCCGCCCGTCATGACGACCTCGCCATTCTCGAAACGGGGCGGAAAGCTCCAGCCGATGCCAATGAACGGATCTTCCAGTGCCATTGCCCTAGCCCCCGATGATCACGTCTGGGGCGCCGACGACAATCGTGCCGCCATGAGCCGTTGAATCGCCCATGCGCGCAGCAGGCACGCCGCCGATCATCACCGTGCCGGACCCGGCAACGATGGTGTCAGGCGGGCCGGTGCAAACGCAGGTATCGCCCACGACCGCCGCGGGCATCCCGCCGATCAGGACGGTTGCCACGCCCGGCCCCACGATCGGCCCGCCGACATGCGGAATCGGCGGTGTACCGGGCGTCTGCATCGGGCAGGAATGAAAATCGGTCAAACGCGCTGCACCGGGCATCTTATCCTCCGCTAATTGATCATCACCACCGAGCCCTTGACGCTCGTCTGGCCCGAACTTTCCAGTTTCGCACCCGCGCTGCCCTCGGCGGCCACCTCTGCCTGCGCGGCAATCTTGATGTTCACACCCTCGATCTTGACGTCACCCGTGGCACTGATCTTGATGTCCTTCGGGCTGCTCATTTCGATCCCGCCCGAACCGGTCTTGATCAAATTGCCGTTCTCGTCTTCGGCGATGATCCCGCCATCGGCATCGGACAGCGTGATCTTGTTGCCGTTGGGCGTTTCCAGCACCATCGTGACCGGATCGTCATCGAAGGTGATCTTCATGCCCTTGCGCGAGGCGATGCCCTTCTGATGATTTTCGTCGGCACCCGGAAACGGGCTGGCCGCCGCGCTGGAATGCAACCCACCCAGCATGATCGGATCGCGCGGATCGCCGTCCAGGAACCCCAGCAGCACTTCGTCGCCAATCTCTGGCAGCATGACCAGCCCGCGGTCCGCACCCCCCCCGATCGACATTGGGCGCGCCCAGACCGGTTCTGCGGATTCGGTTTCGGTGGCGATCAGAACCGATACCCGTTCCTCGCCGGCAGGGTCGCCCTGCAGCGCATCTATCGTGCCGATCTGCAGGCCGGTGATCGCCGGCATCAGGCCCGCCGCCGGGGGCGCGGAAATGTCATGGACCTCGTGATGCAGGCGCGGGTCGATACCGATCTGCAAAATGGTGCGCCAGTCACCGCGCGTCACGCTGTGGCGCAGGCCGGACACGAAAGCGGTGCCGTTGAACCGCGCGCCCATGCCTTTGAGCTCGACAGTCTGACCGGGGATGATTTCGCCAGTTCCCTGGATCTCGACCGATCCGGACACCGCCGCAAGCCGCCGCCGCAGCACCGCTGCCCGGGCCCAGTCATCCAGCTCTGCCTGATCGCGTGCGCCGGGATGGCGCGGGCGCGGTTTCAGGGTCGAAACGTCACCCAGATCGCCACCCGACAGGTTCCCGGGACCAGGCACTGCATCGCCCTCGGCCTCTGCCAGAGTGATCGCGGCGTCGCCTGCCGTCCAGGCGCCGGTTTCGATGCTGGCGGGCTGCTGTTCCGCATCCAGTTCCAGGTTGAAGGCGAACAGGTTGATGCCGTATTCCAGCGGCTTGACCGGCGGCGCGGCGGGATCGGGTGTGAACATCCGCAGCCCGCTATCGTCGGCCAGCAGAACCTGACCGATGTTTTCCGCCCGGGTCACGGCGAAATCCCAGTCCGACGCCTGATGCTGCACCAGTTGCGGTCGCGTCGCCGTGCTGGAGCCGTCGAATGACAGCCCCTGCACCGCAGCAAGATCGCCAAGCGCGTCCGCGTCGGTGGTTTCGACCCAGACCCGCGACTTGCGCGCATGGGCCATGCGGAAACAGGCGTGTTTCGCCTCTATGTGCAGGCGCGACGCGCCACCTTGCGGCGCCTCGATCCGGTGCCGGGTGACGATGCCCTTGAACACAAGCGTTTCGTCGCGGTCATATCCCAGATCCAGCGTTATTTCGGCCCCCGGCACGAAATCGTCGGCCTCGGAGATCGGAAAGGTCTGGGTCGCGGTGTCGCCGTCCTGCAGCACGATATGGGCATAGGGTATGCGCCCCACGGATTGCGAAACCTCCAGCGCCAGCACACCGAAGGTGCCGTTCATCGGCTGACCGTTCAGCTTTATCGTGAAGGTCGTGAGTGCGGCGCTTCTGGGGATCTCAAGCGGCATTGCCGGCCCCCTTTTCCGCAGCCCTGATCGGTGGCAGGCGCAATTCGGTGCCAGAGCGCAGCCCGCGCACGGTATTCAGCCCGTTGGCGCGCGCCACGGCGATATAGGGATCGGGGCTGCGATAGATGTTGTTGGCAATGTTTGGCAGCTTTTCATTCTCGCCCGCCAGATGGGCATGGCTGATGTCTGGCGACGCAAGATTCTGTTCCAGCGCCTGCACTTCGGGGTCTTTGTGTTCCTTGAACGTGGCATCCAGTTCGGCGCGGATCGGCAGGCCCGCGGGATCGAACAGCTTGTAATTGACCGAAAAACTTTCCAGCGCGCAGGTCACGAACAACCGTCCCCAGATCAGCTGCAGGAACCTTTGCCGGTGGGTGTCACCCGAAAACCCCACGGTCGCCTTGAACAGTTCGATCTGCCCGACCACGGACAGCGACGACGACGGAATACCCAGCGGCAGCCCGGTGGCAGAGGTCGCGCCACTGCCTTCGAACAGCAGCTTCAGCGTCCATTGCCGCGGCTTGAAGCCCTTGACCTTTGCCTCGTTGCCATCCGCGCCGTGCGGGATCTGGTCAGAGTTCAGCTCAAGCTCCAGCGCATCGGTGTAGTCCGTCGGGTTGAACTGGGCGATGAAGGGCGGGCCAGCCGGCGGGCCACCGGCAAACGCCTTTGACGTTTCAAAGGGAATGATCGTCAGTTTGACCAGCATGCCATCCATCTCAGCGCTGCCCCTGCCGGTCCAGAAGACGCATGACTTCGGCCACGGTATCCTCGATCAGCTGATCGCGATTGACCTGCCGCTCGGTGCTGTTGGTTTCGGCCTCGGGCTTTTTCGGACCCGTCCCCGACACCGCGCCGCGAAACACAATTTCGGTGATTGTCACCGGCATGTCAGTTCACCCGGAAATAGTTGTAGGCCAGTTCCAGCGTCTCGACGACGTAGTCGCTGGTCTCGGCGTTGAAATCGGACACCACCCATTTCTTTGGCCACACGTTGACGAAGGTGTAGGTCTCCAGCGGCTCGTGCGCGTCGTTCAGCAGTTTCACCCAGACCGTCGTCGGCGAGATGACGAAATTCTGCACAGCATCGCGGATCCAGGCCGCGACGACGCTGTTGCTCATCATCCCGCGTTTCAGCGTCAGGTCGGGATAGCTGGCCCGTACCGGAAACTTGTGGGTAAAGCGGTTCTCGCCGCCTTCCGAATAGGTTTCCTGTTCAAGTTCCATCGTAAGCCCGGAAACTTCACGAAACCGGATATCCTGTTCGCCCGCATCGGGCAGATCGAACTCGACCAGAAAGTGAAAGGATACCGGGGGCTGGAACTCGTAGGCAAATGGCAATGTGGCTTCGACCATCAGGGTTACTCGTTCTGGATCGAAAGCGAGTCATAGACGACCTCTATGCTTTCGATCGCAGTCTCGTTTCCGTCGGCTTTCAGATCGGTCGACACCACTTTCGACGGCCAGGCGTTCTTCAGCTTCCAGACCATGACCGGCGCATGCGCCTCGTCCAGCAGGCTGATCGTGATGTCGCGCCGTTCGATGGTGTTCAGCGCGACCGTGTTCCACCATTCGTAGAACTCGTTGTCGCCCTTGTAGGTGCCGCGCTTGAACGTTGCATTCGAATGCTTGGTCATGCCGGGCATTTTCAGCTTTGTATATTCGGGGCTGGTGCCGACGCGGTATTCGATCACCTCGGTTTCCGCATCAAGACCGGAGACTTCGGTAAAGCCAAGCTTGGCTCCGCCCCACTCGACTTGAAAGTGGAACTTCGGGAGGGGATATTCTTCCATAATGCACCTTTAGGTCTGGCGGCGCGCACTTACGCCTGTTGCAGTTCCTGAATGAATTCCAGAACGATGAATTCCGCCGGGCGGCTGACGGCCATGCCGACCCGCACGATCATCAGACCGTTCAGAATATCCTCGGCCGTCATCGTCTGATTGAGCCCGACGCGCACATTGAAGGCATCCTCTGGCTTTGGACCGACAAGCGCGCCGGCGCGCCATTGCACGGTCAGGAAATTCTCGATCATCGTGCGCACGCGAACCCAGGTGTTGGCGTCATTGGGCGCGAACACAAAGGGTGCGATTGCCTTTTCAATGCTTTCCTCGGCGAAATTGAAGAACCGCCGCACGTTGATAAAGCGCCAGTCGTTGGAATTGCCCGCCAGCGTCCGCGCGCCCCAGATAAGCGTTCCGCGTCCGGTAAAGCTGCGGATCACGTTCACCGATTTCCCGGATGTGGCGTCCACGTTCAATTGGCCGTTCAGATCGTTGGTCATCGGCAGCGCCGGTTCGATCGCGTTGACGATACCGACATTTGCCGGCGCGACATGCACACCCTTGGTGCGGTCGACGCGGGCATAGGCCCCTGCCATCGCGGGCGAGGGCGGCATCGTAACCCGGGTCTTGCGCAGCAGGTCGCGAATGGCGTCGACGACGGCCTTTTCACCGGGCGTCACCGGGTTTGCGGTCGCATCGCCCTGCAAATCGGTGCTGGACAGGACCGGATCACCGGGCAGCAGCGCAACCGGCGCCTGTGGTACGCCGTTGGCGTCCAGCGTGATCGTCTCGCTGGATGCGGAATCGATCGTCACCGTGTCTTCGTTGACCAAGATCCCGATGTTGGTGCTGATATACGGGTAATATGCCATGCCGTATTTGAGGAAATCCTCTGACACAAGCGTCACCCGTTCGCGGAATTCGGTGGTGACCAGCGCGTTGGTATTCACGATGTTGGCGGCAGCCCCAGGATGGGCATTCTGAACATCCGAAACGGCGACGCGGTCCTGCATGCGATTGCACGATTGCAGCGCCGAACTGACCACGGCTCCATAATCGGTATCGCCAATCGCCGGTGACAGCGCCAGCGCATCTGGGAAGCACAGGATCGTGGCTTCGTCGACCGCTTCGAGCGCGGTGAACGCAGTTGCAAAGTCGGCAGCAGTCACCCCGGCAGAAGCGATCGCGTGCACATAGCAGGGACCGCCGCCGTTGGCGAAATAAAGCTGCATCGCATGATACAGCAGACGCGGCTGCGCCGGGACCGCCTCTGGCGGGTTGGTAAAGGACACATCGACACCGATCAGCCCGCCGCCGAAAGCCTCGTTCTTGGTGACGCTGACGGTCAGCGCCTGCGCGGCCGGGCGGCCGTAGAAGGATTCAAACTCCAAAAGCGACGTAAGGCGACGGGACACGCCGATATTGGTGCTGCCATCGGGCGCGTTGGCATTGGCCACGTGGCCCACAAATGCGGGGATCGCCGTCCCCACAGGTGCCACAGAGGGCGGGAATGATGCGATTTCCTCAATCGTCACACCCGGCGTCGCAAGGTTTCTCATCTGTTTCACTCCTTTATCCGGGCGCGCGGCCCCTAAGGTCTTCGAAGAAATTGAGCGGTGAATATGGCCCCGGTCCCGGCAGGAACGGCGCTTTGGGGTTGGTCCCAGTAGATGTCGATGACACCCGCGGCACCGGTGTCGGAAATCTCGTCATCCGCATAGATCGGCTGGTCCAGGTTCGCGGGTGCGGCCGCCACCAGTCGCAACGCGGCATCGGGTGCCTGCGAAAGATCAAGCGAAGTCACGACCTCTGGCTGGCCCGGCTCTGCCACGATCAGGGTCGAGCCGACAACAGCCGCCGTGAACCTGTCCTGCGCTTCGAGAACCGGCGGCGCCCCGCCCGAAACATCAAGCCGAACCGGATAGGATTCGGGACCGGCCGCCACAAGATCGGGCACATCGACCGCGGCACCCGTGGTCAGCGCACCGGCAGTCTGGATCGCGCCGGCCCCGTCCAGATTGTCCAGCAGGATCTGCGTCGTCCCGTTCGCGGAATCCGGAAAGTAGCGGTCGAAAAAGCCCGCATCTGTCAACCTCATGGCAAAACTGAACCGGGTACGCGCCGCAATCGGGGCCAGCAGCGCGGGCACCACGGCCGGGTTCGACTTGGCATACAGCGACAGACCGTCCGCGTTTTCGCGGCTGATGATCTCGTGGTTCTTCATCACGGTGCGGGTGCGTTCGGTCGGCGCCAGAACGAACGGCGCGACAGCCCCGTCACTGGTCGAAACCTCGATGCGCACGAATGGGGTGAACGCGATCACAAAGCTCATCGGCGCACCGCCGTGTCGACCTGGATGGTCGTGATCTCGTCCGCCGACACGTCCGGAACGTCATGCCGGATCTCGACCAGCCGCACCTTGTAGATAACACAAGGATATAGCGCGCCGCCCATGACCGACCAAAGGTTGTTGAGTGCCTCAAAGCTCATGTTGTGATGTTCAAAGATCATCCGGCCCAGTCCTGCGGGAAACGGGTTGGCGGGGCGGGCGGTTTCGGCAGAGAAAAATCGATTGTGCTGAAACAGCGCGATCGTGTTGGACAGGTTCAGAAGGCTTGTGCCGTAATCCTGAAAGTCAAAGCTGAACTGAACGTAGAGATTCATGAAGACCGACGGTTCGCGCCGCATCGGTTGGCCGGCGGTCTGCACCACATGCGGCGTATTGCGAAGGGCGGGTTCTTCTTCGATGTTGACCAGCGTGATCAGCGCGCCATCGGCCAGGTCGCTGTCGGAAATCACACGCGCGCTTTCAATGGTCACTTCACCATCGCTCACCCCAAGGTGGTCACGCAATTCACGACGGATATATTCAAGCGCATCGTTGATCATAATCAAACCGCCTGCCGTACAAAAACACTCTGAATCTGGCGATAAATACTTCGCCCCAGACGGTACTACTGTCATCTGATTCTAGTTTGGGTAGCAATGAAAAGTTTACGCGACCGCGCGAAATCCAGCCGATATCGATAAAAAATGTTTAATTACAAGGCCTTGGTGAAATTTTCCGGGCAAGCGCCTTTGAACCTCAAAAACTCGGTATCCCGGGTTCGCGCAATGCCGGCGCGTCATTTGCACATCCGTTTTCGGACGGCTTGCGCATAGGTTCGGGAATCGCGTGCGGCCTTGCCCGGGGTATCAGCCCACCAATGCGCCGTGGACCATTGCCTTCAGTTTCGGGCGCGAGGGATAGGCGCTGGACGGGGTCAATTGGGTAAAGAATACAACCGTAAGATCCAGCACCGGATCGACCCAGAAAAACGTCGACGCGATACCGCCCCAGCTGAAATCGCCGACGCTGCCGATGCACCGCGCGCGCGCCGGGTTCAGCACCACCGCGCCGCCCAGCCCAAAGCCCATGGCATCCATCGGTTGTTCGGCAAAGCTTTGCGGCCCCATCGAGGCGATGTCGCCCCGCAGGTGGTTCTGCATCATGAACGCGACAGTTTCGGGCGACAACAGGCGAGCATCGCCCAGCGCGCCACCCCGGCGCAACATTTCGGTAAAGGTCGAATAGTCGTCGATCGTGCTGACCAGCCCGCCACCGCCGGAATAAAGCGAGGTTTCCAGGAACGGCGACCCGTCGGCCTGATCGATCAGACGCAGCGTGTCGGCGTCGGGCCCGGATTTGTCCAGGGTGAAAGCGTCCGATGCATTGGCGGTGTAAAGCGACGCAAATCGGTCACCGACGCCATCGGGAACCACGAACCCGGTGGTCGCCATCCCGAGCGGTGCGAGGATCTCTGCCTCGAAGAATTCCGCAAGGGTCTTGCCCGAGATCACCTCGATGACCCGCCCCAGCACGTCGATTGAAACCGAATATTCCCATCGGCAGCCGGGCTGAAACACCAGTGGCAGGCCGGCAACCTGATTTACCATATGTTCCAGCGGGCCCTGACCTGGCCGGAAATGGATTTCTTCTGCTTCCATCGCCCCAGACACGACATTGGGGTTGAACGCATAGCTTAGGCCGGACGTATGGGTCAGCAATTGATGCAGGGTCGGCGTAGCCGCGGGTTCGGTCTGGTTGATCCGCGTCGCCCCGGGCACAAGCGCCTGCATGTCGTCAAAGGCCGGGATGAAGTCGGACACCGGCGCATCAAGATGGAACAGGCCGCGCTCGGCCAGCATCATCAGCGCAACCGTTGTGATCGGCTTGGTCATCGAATAGATCCGCGCCACCGTATCGCGCTGAAACGGCAGATCGGTCTCGACGCTGCGCAGGCCGGTGTCGTGGTAATAGACCTCTTGCCCACGGCGTCTGATCAGAACGGAAGAGCCGGCATAGCGGCGCGCATCGACATCGCGCTGCATCCAGGCGGCGATACGGCCCAGGCGCAAAGGGTCAAACCCAAGTTTCTCGGCAGGCGTTGCAGTCGGCATCGGCGGTGGTCCAGTCAAAGTTGCAGACACGCCAGCGGGCGGCGCGTCAATGGATTGCAGCGGCGCCTTCGGACATAGCGGCAGACCACCGATCAGGGCAATACCGGGCCTGATCTACGGGCGTTTGCGCTTTGGGGCGGTTGTACCGCCCGGTTTGCCATGGGACTGCCCGGCAAATTTCGACCGCGCCTTGTTCTTCTTGCTGTTGGGCTTGCCTTTGGGCGGCGGTGGGCCCTTCTTCGCCTCGGCATCGGGTTTTCCGCCCGGTTTCCCGCCGGGATTTCGGGTGCGTTGCGCGCGATAACCGTCCGGTTTGCGCCAGGGGGTCGTCGGCGCATCGGCCGCCTCAACCGGTGCCGAGTCCGGCCGCGTGGGTTTCTTCGACCGGGCGGGTTTGCTGCCCGGTTTGGGTTTTCTGACCCGCGGGGCGGGTGCGTCATTCCAATCGACCGGCTTGGTCGTGCCAGGGGACACGGGCGCAGGTTCCGCCGCTTTGTCGGCGGCGGGTCTTTCTATACCCGCTTTGTGGGTGGAAGGTTTTTCAGCGGCGGGTTTTTCAGATTTCGGTCTGGCCGCATATGGCGCGCGCGGCGGCGCGGACGTGTCCGGCTTTGCCGCCAGTCGTGTCAGGGTGACATTCCCCTCGACCCGCATGTCCGGGCCGATTGCCTGCAGGAATCCGGCGACACTGGCCTCTCGGATTTCCACGAAGGATTCGTCCTGTTGCACCCGGATCGCGCCAAAGTCGTCCTTGCTGAGCCCACCGGCCTTGCACAGCATCGGCAGCAGGCGGCGCGGCTCGGCATTCTGGCTGCGCCCGCCGGGGACGGAAAACCAGACGCTGGGGCCAAACTCTGGTCGGGCCTGCGGCTTTTCGTCGGCATCCGCCAGTTCTTCGGGGGCAGTGTGGCGACTGTTGAAAAGCCGCAGGAACGCCGCCGCAATCTGTTCTGCCGAAAACCGTTCGATCAGTTGCTGCACCGCACCTGCCTCGGCATCTGCAATCGCTTCAAACCATGCGGGATCGGCCATCATCCGCTCTTGATCCCGCTCGATCACCGCGTCGGCAGAGGGGGCCGCGGACCATTCGGCGCGCAACTTGGCGAATTTCAGTATCCGCTCTGCCTTCTTGCGGTTTTTCGGATCGACGATCAGCGTGCTGACGCCCTTGCGCCCGGCCCGGCCGGTGCGCCCCGACCGGTGCAGCAGGGTTTCGTGGTTCGAGGGCAGTTCGGCATGCACCACCAGATCGAGATTCGGCAGGTCGATGCCGCGCGCCGCCACATCCGTGGCCACACAGACCCGCGCCCGCCCGTCGCGCATCGCCTGCAACGCGTGGGTGCGTTCAGACTGAGACAGTTCCCCCGACAGCGCCACGACCGAGAACCCGCGATTGGACAGGCGCGAGGTCAGCCGGCCAACCATGGCCCGCGTATTGCAGAACACGATGGCATTGGGGGCCTCGTAATAGCGCAGCACGTTGATGATCGCATTCTCACCGTCGCGTCCCGACACGGTCATCGCGCGATACTCGATGTCGGCATGCTGCGAATGCTCGGTCGTGGTGGTGACGCGCACCGCGTCCTTCTGGTATTTCTTGGCCAGCGTCGCGATCGAGGCCGGAACGGTTGCCGAAAACATCAGCGTCTGACGGGTTTCCGGCGCTTCACCCAGAATGAATTCCAGATCCTCGCGAAAGCCGAGATCCAGCATCTCGTCGGCCTCGTCCAGCACGATCGCCCGCAAGTCCCCAAGTTTGATCGAGCCGCGCATGATATGGTCGCGCAGGCGCCCCGGTGTGGCGACAACGATATGTGCCCCGCGCCCAAGCGCGCGGCGTTCGTCGCGCATGTCCATGCCGCCAACGCAGGACGTGACAACGGCGCCGGCGGGGGCGTAAAGCCAGCCAAGTTCCCTTTTCACCTGCAAGGCCAGTTCCCGGGTCGGCGCGACCACAAGCGCCAGCGGCAGGTCGGCGGCGCCGAATACCTCTTGCTCGTCCAGCAGCACCGGCGCTATCGCCAGCCCGAATCCCAGCGTCTTGCCTGATCCGGTCTGCGCCGAAACCAACAGGTCGGCGCCGATTAGCTCTGGTTTCAGGACCGCCTCTTGTACAGGGGTCAGCGTGGTGTAGCCACGGGTGTCTAGCGCGTCTTGAAGGGCTTTTTTCACGGGTTTGCATTTTCGGTTTGGTCAAACGGGCAACCGGGCGTCAGCGCACGGCAGATCGACGTCAGAGGCAACGGCAACCGGCGGCACCTATACCCTCTGCGCCGGGATGTATAGCGGATTGTCGCATTGGCACGCCACGTTCGCACGCACCCCAAAAACAAACGCCGCCCCGAATGCCGGGGCGGCGGTCCTTGTTTCGTTTCCGCCGGATGCGGCGCGGAAATCGGGCCTAGAACAGCCCGTCGATTTCGCCAGCGTCATTGATGCAGATGCTTTCGGCGGCCGGTTTGCGCGGCAGGCCCGGCATCGTCATGATCTCGCCGCAGACGGCAACGATAAACCCGGCACCGGCAGACAGGCGCACCTCGCGCACGGGCAGCGAGTGCCCGGTGGGCGCACCGCGGCGGGTCGGATCCGTGGTAAAGGAATACTGGGTCTTGGCCATGCAGACCGGCAGGTTGCCATATCCCTGTGCTTCCCAATCCTTCAGTTGCTGGCGGATCTTGCTGTCGGCAATCACCGCGTCCGCGCGATAGATTTCCTTGGCGATGGTTTCCATCTTCTGGAACAGGCCCATCTCGTCAGGATAAAGCGGCGCATAGTTGGCTTTTCCGGCGTCGATGATTTCGACCACTTTATGCGCCAGTTCCCTGGTACCCTCTGACCCTTTTGCCCAATGCATGCACAGAACCGCCTCGGATCCCTGCGAGGCCGCGTAGTCCTTCACTGCCTGCACTTCGGCCTCGGTGTCGGTGACGAAATGGTTGATTGCGACAACCGCGGGAACGCCGAATTTCTTGATGTTCTCGATGTGGCGGCCAAGGTTGGCGCAACCGGCCTCTACGGCGGCCACGTTTTCTGCGCCCAGGTCGTCTTTCTTCACGCCGCCATTCATCTTCATCGCCCGCACGGTCGCGACGATGACCACCGCATTCGGCGACAGCCCTGCCTTGCGGCATTTGATGTTCAGGAATTTCTCTGCGCCCAGATCCGCGCCGAACCCGGCCTCGGTCACGACGTAGTCGGCCAGTTTCAGCGCCGTGGTGGTGGCCACGACCGAGTTGCAGCCATGCGCGATATTGGCGAACGGCCCGCCATGCACGAAGGCCGGATTGTTTTCCAGCGTCTGCACGATGTTGGGCTGCATCGCCTGTTGCAGCAGCACGGTCATCGCGCCATCCGCCTTGATATCGCGGGCGAACACCGGCGAGCGGTCGCGGCGGTAGGCGATGATGATGTCGCCCAGCCGCTTTTCAAGGTCAGCCAGATCCTTGGCGAGGCACAGAATGGCCATGACTTCGGACGCGACCGTGATGTCGAACCCGGCTTCGCGCGGGAACCCGTTGGCGACACCGCCAAGGTTGCACACAATTTCGCGCAGGGCGCGGTCGTTCATGTCCATCACGCGCCTGTAGGCGACGCGGCGGATGTCGATTTCCTGTTCGTTGCCCCAGTAGACGTGGTTGTCGAGCAGCGCGGCCAACAGGTTATGCGCGCTGGTGATCGCGTGGAAATCGCCGGTGAAATGAAGGTTCATGTCCTCCATCGGGACCACCTGCGCATAGCCACCGCCGGCGGCGCCACCCTTCATGCCGAAGCATGGGCCTAGCGAGGCTTCACGGATACAGATCGCCGCCTTCTTGCCGATCGCGTTCAGTCCGTCGCCCAGGCCCACCGTCGTGGTCGTCTTGCCCTCGCCGGCCGGGGTCGGGTTGATCGCGGTCACCAGGATCAGCTTGCCATCTGGCCTGTCCGCCAGCGACTTGATGAACGCTTCGCTGACCTTCGCCTTGTCATGGCCATAGGGCAACAGATGTTCCGACGGGATACCCAGCTTTGCGCCGATTTCCTGAATTGGTTTCTTATTGGCGGCGCGCGCGATTTCGATATCGGACATGGACATGTTCAGTTCTCTCCCGTGATGGCTCTATTGGCCTAGTAGTTACTGTTGTTGCGGCACGACGCCGATGAATTTCCGTCTATTCCGCCGCCATTGACGACGCTTTGCTGACACGGCAGGCCGAGAATTTGAACTCGGGTATCTTGCCATAGGGATCCAGCGCCGGATTGGTCAGCACGTTGGCCGCCGCCTCGACATAGGCGAAGGGGACAAAGACCATGTCTTCGGCCACCGCCCGGTCAGCACGCGCCATGATCGTGATGCTGCCGCGCCGGGTGGCGATCTCGATCAACTCGCCCGGTGCGACGCCCATCTTGCGCAGGGTCTTGGGGTGCAACGAGGCGTTCGCCTCTGGTTCCACCGCATCCAGAACCCTGGTGCGGCGCGTCATCGAACCGGTATGCCAGTGTTCCAGCTGTCGCCCCGTGGTCAGGATGAACGGATATTCTGCGTCCGGCACCTCTGCGGGCGGGATCACGTTGGCCGGCGTGAATTTGGCCCGACCCTCGGCGCGCGGAAAACCGTCGGCAAAGACGATGGGCTGGCCTGGATCGGTCTCGCTCAGCGACGGATAGGTCACGACGTTGTCCTTTTCCAGCCGCTCCCAAGTGATGTTGTCCAGCGAGGGCATGTTCCGCTTCATCTCTGCAAAGATCTGCGACGGATGTGTATAGGTCCAGCCCAGGCCCAGCCGCTTGGCCAGTTCCACCTCGATCCACCAGTCTTCCTTTGCCTCGCCTGGGGGCGCAACCGCCGGCCGCCCCATCTGCACCTGCCGGTTGGTGTTGGTCACCGTGCCGGTCTTTTCGGCCCAGGCAGAGGCCGGCAGGATCACGTCGGCATAGTTCGCGGTTTCGGTCAGGAAGATATCCTGCACCACCAGATGATCGAGCTTGGCCAGCGCGTCGCGCGCGTGCTCGACATCCGGGTCAGACATCGCCGGGTTTTCGCCAAGCACATACATCGCCTTGATGTCGCCCGCGTGTACCGCATCCATGATCTCGACCACGGTCAGGCCCTTCTCGTTCGAAAAATCGCCCGAACCCCAGACATCGGTGAAGGCAGAGCGCACGCCATCGTCGGTAACCGACTGATAATCCGGCAGGAACATCGGGATCAGGCCCGCGTCCGACGCGCCCTGCACGTTGTTCTGGCCACGCAGCGGGTGCAGGCCGGATCCCGGGCGCCCAACTTGCCCGGTCATCAGCGCCAGTGAAATCAGGCAACGCGAATTGTCGGTGCCGTGGATATGCTGGCTGATGCCCATTCCCCAGAAAATCATCGCCGCCTTGGCGCCGGCAAATGTGCGCGCCACATCGCGCAGCACATCCGCCTCGATCCCGCAGATCTCTGCCATCTTTTCCGGCGGGAAGCCTTTCAGATGGTCTTTCATCGCCTCCCAGTTTTCGGTGAAGGCCTCGATATATTGCCGGTCGTAAAGTTCTTCCTCGACGATCGTGTGCATGATCGCATTCAGCATCGACACGTCCGCGCCGGGGCGGAATTGCAGCCGGTGCGTTGCATAGCGTTTCAGCCCGACACCGCGCGGGTCCATCACGATCAGCTTGCCGCCGCGCTTGGCGAATTGCTTGAAATAGGTGGCCGCGACGGGGTGGTTCTCGATCGGGTTGGCGCCGATGACGATGGCGAC
>JAJDOB010000082.1 GCA_022340385.1 Rhodobacter sp.
GTCCAGCCCGGCAGGCCCCAGCCATCGAAATCGGCGCGTCGCCCGCGAAACCAGACCATCGAGTTGATCGCGCCCGATCCGCCCACCATGCGGCCGCGCGGCACCGGCACCCTGCGGCCTTTCAACGCCGCCTGCGGAGCAGAGGCAAAGCGCCGGTCGCGCCGCCGGCCGATCAACCAGACCAGCCCGAACGGCATCGCCACCAGCGGACGGCGTTCGGACGGACCGTTCTCGATCACCAGCACGCTGCCCGCCTCTGCCTGCACCAGTCCGGCGGCCACCGCACCGCCGGCAGAGCCTGCACCGATGACAATGAAATCGGCATCTGCATCGGTCATGGCGCGCGTCCCGGTATTGACAGAACGTCATATCCCATTTGCAGCAAGACATGCGGGATATCGACGAAGACCCAGTTCTCGACCAGCTTGTCGCCATCGCGCCGCCACCAGTCGCTGACCCGCATGTACAGGCGCTTGCCTTGCGACGGCTGGCCCAGAAACGGTTTGGCCTGCACCGCGTTCAGCGACGGCCAGCCGCCCGAACAGACATAGTTGCCATCGCCGAAACGTGTGAAATGCCGGGTCTTGCTGCCCGGCATGGCGCCGCCGATCCATTCGCTGAACGTCTGCTCGAAAGGCACCTGGAAGCCGGCGAAATTGTCGATCCCGATGAAGCTGCCAAAGGCGGCGGGGCCATACCACAGCATGTTGTCGTGCCACCAGGGCCGCCATGCCTGGTCGCGGGTCGCCAGTTGACGCAGCATGTCGGTGACCATTGTGCACGAGGCCTGCGATTGCTGCGCGTCGCTGTCACCCCAGATCAGCCCGTCCTGCGTCGCCGGACCCGGCAGGTACCCGGTATAGCCCCGATCGCGTCCGGGACTGTCGCGGATCGGCCATTGAGCGCAGGCAATCATCAGTTCGGGAATGTCGAGATAGACATAGCTTTCCACCGCGCGGCCGTTTTCCATGCGGTGAAACTCGCCAAAGCGCAGATGCGCCAGCGCGCCGCTGGCGCGAATGCCCAGCCAGTCATTCGCAAAATGGCCCGCGTAATAGCCGGTCGCCGATACCCAGTCGCTGCCCGCGAACGCGCCACCGATGGCGATATAGTCGCTGCGGCAAAGCCCCTGAAACGACGCCATCAACGGCGCCAGAAACTGCGCGGCATAGGCGTCCGGCCCGGCAAGCTCGTTGAACGGATGGCAGATGTTGATGGCGGCGCCGGGGGCAAAAAAGCCGTGCACGGCCTTAGTCTGAGCGTCCGCGTCCGGATACCGGAACGCGCCCGCATAGGCGCGCAACGCCGCCTTGTTTGTGTACCCCACGCCCTAGCCCTTGACCGCGCCTGCCGTCAGGCCGCTGACAATCTGGCGTTGAAAGAACATCACAAGCACGAACAGCGGCGCGGTTGCCGAAACAACCGCGGCAACCGCGAACATCACGTTGCCCTCGGTCTGCGTCGTGCCCAGAAAGCTGGCGATCTTGGGCACCATCGTCTGGTTTTCCTTGGCCAGCAGCATCGAGGTGACGGCAAAGTCGTTATAGGCCAGCAGGAAACTGAACAGCCCGGTGGTGATGACGCCGGGCCACATCACCGGAATGATCACATGGCGGAACGCCTGAAACTGGGTGCAGCCGTCAACGCGGGCGCTTTCGTCCAGATCCTTGGGGATCTTCTGAAAGAACGAATGCAGCATCCACAGCGTGAAGGGCTGATTGATCGCCACCAGCACGACGATGGTCGTCGGCAGGATGCCCCAGAGGTTCCATTCGAAGAACGGCAGCAGATAGCCCGACACCAGCGTGATCGGCGGCATCGCGCGGAAGATCAGCGCGATCAGCAGCAACCAGAAAGTATAGCGATACCCCGACCGTGACAGCGCATACCCCCCCAGCGTGCCGATGGTCAGCGAGGTGCAGACAACGAAGACGCAGACCAGAGTGGTATTGATCGCCGCGCGCCAGAACTCTTCCTTGATCCAAGCACCTTCGTACCCCGCGCCGGTGAAGGGACGGCCATATACCTCTTGCGTTCGCTCGCCGGTGATGGCGTTGGTCCAATCGGCGATCGAGAAGAAATCAAGCTCTACCTTGAACGAGCCCCACAATGTCCACAGGAACGGGAACGCCGCCAGAAACAGCCAGAGCGCGATGAAGCCATAGATGAAAAGGCTGAGGCCGGTCGATCTGCGTTGGGCTTTGACACTCATGGGATTCAGGTCTTCTGGTTGAAATCGCGCCAGGTGCGCACAAGGACCGGCGACAGCAGGATCGACACGCCGATGATGGTCAGGACAGAGGATGTGGCGGCGGATGACAGCAACCGGGTCTCGCCGCCCAGATCGTTGAAGATGATCCAGCTAAGCGACGTGGCATGCGCGGAGGCGTTGAAGCCGACAATCGGTTCGAACACGCGGAAATTGTCCATCAGCTGGATCAGCGCCACGAAGGTCACCAGCGGCATGATATGCGGGATCACCACATAGCGGGTCTGCTGCCAGCGGGTCGCGCCGTCGATCATCGCGCTTTCCAGCGTGTCCTTTGGCAGGGTCTGCAGACCGGCGTAGAACACCACGAAGGCAAAGGGCGCCGCGTGCCAGACGCCATAGACGATCAGCATGATCCAGGTCAGCCCGGTCGAGGCCTTCAGCGACAGATCGGGATCGCCCGCGATCCATTGCAGGGCGGATCCGACGATGCCGCGGCTGTCAATCATCCAGAACAGGATCAGTGACCCGATCAGCGGCGTGACGATCATCGGCAGCAGCGAAAAGAAGATCACCAGCCCCTTCAGGTGCCGGTGCAGCGAATTGACGCCCAGTGCGATCATGAAACCAAGGATGATCAGCAGCGGCGTTACCAGGAATGTATATGTCAGCGTAAAGCCCAGCGCGCGATACAGCGGCAGATTGCCGAGGCGGCTGACGAAATCGCGCAGGCCGCTGGAGGCGCCCCAGGCCTGTGACAGTTCGGCAAGCGCTAGATGGCCACGGTCGACATATATCTGCAAACCGACGAATTTGCCCAGCGGCTCTGCCTCGCGCAGTTCCGCCGTCGCCGCCTGATCGATCATGGTTTCCTGCTTGCACCCGAATGGCCCGCAGTTTTCCACGATGCTGATCACCGCGTCATGCGGCGTGTAGAACGACTGCAGCACAACCGAAACGATCGGCATTGCGATGAAAAGAAACATCGCAAGTGCCGTTGGCAGGAAAAACCAGAAGAAGGTCTTGTGCTTCATCGCGCCCGTTCCGCTATTGCCGGCGATGGCCCGGGGCTGGGTTTGCGCCGCCCCGGGTCAATGGCCTTCTAGTTCAGAAAGCCTTTTTCCTTGGCGGCGGCGGTATAGGCCGCCTCTGTATCCGCCAGCGCCTGTTCGGCGCTTTCCTTGCCCTGCATGAAATCGCTGAGTTCGGCACCCAGCGCGGTGTGCAGCAGCCCCTGGTAGGGCAACATCGGGTAAGGTACGGCATTGGCCTGCGCGGCGGCGAACACGCCCTTGGCCGCATCGGTCGGCTGGTAGCCGTCGATCAGCCACACCGCCATCGGTGAGGTCTCGTCGTTCAGCATCGACGGATCAATGCCGTTCATCAGTGCCCTGAACGTCGCCTCTGCATCCTCGTCGCTGATGTTCTTGGCCACGGTCCAGCCATCCCACCACAACGTGGTTGCCGGGATATCGCCACCGCCGACGGTCATCGGGCCGGCGATCTCTGTGTTGTCGACGACGACCTGAAGCGAGCCTTCGGCTTCTTTCAGCGGGCCGACGCGGCTACCCCACATGCTCATGATCGCGACGTTGCCGGCCTTCCATTCGGCCGAGGTCGCGTTGGAATCATGGGTCAGGAAATCGGGGTTCATGTATTCGGACAGCGCGCGCATCATTTCGAGCGCGGCGACACCGGCGTCGTTGTTGATCGTCACTTCGGCCGAGCC
>JAJDOB010000094.1 GCA_022340385.1 Rhodobacter sp.
CACCCGGCCCGCTTTCCCGGTTTCATCGGCACCGCCCTGCTGGCCGACCCCGATCACATGGTGACAGAGGCGCGCCGCAATATCGAGGATCTGGGCGCCTGCGGCATGCAGATCTATACCAATGTTGCGGGCAAACCGCTGGACCACCCCGATTTCGATGCCTTCTTTGCCTATATGAACGGGACCGGAAAACCGGTGTGGATGCACCCGTCGCGCGGCGCGAACTTTCCCGATTACCTGACCGAGTCTCAATCCGAGTATGAAATCTGGTGGACATTCGGCTGGCCCTACGAAACCTCTGTCGCGATGGCACGGATGGTGTTTTCCGGCCTGTTCGACCGCTACCCGGACCTGCGTGTCATCACCCACCACGCCGGCGGCATGATCCCGTTCTTCGAAGGCCGCGTTGGCGCCGGCTGGGATCAGATGGGCGCGCGCACGTCCGACACCGACCTTGGCGCGGTGTTGAAGCGCCTGAAACGCCCGCATCTGGATTACTTCCGCGATTTCTGCGCGGACACCGCCAGTTTCGGGTCAAGGAAAGCGATCGAGCACGCGGTGGAATTCTTTGGCGAGGACAACGTGCTGTTCGCCTCTGACGCGCCGTTCGATCCCGAAGGAGGGCCAATGTATATCCGCGACACCATCGCCTGCATCGACGCAATGGATATTACCGCAGCGCAACGCAGGAAAATCTATCAGGACAACGCCGTGCGCCTGCTGGGCCTGACCCTATGAGCAGCGACGGTCACATGAAAACATCGCCCGCACAGCATTACATCGACGGGGCATGGGTTGGCTCTGACGCGGCGCTGGCCGACAGCATCGCGCCCGCAACGCTGAGTACATTGGGGCAATTCCACCCCGGCAGCGCCGCGCTGGCCGATCAGGCCGCACGCGTGGCACGCGACACGTTCTTTGCCTCGTCCTGGGCCGCATCGCCGCGCCTGCGCGCGCAGGTGCTTCATGAAATCGCCGACCGGCTGGAGGCCGCAAAGGAAGAAATCGCCGATCTGGTCGTCGCCGAAAATGGCAAACTGCGGGCCGAGGCGCTGGGCGAAACCCTTGGTGCGATTTCCGAAACCCGCTATTACGCCGGACTGGCGCGCAACATTCGCGGCACGATGCAGGAAACCGCGCCCGGCAACCTGTCGCTGTTTCACCGAGAGGCGGCGGGCGTTGCCGCCATCATCGTGCCGTGGAACGCGCCGGTGACGCTGCTGATGCGCTCGCTGGCGCCGGCGCTGGCGGCGGGCTGTACCGCCGTCATCAAACCGGCGCATCAGACGCCGCTGGTACATGCCCGCATCATGGCCGCGATGGTCTCGGCGCCGTCGCTGCCCCGGGGCGTGATCAATTCGGTCAACGAAAACGGTATCGAAGTCGGCCAGGCGCTGGTCGCTTCGCCCGACATCGACGTGATCAGCTTTACCGGCTCCAGCCGCACCGGGCAGGCGATCATGGCCGCCGCCGCGCCAACCCTGAAACGAGTCGGGCTGGAACTGGGCGGCAAGGCCCCGGCAGTGATCTTCGAGGATGCCGATCTGGATCAGGCCGTGCGCGAACTGACCCATGGCGCGCTGAACATGGCCGGGCAAATCTGCGTCGCCGCGGCGCGGTTTCTGGTGCACGCACCCGTTGCGAAAGCCTTCGAGGAAAGGATCATCGCCGCCTTTCGCGCCGTTCGCACCGGGCCGGGCAGCGATCCGGCCAGCGACATGGGCGCGCTGATCGACATCGCCAGCCGCGACCGGCTGACCGGCCTGATCGAGCAGGCCGGGGACGAGGGCGAGATACTGCTGAAAGGTCGCGCGCTGGACAGTGGCAGTTTCCTGACGCCGACGCTGTTCCGGATCGACAACCTGCGCTCCACCCTGGTTCAGGAAGAACTGTTCGGACCGATCGTCTCTGTCGAGACCTTCGAGACCGAGGCAGACGCCATCGCGATGGCCAACGCCACGCCTTACGGGCTTGCCGCGTCGGTGTTTTCGCAGAACGGCGCGCGGGCGCTGCGCACGGCACGCGCGATCCGAGCCGGCACGGTCTGGATCAATTCGCATCTGCGCCTGTTTGCCGAGGGCGAAACCGGCGGGTACGGCAAATCCGGCCTTGGGCGGCTGCATGGGCCCGAAGGGCTCGCCGATTTTCTGGAAACCAAACACATCTACATGGAAGCCGGAACCGTATAAGCGATGACCAGCAATCCCGAATTTGACGTTATCATCAACGGCGGCGGACCCGTCGGCATGGGCCTTGCAATCGAACTTGGCCAGCGCGGCATCCGCACCTGCGTGATCGAACGCAGCCTTGAACCGGCGCCGATTCCAAAAGGGCAGAACCTGACTCAGCGCACCTGCGAACATTTCCGCGCCTGGGGCTGCGAGGATGAAATCCGCACCGCGCATCCGATCCCGGAGGGCGGCGGCATCGGCGGGATGACCTGCTATGGCCAATTGCTGAGCGACTATCACTATGACTGGCTGAACCGCGCCCATGTGAAGGATTACTATTTCGCCGCCAACGCCCGCCTGCCGCAATACGCGACCGAGGCCGTCCTGCGCGCCCGCGCCGCGCGGATTGCCGAGATCACAACCTGTTTCGGCTGGTCGGGCACATCCATCAGCCAGGATGAAGACGGGGTTTGCCTGACCGCCCGAAACGGCGAAGAAACCCGCAAGTTTACCGCCCGCTACGCCGTGGGCTGCGATGGCAGCCGGTCAATGATCCGCCCTGCGGCCGGTATTTCCGAAACCCTGTCGGATCATGACCGGCTGATGGCGCTGCTGGTGTTCCGGTCGACCGAACTGGACAGCCTGCTGAAACGCTATCCGGGCAAGTCGTTCTACAACGTGCTGCATCCCGATTACCAAGGCTACTGGCAGTTCTTCGGGCGCGTCGATCATGGACTCAGCTGGTTTTTCCATGCCCCGGTTCCGCTGGGCACAACGCGCGAGAATTTCGACTTCCGCGCCATGTTGCACAAGGCCGTCGGTCAACCGTTCGCGCTGGAATTCGACTATATCGGATTCTGGGAACTTCGCGTGTCGATGGCCGACAGCTATCGCACGGGGCGGATATTCATTGCCGGGGACGCCGCGCACAGCCATCCGCCCTATGGCGGGTTCGGCATCAACACCGGGTTCGAGGATGCGCGCAATCTTGGCTGGAAGCTGGCCGCGGTACTGCAGGGCTGGGGCGGTGCGGCGCTGCTGGACAGCTATGATGCCGAACGCCGGCCGGTCTTTGCCTCGACGGCGCGGGATTTCATCGAACGGTTCATCGAGGAAGACCGCGCGTTCCTGAACAGGTATTCACCCGACAAGGACCGGCAAGCCTTTGAAACTGCGTGGCATTCGCGCAACCTGGATGCCGACGAGGTGAACGCGTTCGAACCGCATTACGAAGGCTCGCCCATCGTGCGCGGCACAGGCCATCCCAGTGCGCGCGGCAGCCATTCGTTTCAGGCCCGCACCGGGCATCTTCTGCCCCCGCCCGGGCCCGGCGCCACCGTCGCCCTGGCCGCGGGCATTGGCAACGGACTGTCGCTGCTGACCGAGGATCCGGACGCCGCACTTGCCCGGGCCTTCCGCCAGGCCGCCGCCGAGGCCCGCATCCCATTCCGCGTGGTCGGCCTGCCCGATGGTGCCGCCGGCATCTACAAGGCGCGGTTCACATTGATCCGCCCCGACAGATTCGTGGCCTGGACCGGTGAAACCTGCGACCCGTCAACAGAACTGAACCGTGCCACAGGCGCGTGGACTGCCAGGATTTGACCCGCGAGTCGTGTCCCGGACTGAACGTCCTGAGCACCCTTGGGCGGCCCGGCGGGCCGGCCCTTGGCATTTTCGGTTTTGTTCACACCGACATGCAAATGTATTTCATCTCGAGGTAGTCCTCGATCCCGTGCGAGGATCCTTCGCGTCCGAGGCCGGATTGCTTGACGCCGCCGAAGGGGGCGACCTCGGTCGAGATGATGCCGGTGTTGACGCCGACGATGCCGTATTCCAGCGCC
>JAJDOB010000109.1 GCA_022340385.1 Rhodobacter sp.
GAAAAAAATAAAAATAGCGATGGGCAGATGAGCAGACCTCTCCGCGCGCTTATGATTTTGATGCTGGTGGCCAGTTGTGGCGGTGGCAGTGGTAACTCGTCCGCGCCGCGCAATCTGGACAATGCCTGTGCAATCGTAAAACAGCGCCCGCAATTCCAGAAAGCGTTCAAACGCACCGAACGGCGCTGGGGCGTCCCGGTGCATGTGCAGATGGCCACGATCCATCAGGAAAGCAAATTCGTCGGCAACGCGCGCACCCCGCTGCGCTTTGTGCTGGGCGTCATTCCAATGGGGCGGCAGTCGTCGGCCTATGGCTACAGCCAGGCGCTGGATGCGACCTGGAAGGAATATCAGAAAGAGACCGGCAAACGCCGCGCCCGGCGCGACGACATCAACGACGCCACCGATTTCATGGGCTGGTACATGAACAAGACCCGCGACCGGACCGGCGTGCCGCTCAGCAACGCGCGCGACCAGTATCTGGCCTATCACGACGGGCATACCGGCTATCTGCGCGGTTCCTATCGCAGCAAGGCCTGGCTGGTGGCCGTCGCCGACCGGGTGAACGAGCGGTCGATCATGTATGAACAACAGCTCAGCCGCTGCCGGGGCCGGAACTGAGGCGCGACCCGATTACCGCGTTTCCGATCCTGCCTTAGCGGCTTCGGCTCTGCATCTCTGACGGAATGCTGAACAGCGCGGCCGGCAGGCTAGGCGCGTCATCCATCTCGCCCAGTATGACGGTGGTCTTGCTGCCCTCGCCATTGGTGATCACCCATTGGCGCAGCTCGACCGGGGGGCCGGAAAACACCAGCCGGATATTGCCGAATTCCGGATTCTCTGGATCCTGCGCGGTCACGCTGGTTGTGGTGCCGTCAAAGCTGTGGCCGACCACCATGTTGGCGCGCCCCAGATTGACATTGCGGTCAAGGATCAGGTTCAGCGGCGTGCGTTTCAGCGGGTATTGTTCGGGCGGCTGGTTCGATTTGGAATCGAAGATCGCCACCTGCCCGCCACCGGCCATCACCAGCGCCTCGTCCGGCGGGCTGTATTCGAACCGCGCCCGACCGGGACGGCGGATATAGATCGTGCCGGTAGAGATCGTTCCGTCATCGTTGATCTGGGTGAAATCGCCTTTGACGGTTTTCAGCGCGTTGAGATATTTCGAGATCTGGTTCAGCGACAGCTTTTCCGCCGCTGCCGCGGGCAGCGTGAGGATCAGCATCAGGGGCAGCGCAAGACTGGCGCGAGTAATGTGTTTCATGGCAGCCATTTAACCATTGCCGCGCCGCAATGCACCCCAAACTGCCGTGAAGTCTGTGTCAGGGCGCAAAGATTCGCCGAACCTTCGCTGCGGCGCGGCTTAATCTTTGCTAACCATTTGTAAACGCAGAATGTTTCGCGCGCGAAACATTTCAAACCGCCGGGTGGTCGCGGGTTTCGCCTGCCTCAATGCTGTTCGGGAACCAGTATTTCACGCTTGCCGACGTGATTGGCGGGCGTCACCAGACCTTCGTCCTCCATCTGCTCGACCAGCCGCGCGGCCTTGTTATAGCCGATGGCCAGCTTGCGCTGGATGTAGGAGGTCGAACATTTGCGGTCCTTGATCACGATGGCGACAGCGGTGTCATACAGCGCATCCTCGCCATCGGTGTTGCCGCCAAGGCCCAGCACCAGGTCAATGTCGCTTTCCGCGTCGTCACCCGGCCCCTCGACCACGCCACCGACATAGTCGGGCGGTCCGAAGGTTTTGAGGTAGTTGACGATTTCCTCGACCTCTTCGTCCGAACAGAACGGCCCATGCACGCGGGTGATCTTGGCACCGCCCGCCATGTACAGCATGTCGCCCATGCCCAGCAGCTGTTCGGCGCCCTGCTCGCCCAGAATGGTGCGGCTGTCGATCTTCGAGGTCACCTGAAAGCTGATCCGGGTCGGAAAGTTGGCCTTGATCGTGCCGGTGATCACATCCACCGACGGGCGCTGCGTGGCCATGATCAGGTGGATGCCAGAGGCCCGCGCCATCTGCGCCAGCCGCTGGATACAGGCCTCGATCTCCTTGCCGGCGACCATCATCAGGTCAGCCATCTCGTCGACGATGACCACGATATAGGGGATTTTTTCGGGCTGGAATTCTTCGGTCTCGAACACCGGCTCGCCGGTTTCGTCGTCAAACCCGGTCTGCACCGTCCGGCTGAACATCTCGTCCCGGCTCAGGGCATCCTCGACGCGGCCATTGAAGCCCTCGATATTGCGCACGCCCATCTTGGACATCTTGCGATAGCGTTCCTCCATCTCGCCGACGACCCATTTCAGGGCGACGACAGCCTTTTTCGGGTCGGTCACGACCGGGCTCAGCAGATGCGGAATGCCGTCATAGACCGACAGTTCCAGCATTTTCGGGTCGATCATGATCAACCGGCATTCTTCCGGCGACAGCTTGTACAGCAACGACAGGATCATCGTGTTGATGGCCACGGACTTGCCGGAGCCGGTGGTGCCCGCGATCAGCAGATGAGGCATCTTCGCAAGGTTGGCGACGATCGGGTCGCCGCCGATATCCTTGCCCAGCGCCAGCGGCAGGCGCATGTTCGAGTCGCCGAAATCACGCGCCGAAAGGATCTCTCGCAGCACCACTTTCTCGCGGTTCGCGTTGGGCAGTTCGATACCGATCACGCTGCGCCCCGGAACCGTGGACACGCGCGCCGACAGCGCCGACATCGACCGCGCGATATCGTCGGCAAGGCCGATCACCCGGCTGGCCTTCAGGCCCGGCGCCGGTTCCAGTTCGTACATCGTCACCACCGGGCCGGGTCGGACCGAAACGATCTCGCCCTTGACGCCGTAATCATCCAGCACCGATTCCAGCATCCGGGCGTTCTGTTCCAGCGCCTCGTCGCTCAGATGGTGCCGCGTCACTTCGACGGGGCTGGTCAGCAGCGACAGCGGCGGGGTCTCGTAGGAGGGCAGATTGTCGTCGAATTTCAGCCGGGGCTGCGCTTCTTCCCTGGCCTGACGCGACGGCGCCGGTGTCTTGCGCACGACATGCTGCACGACGCCGCGGATTTCGGGTTCGGCGGGCGGGCGCGACAGAACGCGGGTCTGCACATCGCTGTAGTCTTCGGCTTCCTCCGGATCGCCGTCCAGCGGTTCGACATATTCGGCCATCGGTGCCTGCGGGGCAGGGGCGCTGAGCGGCGGCTCGACCATGCGGGTCGGAAAACCCGCCTTCTGCGGCGGGCCGTTGGGTTCGACATCGGCCAGGATCATCGGCCGGGGGCCCCTGGGCCGCGCGACCGGGGGTTCCTGGCGCAGGGATTTCAGCGACGGAGCGCCGCGCACGCGGCTTTTGATCACATCGGCGATCTTGGCCTTGATGCGGTCATCGCCGTACAGCGGTTCTTCCGGCGGGGACTGAAGCGGCGGTTCCCTGTCAGAGCGTTCGAACGCCGGCGCGCGCTTGACCAGGCCGGGTATCAGCCCGCGCAGGCTGTGCGGCCTGTGCTCTGCCCAAGTGCCATCCGCAATGTCGTCATCGGCGTCGGCGCTGGCGTGGTACTGGGCGGCGGCCTGTTGGTCTTCCCACGCGGCCAGCGCGGCGGCCTCTTCGGCAGCGGCGCGTTTATGTTCCACCCGTTCGGCGCGGCGGGCGCGCAGCGCGGCGGCCCCGCGCAGGGTGCCCCGCGCACTGCGGCCCAGCAGGGTCATGGCGCTGGCATAGGTCAGCAGGATGCCGACGCCCATGAACCGCGCGATCCGGCGCAGCTCGAACATCGAAAAGCCCAGCACGAACAGGCCCATGCCGACCGCGCCCAGCGCCACCAGGAAGGCCATCACCCGCAGCCCGAACGACGCCGACACCGGCGCGATATTCAGGATCGCGCCCAGCACCGTGTCGCCAAACAGCCCGCCCAGCCCGAAGGAATGCGTCCATTCGCTGGCCGGCACATGGGTCGAGGCATAGACCGACACCAGCGCGATCCAGATCGGCGCAAAGATGATCCGCGCCAGCGCGCCTTCCGAGGCGAAATGCGTCATGAAGCGCACGCCCCAGGCCAGCATCACCATCGCGATCGCCCAGGCGCCCCAGCCGACGATGATGAACAACGGCGAGGCGATGGAGGCCCCGAACCGGCCCAGCAGGTTGCGCGCGGGCTGGTCGGTGACCGACAGCCAGCTTGGGTCATCGGGCACGTAGGATCCCAGGATCATCGTGGTGATCACACCAATCGCAAACAATGCGATGCCCAGCAGTTCCTTGCTGCGCCGTTCCAGTACCGCCTGGGTCTTGCTGTCCAGCAGCCGCCCGCGTCCCCGTGCCTGATAAGTCGCCATACCTGTCCTCAACCTCATCCGTATAGGCAGTTGCGCAGCCTGGTCAGCCCGCCCTGCAATTCTTCTGTCGGGGCCACCAAGGCCACCCTGATGTAAGCGTTTCCGGGGTTTTCGCCTTCGACATCGCGGCTCAGATAGGCACCGGGCAGAACCCTGACCCCGGTGTCCTGCCACAGCTTCAGCGTCGCGGCCTCGCCATCCTCGACCGGCAGCCACAGGAAGAACCCGGCCTGCGGGGAAACATAGCCCTGCGCGCCGTCGAATATCCTGTCGGTCAGTTCGAATTTCTCACGGTAAAGCGCGCGGTTCGCCGTGACATGCGTCTCGTCGGACCACAGCTTTTCCGCCGCGCGCATCAGTGGCAGCGGCAGCGGCGCGCCCGCATAGTTGCGCAACTGCTTGATCCGGGCGATGCTTTCGGGTCCGCCGGCGACAAAGCCGGATCGCAGCCCCGGCAGGTTCGATCGTTTCGACAGCGAGTGAAAGATCACCACCCGCTCGGGCGACGCGCCCATTTCGGTTGCCACCTGCAACGCGCCCACGGGGGCCGCCTCGCGGTAGATCTCGCTATAGCATTCATCCGCGAAGACCTTGAAATCATGCATCTCTGCCAGCTCGACCAGCGCGGCCAGATATTCGCGCGACGCGACCGCGCCCTGCGGGTTCGAAGGCGAGCAGAGATAGGCGATCTCGACGCGGTCCAGCAGGTCCGGCGCCAGCGAAAAGTAATCGGGCAGGTATCCGGTGGCCGCGGTCGCGGGCACATAGACCGGTTCCGCCCCCACCGCCAGCGCGGCCACCGCGTAAACCTGATAGAACGGGTTCGGCATCAGCACCACGGGCTGCTGACCGAATCGGGTGGTTTCCGGGCACAGCGCAAGGGCCGCGTTGAACAGCCCCTCGCGGGTGCCGTTCAGCGCCATGATCTGACGATCCAGCGCCACCTGCACCCCGTAGCGCCGCGCGATCCAGCCGGCGATGGCGTTCAGCAGTTCGGGCGTGCCTTCATTGGGCGGGTATTTGCCGAACTCATGTACATGATCGGCGATGACACCGCCGACCCAGTCGGGAAACGGGTGTCTGGGCTCTCCGATGGACATATGAATAACGTCGCCGCCCGGCGCGTGGCCGTCGAGCAAGGCCCGCAAACGCGGGAAGGCATAGTCTGGCAGGTTCGAAAACCGCTCTGGAAACGTCATTGCTGCCTCAGGACACGGGATCATGGATGCCCCGTTTGAAGCGACGATACCCGGCAAATCCGGCACGGTCCAGAAATTCCCTGAGAAACTGGGGCCTTGCAGGGATGAATTGTGGCTTTTAGGCCAGCGCCGCCTCTGCTGCGGCACCCAGACGCAACAGCCGGTTCTCGCTCATCGGGGCCGTGGACAGCATGATTCCGGTCGATGGCATCCCGGTCGGCAGGGTCAGCGCGGCAAGGCCCAGAAAGTTGCCGATCTTGGTGTTGCGCAGCGCCAGAATATTGACATGGGCATAATATTCCGGGTCCTCCGCCAGTCGCGCGATCTTGGGCGGCAGCACCGGCGAGGTCGGCATCAGCACCGCATCGAATTCCGCCGTCGCCTCCAGCCATTCGGCGCGCAGGCGGTGCAGGTGGCGCCAGGCGGCGACGTAATCGGGGGCCGAGAATGTCGCGCCGGCGCGGAATCGATCCAGTATCCCGGCAAACATCTTCTCTGGCGCGGCCTCGATCACATCGCGCCAGGTCGCGTAGGCTTCCGGGGTCATGATGATCGCCCCCAACGCCACCACATCGTCCACCAGCGGCACCGCGCGATGCTCTATGGTGGCGCCGGCGTTCTGCAGCCGCTCGACCGCGCTCTGGAACCCGGCGCGCGGCGCGTCTTCCATATCGTCGAGCGCGGCGGTGTCGAGCACCATGAACCGCACGCCGTCCAGCGTCGCGCCGGCCAGATCCGGCGCCGGCGTGCCGCCCAGCGCGCCCAGCATCAGCGCCGCGTCCTCGACGTTCCGGCAAAGCGGCCCGACCGTGTCAAGGCTTTCGACAAGCGGAACCACCCCGTCGAGCGGCAAAAGCCCGCTGGTGGTCTTCAGCCCCACCAAATCGTTCCAGACCGACGGGATGCGCACCGAGCCGCCGGTGTCCGACCCGATGCCGCAGGCTGCCAGCCCCTGCGCCACCGAGACCGCCGCGCCCGACGACGACCCGCCGGCCACGGCCTCTGCGTCGTTGACCGAGGGCGGCGTTTGCGTCACCGGGTTGTAGCCGAGCCCGGAAAACGCCAGTTCCGACATGTGGGTCTTGCCCAGGCACACCAGCCCCGCCGCCGTGGCGTTGCGCAGCACCAGCGCGTCGCGGTCGGGCACCCGACCTTTCAGCAGGGCCGATCCCGCCTCGGTGGCGACCCCGGCTGTGTCGAACAGATCCTTCCAGGATATCGGCACGCCGTCCAGTGGCCCGCGCCGCTGGCCCAGCCGGGCGCGTTCGCCTGCGGCCTTTGCTTCTGCCAGGGCGCGGTCTTCGGTCAGCCGGGCATAGATACGGTCCCGCAGGGGATGCGCCGCGATCGCCGCCAGATAGGTCTCTGTCAGGGATAGCGCGTCAATCTCGCCGCTGGCGATGCCACGGCCCAGATCCGCGGCGCTTTTCCAAAGCCATTCTTCCGACATGTCGGCCTCTCCCTTTTGTCTGACCGCGACGGTAGCGGCAGGCGGGCGCATGGACAATCCCGCAACCGCCGCCATATTCAACATCATGAACGATGCGATCATCATTGGCGGCGGGCTGAACGGCAGCGCGATGGCGCTGGCGCTGGCCGGGGCGGGATTGCCGGTCACGGTCATCGACCGGCTGGCGGCGGACACGCGCGCCGATCCGGGGTTTGACGGGCGCGGCTATGCGCTGGCGCATGCGTCCAAACGGCTGCTGGCGGCGGTCGGCGTCTGGGAAGCGGTGGCCGGGCAGGCCCAGCCGATCCTGCAGATCAAGGTCAGCGACGCACGCCCGGGCGAAGGCCCGTCGCCCTTTGTGCTGGAATTCGATCACGCCGAGATCGAAGAGGGCCCGATGGGCTTTATGGTCGAGGATCGCCACCTGCGCCGCGCCATGCTGACGGCGATGCAGGATCATCCGCTGGTCACCCAGATCACCGGCGGCGTTTCCGCGCAAGACGTTGGGGACGCGGGCGTTTCCGTGACGCTGGACCACGGTGAACCCGTGCAGGGCGCGGTGCTGATCGGGGCCGACGGCGTCGGGTCTCAGGTGGCCGCGCGCGCGGGTATCGGGCGGATGGGCTGGGATTATGACCAGACCGCGCTGGTCTGCGCGATTGGCCATGAAAAGGCGCATCACGGCATCGCGCATCAGTTGTTCCTGCCGCCGGGGCCGCTGGCGATCCTGCCGCTGACCGGCAATCGCGCCGCGATCGTCTGGACGGAATCACAGGCCGAAGCCGCCCGTATCCAGGCGCTGGACGATACCGGATACCTGGATGCGCTGCGCCCGCGTGTCGGCGATTTCCTGGGCGAGATCACGCTGCAGGGCGCGCGGTTCACCTATCCGCTGTCGCTGTCGATCGCGCACCGGTTCGCGGCGCCGCGCGTGGCGCTGCTGGGCGATGCGGCGCACCGGGTCCATCCGATTGCCGGGCAGGGCCTGAATGCCGGGCTGAAGGATGTCGGGGCCCTGGCCGAGGTGCTGGCGCTGGCAAAGCGGCGCGGCGAAGATATCGGGCGGGTGGACGTGCTGGAACGATACCAGCAATGGCGACGTTTCGATGCGGCCTCGCTTGCGCTGGCGACGGACACATTCAACCGGTTGTTTTCAAACGATAACAGCCTGGTTCGTTTGGGGCGGGATCTGGGATTGGGCATCGCCAATGCCTTGCCGGGGCTGCGCCGCGGC
>JAJDOB010000117.1 GCA_022340385.1 Rhodobacter sp.
CGCCAGCAGACCCCCTGCGCCGGAACCGGCACCACAACAGCCCCGGCCGAAGACGAATCGGCACAACTCGAAAGGCCGGGGCCTGCGGGGACAGGGCAGTTCGCGCATGATAGGGCTTACCTTTTCCTTACCCGGCGCCGAACCGGAAGGTCCGATACCGCTTCGCACGCATGACGATCACCCGAACCGATGCCGCCCCCGGCAGGCCTGATAACAACAGATTCCGGCAAAAGAGAGACGACATGATTCCATCATGTCGCAATCTGCCGCATTCGCGACCCGCGCGCATCCCTTGGATCGCCCCCCGGACCGGCCGGTGGCGGTTGCCCGCTGATGCCGCGGCGGGTTTTGGGCATGTTATGGACACTGCGCCTTGCAGGGCATATCAAAAGCCCAGATCAGAAGGGCCGTACCGCCCGCTGTCCTGTCCCGCGCGGGCGTCCCGTTTTGCCGAAACCGTTAACGCAGACCGGGTCGATCCGGTTTTGTGATTTACTTCGAATCGAGTCGCCGATGAACCTGCTTCACCTCGTCAAGAACATGACACGGGTTCAAAAGCAGTTTGTCCTGCTGTTTGTCGACCTGGCACTGGTGCCGCTGGCGCTGGCGCTGACCTTTACGGTGCAGATGGGCGAAACCGCGCCCTTCGCGCATCTTGTGGCCATCGCCCCGGTGGTCGGCATGATGATGGTGATGGCCGCCGCCCTGTCCAGCATGATGGGCATTTCCAACACGAAACTGAACGCCTACGACATGAGCGGGATCGGCAAGACCGGCCTGTTCACGGTGCTGCTGACCGCGGCCGCCTATGCCTTGGGCGAGGTCGCCGGGCTGGACCTGGCCGGCGGGGCCTACGTGATCTTCGGGCTGCTGTTCTTCATGCTGTCGGTGGCCAGCCGGGTGGTGATGCTGCAGTTCCTGCTGATGCTCTACCGGCGCGAGACCCGGCATTGCCGGGTGCTGATCTATGGCGCGGGCACCACCGGCATGCAGCTGGCCCAGGCGCTGAAGACCCACGAGATGATCGAACCGGTCGCCTTTGTCGATGACAACACCGCGCTGCAGGGGCTGACCATTGCCGGGCTGCCGGTGCTGAAATCCAGCCGCATCCAGGATGTCGCCAAGACCCGCGCCGTGGCCCGGGTGCTGCTGGCGATGCCGTCGCTGAGCCTGCCCAAGCGCACCCAGATCGCCCGCCGCCTCGAAGGCATGGGGCTGGAGGTGCAGGCGCTGCCCTCGTTTGCCCAGCTGATCGGCGAAGAGGCCCTGGTCGACAAGCTGGCCCCGGTGCTGCCCGGGCAATTGCTGGGCCGGGCCCAGGTCGACCAGGATATCATCACGGATGACGCGCATTTCACCGGCCATTCGGTGCTGGTTTCGGGCGCGGGCGGCTCGATCGGATCAGAGCTTTGCCGCCAGGTGCTGGCCTGCAAGCCGGCGCGGCTGGTGCTGTATGAACTCAGCGAGCTGGCGCTTTACACCATCGAGATGGAACTGCGCGACCTGGCCCGCGAGGCCGGCACCGAGGTGGTGCCGGTCCTCGGCTCGGTCACCGACGCGCGGCTGGTCCGAAAGGTGATGGCGACCCACAAGATAGATGTGGTGCTGCATGCGGCGGCCTACAAACACGTGCCCATGGTCGAGGCCAACCCGCTGGCGGGACTGGCCAACAACGTGCTGGGCACGCTGACGCTGGCGCGCGAGGCGCGCGAGGCCGGGGTCGAACGCTTCATCCTGATCTCGTCGGACAAGGCGGTGCGGCCCACCAACGTGATGGGGGCATCCAAGCGGCTGGCCGAACTGGTGGTGCAGGATCTGGCCGAGCGCAGCCAGGGAACGGTCTTTGCCATGGTGCGCTTTGGCAATGTGCTGGGCTCTTCGGGGTCGGTCATTCCGCTGTTCCAGGACCAGATCGCGCGCGGCGGCCCGGTGACGCTGACCCATTCCGATGTCACCCGCTATTTCATGACCGTGCAGGAAGCCGTGCGCCTGGTGCTGCGCGCCAGTTCGTTCGCGCGCGGCGGCGAGGTCTTCGTGCTGGACATGGGCGCGCCGGTGGCGATCCGCAAACTGGCGCGTCACGTGATCGAGGCCTCGGGCTACACCGTGCGCAACCGCGCCAACCCCGAGGGCGATATCGAGATCGTCATCACCGGCCTGCGCCCCGGCGAGAAGCTGCACGAGGAACTGCTGATCGGCGAAGGGTTCCTGACCACCGCGCACGAGAAAATCTTTGCCGCGCGCGAGGCGAAACTGTCGGAAATCGAAGTCGCCGCCGCCCTGCGCGCCCTGCGCGAAGCCGTCGCCACCGCCGACGACGATGCCGCGCGCGCGGTCATCGCCCGCTGGGTCGAAGGCTGGCCGCAGAAACAGGTCGGCGAAAGCGGCTAGGGGATCGCCCGGAACATTCGAGTCCCGCAGTCGATTGCGGGGCAGACACGTAAGATGCCCGAATGTTTCGACACGTTATCCATCATCGACAGATCCAGGGGTTCGAGGCGGCAGATTCGAACCGCCATTCCGGCCCTGCGCACCCTGCGCGGCCCCGCCCCCGGCTCATATGAAAAGGCGTCGCTCTATAGCGCAATCCGAAAACTGGGAACCGGTTTTCGGAATGATTTGCGCGCAAGAACAGAAGGCTGGAGCGGCCCCACCGATTCACATTGAAAGGACGCCGCTCTAGGGATTCCGGCGGGCGTGACATATGATCTTCATGGAATCGGTCAAGCGCAGCGACAGAGGGGCGTTTTCGATGAACCGGAATTCAACGCAGCCCGTCACTTTTGCCGATCGGTACCAGTCCGTCCTGGTTCCGGTCATCTTCGAGCCCTGGGCAAACGAACTCCTGCGGCGCGCGCCGCCCCGCCCCGGCGAGCACGTGCTTGATCTTGCCTGCGGTACGGGTGTCGTCACCAGGGAGATCGCAAGGTCCGGCGTGGCGGTCGGCAGCCTGACGGGCGCCGATCACAGCGCCGGAATGCTTGACGTCGCACGGCAGCTGGCGGCGCAAATGTCGCTCGACGCCCTGTGGGTCGAGGCCGACGCAGGGGCATTGCCATTCGAGGCCGACAGGTTCGATCTGGCGTTCTGCCAGCAAGCCCTGCAGTTTTTCCCGGACCGCCCGGCGGCGCTGGACGAACTCGGAAGAGTGCTGAAAGCCGGCGGCAGGGTCGCCTTTTGTGTCCAGCGCGCCCTGTCGGAAAACCCGATGCTTCGGGCGCAGGCGGAGGCGCTTGAAAAGAATGCCGGACCCGACGCAGGAGAAGCCGTGCGTGCGATCTGCGGCCTGTCCGACCCGGACGAAATCCGGGGCCTGTTCGAGGATGCCGGTTTCCGCGACATCGAGATTGAATCGGTGACACTGACACTGCATCACCCCGATGCGCGGGCTTTCGCGTCCGGCGCAATGGGGGGAATGCACACCGGCGACAAATTGTCGGGGCTTGAGAATGACCGCACGAACAGGGCTGTCGAGGATTTCCTGAAAGGCCTGGGCAAGTGTTTCGACGGAACCGGGATCCGGTTTCCGCATGTCTCGAACGTGATCGTGGCGCGAAGCTGAGGCGCGCGGTCCGGCCCCCGGCACAAGCGCGATTGCAGTGATATAGAGACGGTTTTCCAGCCCGGCAGCGACCCGCGCGCGCCGACATGGAATCTGCGGTTTGACCTCCTTGCTCCGGTCGGTAATGATGGCCGGCGTTTGCCTGTTTTCCAGTGACCTCGGGGGGGTACCATGCCGACCATTGATTTTACCGATCTGACCGAAAGCTTCAGGTTTCAGGATGTGGACACGGTCGCCTTCGCGTCCTATTCCGCCAGCGCCGCCACGTTTTACAGCTATACATCCGTTGACGGCCACACCATCACCCTGGCGGGGACCGGGATCACGGTGGACGGGGCGAACCTGCCGACCGGGGGCACGATCACCCAGATCGCGATTGACCTCGGCTCTGACAGCCCGATTGCGCCGGACGTCAACATGACCGGCCTTTCGATCGACATCACCAGCATTGATTTCTCAAGCCCCGCGGCAACGTCCGAAACCTTCTGGTCCACCGTCCTGGCTGGCCCCGTTCAGATTACCGGTCTCGATCCGGCATACCCGGTGGTCTATATCGCCGGCGATCACGCCGATCTGAGCGCGCCCGGCACCCATTTCGCGGGCAGCGACACGCTGACCGGCGCCAATGGGGTCGAAGTGTTTGTCGGCGATGCCTACACTGTTACGGATGCCTTTCTGATCGGCGGCGCGGATGTCATCAACGGCGGCTTCACATCCGCCTATGGTGACGCGCGCCAGATTTACGGCACGGCGCGGGTCTTTGGCGGCGACGACACGATCACATTGAACGCCACCAGCCGCCACACCTTCACCCCGACGGCTGTCGGGGATGTGGACCGGCTGAATGACAATACGCTTCTGATCGGCGGCAATGATTACATCGACTACTCGGCGCTTGTCACGACAACGGGCAGCATAGCATTGTTCGGCGATGTGAATGGCACCTATGATTCCAGCGCACTGATCGGCGGCAACGACACGATACTCGGCTCGCAGACGAACGATAATATCTATGGCGACGGGACCTTTGCCAATAACAGTTCTGTGGTCACAGGGGGCGATGACAGCTTGTTCGGCAATGGCGGGGATGACTTCATTGTCGGGGATTTTCTGGGAGTCCTGAACTCTGCGACCATTCTTGCGGGCGGCAACGACTTTATCGACGGCGGATCGGGCAATGACACGATGCTTGGCAACGGCGGGGCTGACACATTGTGGGGCGGGTCGGGAAACGACAGTGCCGAGGGCGGCGATGGCATTGACCTGCTTTATGGCGAGGCCGGGTTTGACACGCTTTATGGCGGCGATGGCAACGACACGCTGAACGGCGGCAATCAGGCGGACAATCTTTATGGCGGCAATGGCGATGACAGCCTCGTCGGATCGAACGGCGCCGACCGGATGTTTGGCGAAGACGGCAATGACATACTGGGCGGCGGCAAAAGTGACGACCTGCTGGATGGCGGCGCTCAGAATGACGTGCTGGACGGTTTTGACGGCAACGACACATTGCGCGGCGGCACCGGGTTCGACACGCTGAACGGCGATCTTGGCAACGACCTGCTGGAGGGCGGAAAGGGCAATGACGTGCTGGATGGCGCCGCCGGTTTCGACACGCTGGACGGCGGCAACGGCGATGACACGCTGACCGGCGGCGGCAACGCCGACCGCTTCGTCTTTGCCGACGGGTTCGGCACGGATGTGATCACAGACTTCGCCGCCACCAACAACGCCGAGAAGATCGACCTGTCGGGCGTCACCAGCATCACCGATTTCGCCGACCTGACCAACGCCGGCAACCCGCATATGACCCAAGTCGGCGCGGATGTGGTGATCGACGATTTCGCCGGCAACACCATCACCATTCAGGGTGTGAACATTGGCGACATGAACCCGGGCGACTTCATCTTCTGAAGCGACCCTTTGTCAATGTGACCCCCGGGGGGCATCGCCCCGGGGGGATTCAGATATTCGCCAATCCTGCGCGTCGGCCCTTAATCAGGCCGACGCGTTTCGCGTTTTGTCGAGGATGAACTTGAACAGCGGCAGCAGGATCAGGATGATCGCGATCACCGTGATCGGACCTGCGATCGGCCGGTTGAAGAAGATCGACGGATCTCCGCTGGACAGCAACAGC
>JAJDOB010000198.1 GCA_022340385.1 Rhodobacter sp.
GCCCATAACAATTCTTGAATGGTCCAGCAGAGTTTCAATCGACGGCGAGCAGCTTCCGTCTGTGCCTGCAATACTGCCCTTCTACGGGTGTTGCCAAGTTGTTGGCTGCGTGCCGTCGGGTGCGGCGATGCCTTCGACCATGGTGATCGCCTTGCCGCGAACCCAGTGCGTCAGGGTTGAGCAGGAAAAGGTCGTGGTGCCGGTCAGAGGCCCAGCCGGCGGCGGATCGTGATGGCCGGCGTTTCGTTGGGCGGCGCGTCGATCTTGTGGGTCTTGCCATTGACCGTCAGCAACACCAAGCGCTCGACCGCGCGCGCGTCTGCCCCGGCCGCGCAGGTGGTCGAGAACAGATAGCCGACGCTCGCGATGACCGTGCCCGAACAGACAACGCCGCGCAGGAAGTTCCGGCGTGACATGTGCAGGGGTTTCCAGGGTTTGACATGATCGCCGCCGGGTCCGATCTCCTTGATCGCCGGGCTTTTGTCATGGTCTGTCGTCGGATCGTAGGGCCCGTCTTTGTCGATCAACATTTCCTCGCAGTCGCGCGAAGCTTGTCGAACCACCAAACATTTTTATTATTGTTCCCGGAAATTCCAGGCCCGGAAATTCCAGGTCGCGTCGTACACCCCTTTGACGTTAGGGGCGAATACTTTTGCAATCAATACGGTATTCAATTGGACAGGAAAAAGGACCAATGCCGCCTATGAATCGCCCGCTGATCTCTCGCTTGCGCGGCGGATTCCAGTGGCTGACGATTTGGAATCGTGGCCGGTCCGGCGGCGGCGGGCCGCCACTGTGGCCCGGCTTCCGAAGCGTATTTCATGGCCCGTCAGGAGGTATTGTCAGCCTCTGTTGGGCCGTTGCCGGCGGCGGTCATCGCGCGGGTCCGCACCCATCTGGAAGCCGCCAGAACCGATGCAGGCATCTGCGGACGCCGCGAAATCATCGACGTGCTGAAAACTTTGGCCGACAGCATGGCGCAGGACGTTTCGGGCAAGTCGGTTCTGGCGGCAGAGGCCGAGATTGCCGCGGCGCTTGCAATCCGCCATCAGTAGTCGCCCAGCTTCGGGCCGCGGATGCGGCACTTGGCGTCACGGGTCGGTTCGGGCCGGTTTCTGGAACAGCTCGCAAATCTGGCGGCGCAGCCAGATGCAGCCCGGTTCAAGGTCGGTGTGCTGGTGCCAGACCAGTTTCACCTGATGCCGTCCAAGCGGCAATTCCGCGGGCAGGATACTGGCTTGCCCGGACCGTTCCAGCCGTGTCGCCAGTTGCCCCGGCACGATCGCAACAGCGTCGAGTTTCTGCAGAACTTCGGGCAGCGCTCCGAAATGGCGCAGGCGCAGGCAGATGTTTTCCGACCAGCCGTGACGGTCCAGCGCGTCCTCTATGTTCTGCGCGTAAGTGGCGCTGGGGGCGACCAGAATGATCCGGGCGCGGGCAAGGTCGATCGTTTCGATCCGGTCCCGGGGCAGGCCGGGATTTCCGACCGCACGATAGACTTCGTCGAACAGATGCGTCTGGCGGATGTTGCGGTCTTTCAGATCAAGGATGCCGATCGCAGCGTCGGCCTCTTGCGCGGCAAGGGATTGCGCCAGATCGGACAGGCGTGCCGCCACGTTCGACAGGATCGCCCCTGGTGCCCGTGCATGGATCCGCTGGGCCAGCGAGGGCATGAATATCTGTTCTCCCAGCCCGGACAGCGACAGGCGGAAGGTCCGGGTGCTGGTTCTGGGGTCGAATTCGCCTGCCTTGGTCAGCGCGTTCGAGATCCCGGCCAGGTGCAGCCGGATTTGCGGCGCGATATGGCTGGTGAACGCCGTGGGCAGCATCCGGTTCTTGCCGCGCACGAACAACGGCTCGCCCAGCGATTGGCGCAGCCGGGCAAGCGCATTGGACGACGCCGGCTGGCTGAGGCCAAGTTTCCGGCCAGCCTGCGACACCGATCCGCAGTCGTGGATCTCGATCAGCAGCGACAGCAGGTTCAGGTCGATCCGATGCAGCGGTATCATGATTCTGAATGTTCCAGATTTCGATTATCAGTTTGACTTTAAGTTACCGCCGGGAGGATGATCTGGCAAACGCGCAGGGGGGATGGCGTGGAACGATCTTTCGAGCGTGAAATCGAAAGCCTGAAGCTGGGGCAGGGAGAGACCTTCTACGGCGAGGGCATCCTTGCCGTGACCAAGGCGCTGTTGCAATCGGGTGTGTCCTATGTCGGCGGCTATCAGGGCGCGCCGGTGTCGCATCTGGTCGATGTGATGGTGCAGGCCAAACCGCTGATGCAGCAGCTTGGCGTGCATGTCGAACCCTGCACCAACGAGGCGTCGGCGGCGGCGATGCTGGGGGCCTCGATCATGTATCCGGTGCGGGGCGCTGTGACGTGGAAATCCATCGTCGGCACCAACGTTGCGGCCGATGCGCTGTCCAATCTGGCGTCTCCGGGGGTGATGGGCGGAACGCTTGTCATCATCGGCGAGGATTACGGCGAGGGCGCCAGCGTCATTCAGGAACGCAGCCACGCCTATGCGATGAAATCGGCGATCTGGCTGATGGACCCGCGCCCGAACCTGGACACGATAGTGCGCTGCACCCAGAAGGCATTCGAATTGTCCGAAGCGTCGAACGCGCCGGTGATGATGGAACTGCGGATCCGCGCCTGCCATGTTCAGGGGCAGTTCGAGGCGTCCGACAACATCGCGCCGAAAGTGTCGATGCGCGACGTGCTGCAAGACCCGGCACCGCATCTTTACGATCATCTGGCGCATCCGCCGGTCACCTTTGCCCATGAAAAGCGCAAATACGAAACCCGGATGCCCGCCGCGCGGAAATTCATCGCCGAACACCGGCTGAACGAACTGCACGAGGGCGCGCGCGGCGACATCGGGCTGATCGTGCAGGGCGGGGTGCACAACGCGCTGGTGCGGGCGCTGTCCGAACTGGGGCTTGCCGATGCAGCGGGCAACAGCGACCTGCCGATCCTGACGCTGAACGTGGTCTACCCGCTGGTTCCCGATGAAATCCTGCGTTTCGCGAAAGGCAAGAAGGCGCTGCTGGTCGTCGAGGAAGGCCAGCCCGAATATATCGAGCACGAGATCGGCTCTATCCTGCGACGCGCCGACCTGCAGGTCGCGCTGTCGGGCAAGGATGTGCTGCCGATGGCGGGTGAATACCGGTCCGAAGTGCTGGTCGAAGGCGTCGCGGCCTTCCTGCGCCACCACCAGCCGTCACTGGACAATCGCGTGCCCGCCGACGGCTATGCCAGGGAGGTCGAGGCACTTAAGCAACATGCGCGCGCCTTGCTGGGCGCACCGGTGCCGCCGCGTCCGCCGGGGTTCTGCACCGGCTGCCCGGAACGCCCGTTCTTCGCGGCGCTGAAACTGGCCAAGCAGGAAATCGGCGAGGTGCATTATTCCGCCGACATCGGCTGTCACGCGCTGGCCACGTTCGCGCCGTTCAACTTTGGCAATTCGATTCTGGGCTACGGCATGAGCCTGGCCTCGAACGCAGGCGTCGCCAGCTTTCAGCAAAAGCCACCCCTTGCGGTGATGGGCGATGGCGGATTCTGGCACAACGGGCTGTTGTCGGGCGTCACCTCGCGCCTGAAAAACGGCGGCGATGGCGTGCTGGTGATCATGAAGAACGGCTATTCCTCTGCCACCGGTACGCAGGATCTGATCTCGTCGCCCTCGGCCGATCAGAAATCCCGCGCGGCAGAGCAAAGCGCGACCAGCGGCGATTCCACGATCGAGAATGCGCTGAAAGGCGTCGGCGTGAAATGGCTGCGCACGGTGCACACCTATCGCGTGGCAGAGATGCGCAAGACGCTGACACAGGCCTTCACGTCTTCATTCAAGGGTCTGAAAGTCATCGTTGCCGAGGGCGAGTGCCAGTTGGAACGCCAGCGCCGGATCAAACCGCTGCGCGCCGCGTCGCTGGCTGCGGGCAAACGCGTGGTGCGCACCCGTTTCGGCGTCGACGAGGAAACCTGCACCGGCGACCATTCCTGCATGCGGCTGTCGGGCTGTCCGACACTGACCGTAAAGACCGCGACCGACCCGTTGAAAACCGACCCCGTGGCGCATGTCACCAACGGCTGTGTCGGCTGCGGACTGTGCGGCGAGCTGGCGCATGCGGCAACCCTGTGTCCGTCGTTCTGGCGCGCAGAGATTGTCAGCAATCCGCGCCCGATTGACCGGCTGCGCGCCCGGGTTCGCGGGCTTTTCACCGGGCTCGGGGCGACATGAACGCGATGACCGGGCAAACCCTGCCGCTGCGCATCCTGATCCTGGCCCTGGGGGGCGAGGGCGGCGGCACACTGATGAACTGGATCGTTTCGGCGGCGCGCGCCTCCGGGCGGCGGGTGCAGGCAACCTCGGTGCCCGGCGTCGCGCAGCGCACCGGCGCAACCAGTTATTACATCGAGATCGCGCCACCGGGTGGCACCCCGATCCTTGGACTGATGCCGATGCCGGGCCGGGTCGATATTGTGGTGGCCAGCGAATTGGTAGAGGCCGCGCGGGCGCTGGAAACCGGGTTCGTCTCGCCGGCGTTGACCACACTGGTCGCCTCGACGAACCGGGTTTTCGCCACGGCGGAAAAGATCGACATGGGCGATGGCCGCTATGCGTCGGACCGGATCATCGCCGCCGCCGGTGAAATGGCCCGACAGGCGCATCTGCATGATCTCGACGCGGTTGCGCGCGACAACCGGACCTTCATCAGCGCCGCGCTGTTCGGGGCGCTGGCGGCCAGCGGCGCGCTGCCGTGGGATCGCGAAACCTCTGCATCGGCGATCGGCCAGGGCCGGGGAGCCGAAGCCAGCCTTCGCGGATTCGACGCAGCGTACCGCACGGTGACCGGCGCCAGCGAAACCGCCCCGCCCGCACCGGACCCGGCCCCGCCGGCATCCTTGCAAGACTTCGCAGGATTGCCCGAAGACCTGCGAAAGGTGGCCGAACTTGGCCATGATCGCGTCTGCGATTTTCAGGATGCGAAATATGGCCGCCTGTACCTTGACCGGATCAGGCGCATCGTGGTCGCCGCCGACAGCGCCGACCACAAGACCGCCAGCGCCATGACAGAGGCCGCCCGGCGGCTGGCGCTGTGGATGGCCTACGAGGATGTCGCGCGGGTCGCGGATCTGAAGACCCGGCCGGAACGCTTTGCGCGCATTCGCCGCGAATCACAGATGACGCCCGATCAGTTGCTGCGCGTGACCGAATACATGAAACCGCGCGCCGAAGAGCTTGCCGACATTCTGCCCGCCCGGCTTGGCCGGCGGATCATGGTGCGGGTGGAAAAGGGCAAATCCTTTCCCGGGTTCGGGCGCGGCATTCACGTACGCTCCAACGGTGTCCTCGGCTTCTGGATGCTGCGCGCCGTGGCCTGGCTGCGCCGTATCCGTCGCCGGTCGCTGCGCTACGAGCGTGAACAGGCCGCCATCGAAAGCTGGCTGGATGCGCTGTGCCGGTCGTTGCCCGACAGCCCCGATCTTGCCGAGGCGCTGGCGGCGTTGCCCCGGCTGCGCAAGGGCTATTCCGACACGCTGGAGCGCGGCTGCCGCGCCTATGCGCGCATATTCGAGACGCTTGTCGTCCCCGCGCTGTCCGGCGATCCGGCGGGCACCGCCGCGACTGACCTGCGGCGCGCGATCTCTGCCGCGCTTGCCGATGACAGCCACGCCAGACTGGATCAGGCGCTGGCAGGCACGCAGGAAACACCCGTCCCGATCCTGAAAGCGAAAGCCGCTGCCGATGCTGACTAGCCACCGCACCCTGATGATCGAGTGGGGCGATTGCGACCCCGCGGGCATCGTCTTTTACCCGCGCTATTTCGCGATGTTCGACGCCTCGACCGCAAACCATTTTGCCGCCGCGGGCATGCCGAAGCCCGAATTGCTGCGCCGCTTCGGGCTGGTCGGTTTTCCGATGGTCGACACGCGGGCGGTGTTTCACATCCCGTCGAGCTTTGGCGACGAGGTCGAGATCGTGACCCGGTTCCTACGCTTCGGGCGTTCCAGCTTCGATGTCGAGCACAGGCTGATGCGCGGCGACAAACTGGCGGTCGAGGGGTTCGAAAAACGCGTGCTGGTGCGCAAGTCCGACGACGGCGGCGGTATCACCGCCAGCCCGTTTCCCGGCGAACTTCTGGACTGTTTCAACAAGGACGGTGGGCAAAGCTGAAAACTTGGGTAATGTACGCCAGGGACCGGGCCGCACAAGGCTGTGGGCCACCGGACTGCCGAATGGCATGATAACGACAAAAACGACCAACCAACGATCCGTGGGAGGATGACATGAACAGAAGAACGATACTTGCGGCCCTTGCCGGCACCGTGGCGGCGATCGGATTTGCCGGGGCCGCAGTCGCGCAGGAATTCACCTTCAAGCTGCACCATTTGCTGGGCGCCAAGGCCCCGGCTCAGACCAAGATGCTGGAACCCTGGGCCAAGCAGGTCGAAGAGAATTCCGGCGGTCGCGTCAAGATCGAGATTTACCCGGCGATGACGCTTGGCGGGCGGCCGCCCGAACTGGTCCAGCAGGCCCGCGACGGCGTGGTCGATATCATCTGGACGGTGAACGGTTACACGCCGGGCCTGTTCCCGCGCACCGAAGTCATGGAATTGCCGGGCGTCTACCTGAACGACCTGAAGGCGACGAACCTGGCGATGTACGACATGTTCGAAAGCGATCTCAAGCAGGAATATACCGGGCTCGAAGTCATGTGGCTGCATGTCCATGCCGGCCAGGCGATCATGTCGGTCGACAAGGAAATCCGCACGCCCGCCGATTTCGAAGGTCTCAAGGTCCGCATCCCAAGCCGCACCGGCGCCTGGGTGATCGAGGCGCTGGGCGGCTCGCCGCTTGCGACCCCGGTTCCCGAAGTGCCCGCAGCCCTGTCGAAAAAGGTGATCGACGCAACCCTGCTGCCGTGGGAGATCATCCCGCCGCTGAAGCTGCAGAACCAGATCGGCTATTTCATCGAGGGGAACGACAATACCCGCTTTGGCACCACCACGTTCCAGGTCTCTATGAACAAGGCCCGCTGGGACGGTCTGCCCGCGGATATCCAGAAGGCGTTCAAGGATGCTTCGGGGCGTGACTGGTGGGGTCAGGTCGGCGACATCTGGCGGGGTGGCGATGACTTTGGCATCAAGATGGCGACCGACGCCGGCAAGACCCATGTGGTGCTGAGCGAGGCCGAAACCCAGGCCTTCATCGACGCGCTTTCGGGGGTCCAGGACCGCTGGATCGAAGAGGTTGCCGCCAAGGATATCGACGGCGCGGCCCTTGTGCAAAAGGCCAAAGACCTGATCGCTGCGAACGCGGAATAGCGTGGACGCTGCGGAAAAGAACGGGACGGGGCTGCATGGCCTCGTCCTGAACATTTGCACCGTATGGGCCTTGTGCGGCGGTGCGGTGTTGCTGGCGGTGGTCGGAATCAATCTGGTGTCGATCATCGGGGCGGCGACCATCGGCGTGGCGTTTCCGGGCGATTTCGAAATGACGGAAATGGGCGTCGCCATCGCGGCGTTCTCGTTTCTGCCCTATTGCCAGATTGCCGGGCTGAACGTGACCGCCGACATCTTTACCGCGCGCGCCAGCCGGTTCTGGCTGGCGGTCTTCGCCCTGCTGGCGGCGCTTGTCGCGCTGATCTTTTCGGGGCTTCTGCTGTGGCGGATGTACCTGGGGATGCTGGATCAGCGCGCCTATGACTATACCACCGCCATCCTGCAGGTGCCGGTCTGGTGGGGGTTCGCCCCGTGCCTGATTTCGTTGGCGCTGCTGGTTCTGGCGGCCTTCGCCTCGGTTCTCGACGCAATTTCCGACTTTTCGAAAAGGTAAACGGATGGAGCCTGTCACACTGGGGATCATCGGGCTGATCGTCCTGATCTCGCTGATCGCCATCCGGATGCCGATCGCCTATTCGATGATCCTGGTCGGTGGGGTCGGGGTCATGCTGATCAACGGCCCGATGCTGGTGCTCAGCCAGTTGAAGACACTGGCCTGGGGGCAGTTTTCGATCTATTCGCTGTCGGTCGTGCCGATGTTCGTGCTGATGGGCGCGCTGGCGTCGCGCGCGGGGCTTAGCCAGGCGCTGTTTCGCGGCGCGAATGCCTGGCTGGGCTGGATGCGGGGCGGAACGGCGATGGCCGCCATCGCGGGTTGCGCCGGGTTCGGCGCGGTCTGCGGATCGTCGCTGGCCACGGCATCGACGATGGGCAAGGTCGCGCTGCCCGAACTCAAACGTTACAACTACTCTGGCGCGCTTGCGACCGGATCGCTGGCGGCGGGGGGCGTTCTGGGCATCCTGATCCCGCCATCGGTGGTGCTGATCATCTATGCCATCATCGTCGAGGCCAATATCGTCACCATGTTCGCCGCCGCGATGCTGCCGGGCATCCTGGCGGTGGTGCTGTTCATCCTGACAATCGCGATCTACGTCGCGATCCGCCCAGAGGCCGGTCCGAAAGGCGGCGCTGCCGACCGGGCGGAATTCTTCGCCGCGACCCTCGGCCTGATTCCGGTGCTGGTGATCTTCGGGCTGGTTCTGGGCGGCATCTACGGCGGCTTTTTCAACCCGACGCCGGCGGCGGCGGTCGGGGTCGGGCTGGTCTGGATTTACGGAGCATTCAAACGCACGATCCGCGTGCCAGAGATGATCGAGGCGCTGAAGGAAACCGCAGGCACAACCGGCATGATCTACCTGATCCTGCTGGGGGCCGAGCTGATGAAGATATTCATGAGCCGGATCGGGCTGCCGCAGGCCACCGCCGAATGGATCGTCGCCAGCGGTCTGCCGCCGATGATGGTGATGGTCATCCTGCTTGTGGCGCTGATCCTGCTGGGGTGCCTGATGGACAGCCTCAGCATGATCCTGCTGGTGATCCCGTTCTTCTGGCCGGTGCTGATCGACCTGAACGGCGGGCTTTACATGCCGGCCGAGGGGTCGGGGTTCGGCATGTCGACCGAGGATCTGAAAATATGGTTCGGGATACTGGCGCTGATCGTGGTGGAGCTTGGCCTGATTACGCCGCCCGTGGGGATGAATGTCTTCGTGATTTCGGCGCTGGCCAAGGATATCCCGATGAGCGACACGTTTCGCGGTGTCATGCCGTTCTTTCTGGCGGAACTGCTGCGCGTCACGCTGATCCTCAGCTTCCCGATGATGGCGCTGTGGCTGCCGGGCCTGCTGAGTGGCTGACGTCCCCCGTGCGACCACCTGTTTCCGGCCCGCCCGGATGCTGTGGCATCGGCGCTTGTTTGCATACGACCAAGAGGGTGGTTGCAAAAAGGCGGCGACCATAGAAAAATGATTCGCGTTATCGTCGCTACCGGAGGTGGCAATATGTGCAGAATTTTCGCAGGACAGGATCCCGAAGACTATCAGCCCGAAACCAGGCGTCTGCGTCTGAACGGCCAGAGCACCAGCATCCGTCTGGAACGCAGCTTCTGGGAAATCGTTGACGGCATTGCCCGGCACGAGGGCCTGACGACGCCGGCATTCGTGTCCAAATTGCATTCAGAAGTCCTTGAACTCAGGGGGGAAGCGCCGAACTTCACCTCGCTGCTGCGTTGTGCCTGTCTGATCCGGCAGGCGCAGATCTCTGCCAGCGCAGGAGCGATCGCCGCAGAATAATCTGGCGATGTAGTACTGCGCTACTACCAACGGCCAAATTTGGTTCCCTAAGCTTACCAAACGCAGGGTTGTGCGCTTTGGGAGGACCAAATGGCCAAGGCAATTCATTCGATGATTCGCGTTCTCGACGAGGAACGCTCGGTCGGTTTCTATGAAACCGCCTTCGGGCTGACGTCTGCCGAACGTCTGGATTTCGACAGTTTCACCCTGGTCTACCTGAGCAATCAGGAGGCGAGTTTCGAACTGGAACTGACCATCAACAAGGGCCGCACCGACCCGTATGACCTGGGCGACGGATACGGGCATATCGCGTTCTGCGTCGATGACCTTGATGGCGAACACGCCCGGTTCGTCAAAGCCGGGCTGAAGCCGCGAGATATCGTCGAATTCAACCGCGATGGCGCTTTGCTTGCCCGGTTCTTCTTTGTCCAGGACCCCGACGGATACCAGATCGAAGTGCTGCAAAGGCACGGCCGATTTCACTGACACCGAATACAACAAAGGGAGGATTCGATGACTGTTACCTCACAGAAATCACCGATGACACGGCGCGAACTGCTGTCGCGCAGCGCGGCGGCAGGGGCCGCATTCGTGATCGGTTCGGGATATGTCGCGGGCAATTCCGCCGCATGGGCGATGGAGGTGGAACACCTTGAGCCCGCCAGCATGGCAACGCTGATCCAGATGGCGCGCGACATCTACCCGCATGACCATGTGGCCGACGAATTCTATGCCGCCGCCGTCAAGGGCTATGACAGCGCCGAGAGCGCGCCGATGGTCGCGGCGGGCATCGCCGCGCTGAACGCCGCCGCCGCCGGCAAGGGCTTTGCCAGCTACATCGACACCGGATGGGAACGCGACCGCGTCGATATCCTGCGCGGCATGGAAAACAGTGCCTTCTTCCAGACCGTGCGCGGCGGGCTGGTGACCGGTCTTTACAACCAGAAGGCGGTCTGGCCGCTGTTCGGCTACGAAGGCGAGAGTTTCAGCCAGGGCGGTTATATCGACCGCGGCTTTGACGACATCAACTGGATCTGAGGGAGGGCTGAACAATGGCTGCACCATTTGAATTAACCGACGACAGCGTTGTCGTCGTCATCGGAACCGGCGCGGGTGGCGGGGTTCTGGCAAACGAACTGGCGCAAAAGGGCGTCAGCGTCGTGGCGCTGGAAGCCGGCGGTCGCTATCTGCCGGAGGATTACATCAACGACGAGTGGGAAAGCTTCGGCCAGCTGGCCTGGCTGGACGCGCGCTCGACTTCGGGCGACTGGCGCGTCGCCAGGGATTTCAGCGGGCTGCCGGCCTGGATCGTCAAGGCGGTGGGCGGCACGACAACCCACTGGGCCGGGGCCAGCCTGCGCATTCAGGATCACGAGTGGAAGGCGAAAACCAACTATGGCGACGTGGCGGGCGCGAACCTGCTCGACTGGCCGATCGACCCGCGAGAGATGGACGACTATTATACCAAGGCCGAGAACAAGCTGGGTGTGACCCGCACCGGCGGGCGCGCCGGATTGCCGGGCAACAACAACTACAAGGTGTTCGAGGCCGGGGCCAAGGCGCTGGGATATACCGAGGTTCACACCGGGCGCATGGCGATCAATTCCGCCGAATACGACGACCGGCTGGCCTGCCAGCAGACCGGGTTCTGTTTTCAGGGCTGCAAATGGGGCGCCAAATGGTCTGCTGCCTATACCGACATCCCGAATGGCGAGGCGACGGGCAACCTTGAAGTGCGCGAACGCGCACATGTGCTGAAGATCGAGCATGACGACAGCGGCAAGGTCACCGGCGTTCTTTATGCCGATGCCGATGGCAACCAGCACATGCAAATGGCGCGCGTCGTTTGCGTCGCGGGCAACTCGATCGAAAGCCCGCGGCTGCTGTTGAACTCGGCCTCGTCGATGTATCCCGACGGGCTGGCCAACAGCTCCGGTCAGGTCGGCCGCAACTATATGCGCCACATGACCGGATCGGTCTACGCGGTGTTCGACAAGCCGGTGAAGATGTGGCGCGGCACAACGATGGCGGGCATCATCCAGGACGAGGCCAGGCATGACCCGTCGCGCGGCTTTGTCGGCGGTTACGAGTTTGAGACACTGTCGCTGGGTCTGCCGTTCATGGCCGCCTTCCTCGATCCGGGCGGCTGGGGCCGCGAATTCACCACGGCGCTGGATTCCTATGAAAACATGGCCGGAATGTGGATCGTGGGCGAGGATATGCCGCAGGAAACCAATCGCGTCACGCTGAACCATGATCTCAAGGATCAGTACGGCATGCCGGCCCCGAACGTGCATTTCGACGACCACCCGAACGATGTCGCGATGCGCAAGCACGCCTATCAGCAGGGCATGGCGATCTACGACGCGGTCGGTGCCACGCGGACATTCCCGACGCCGCCCTATCCGTCGACCCATAACCTGGGAACCAACCGGATGTCGGAAAACCCGCGCGACGGCGTGGTCAACAAACATGGTCAGACCCACGACATCGCCAACCTGTTCGTCTCGGATGGCAGCCAGTTCACCACTGGCGCTGCGGAGAATCCGACGCTGACCATCGTGGCACTGGCGATCCGGCAAGCCGATCACATTGCCGCAGAGCTGGGCCGGGGCAATCTCTGACCCGGCGCTTGGAATTTCGCGAGGGGCGGGCAACTGCCCTTCGCCGGTCACCGGGCGCGCGGGAAATATCCTCTCGGATCCCGTAGCCGGAAACATGGCACATCGCGTACCCCGAGGGGTCAATTGGCGTATTGCGCCGACCGGTTTCTGCCCGCTGCCGTGGGGTAAGCCTTTCCGGGAATTGTCGATTCTTGTGGACTCGAATCGATCCAGCTTCGATGCTGGCTGAATTGAAAAACACAAAAAAACAACCAGAGAGGGAAAATTGTAATGAGACCATTTCAATTGCTGAGCGTTTCCTTACTGGCCGGGATCCTGACGGTTCCATTGGCCGGAACCGCGGACGCCGGGCCGAAATCCTGCAGCAAACGCAGCAACAACACACCTGCGAAATTGCTGCAATGCATGACGCTTGAAGGTGTTCGCGCGCACCAGCAGGCGCTTCAGGATATCGCGGACGCCAATGGCGGGATCCGGACATCCGGGACGCCGGGCTATGACGCCTCGGGCGATTACGTTGCCCAGAAACTGGAAGATGCCGGCTATAACGTCACGATCCAGCCCTTCATCTACCCGTTCTTCGAGGAACTGAGCGCAGCCGAACTGGATCAGATCGCTCCTGTCGCGACCACCTATACCTATTATGGCTTTCCCAGCGGGTTTGCCACGATGACCTATTCCGCAGCCGGCGACGTGACCGGCGCGGCAGAGGGCGTCGACATCATCGACGCGGCCGCGCTGCCGCCCAACTCGTCGACCAGCGGCTGCGAGGCCACCGATTTCGCCGGGTTTACGCCTGGCAGTATCGCTATTGTCCAGCGCGGCAATTGCAGTTTCGCGCTGAAGGCATTGAATGCCGAGGGTGCCGGTGCGGTTGGCGTGATTATCATGAACGAGGGCCAGCCCGGGCGCGAAGTGAACTTTCTGGGCACACTTGGCGGCACGGGAATAACGATTCCGGTTGTGGGCGCCTCGACGGATGTCGGCATGGAGCTGGCTGCGGGCGGTGTCATCGTCCGTATCATGGTCGATGCGATCAGCGAAGATCGCGAAACCTTCAACGTTCTGGCTGAAACCGATGCGGGCGATCCGGGCAATGTCGTCATGGTTGGCGCGCATCTTGATTCCGTGGCCGAGGGCCCCGGCATCCAGGACAACGGTTCGGGGTCTTCCGCGATTCTCGAGACCGCATTGCAGATGGCCAAGGTCAATACCCGCAATCGTCTTCGCTTTGCGTGGTGGGGTGCGGAAGAGGCCGGATTGGTCGGCTCGACCTATTATGTCGGCAACCTGAGTCAGGAAGAAGGCGAGGTCATCGCGCTTTACCTCAACTTCGACATGATCGGGTCTCCGAACTACTTCTTCGGCGTCTACGACGGTGACGATTCCGATGCCGTCGGTTCGGGCCCCGGGCCGTTAGGATCGGCACAGATCGAAGCCACGTTCGAACAGTTCTACGATGCGCTGGGCGAACCCCATCAGGGCACCGATTTCAGCGGTCGTTCGGACTATGGCCCGTTCATCGCCGTGGGTATCCCGGCAGGTGGCCTGTTCACTGGCGCCGAAGGCATCAAGACGCCGGATGAAGTGCTGCTGTACGGCGGCGTCTCGGGCGAGCAGTACGATCCCTGCTATCACCTGGCCTGCGATACCTACGACAACGTCAGTGAAACGGCGCTGGAGATCAACGCCGATGCGGTGGCCTTTTCAACGCTGAAATATGCGATGAGCACCGAGACCATCAACGGCGTCGCCGGCAAGGGCAACTTCAAGGAGCGCAAGCTTGCGATGGATGCCGAGATGGGCAAGTTCGAATATCTGGGCAACCACTTGCAGCAATGACGACAGAACCTGCGGATGCCGCCTCGACATCGCCCGGTCAGAACCGGCGTTGTCGGCGCGGCAGACGCAAGCCGGCGCTTCGGTTGAGGTGGCGGTTTGCAAGATCCGCACGGTGCATCGCGGCCGCCACGCTTCTGGGCGTGGCGGCCTCTTCCGTGACCGCGTTCCAGCAGATCGAGAACCAGGGCGCGGGAGTCATCCCCGGACTGGGATTTGACCGCAGTTCGGGGCGGCTGTCCGGCAGCGTTGCCGCGGGCGAGGATATCGACGCGACAATCGCTCGGATCGGGCGCCAGGCGGGGTTCGAAGCGCGGCTTCAGCCCGGGCTCGGGAAAACCGCCAGCGTTGTGAACCTTGATGGCCTGACGGTCGAGGCGGCGCTGCGTCGCCTGCTTCGTAACCGGTCCTTCGTCATTTTCCGGGGTGGCTCGGACGCAAATTCGGAACAGATCAGCCGGATATGGGTCGTTGTCGAGGGCGAGACATTTGATCGGGACTGGCAACCCGATACACCCGTCGCGGTTCCGGAACCGCCGGAACCCGATCCCGATGCACCCGACCCGGTGATCACCCATGCGATCGCGGTGCGTGACATCATCCGGCTCAGCAATATCGCCGACGCCGAGGCGATTGCCCGGCTTCGCGATCTGGCGACCGATGCAAAGGATCCCGCCTTGCGCCGCGCGGCCATAAGCGCCCTGGCCGGTGCGGCGGGTGCCGCAAGTTTCAACCTGTTTGCGTATTGGGGATTGCGCGATCCCGATCCGACGGTGCGGATCGAAGCCGCGCGCAGCCTGATGCGAATTGATCGCTACAGCGCCCCGGCAATCCTGGAAGCGGCCGCTGTTCGGGAAACCGACACATCCGCCCGCGAGATCCTGCAACGCCTGGCCGCCGGCGAAACCGTGGAACATGTGACGGCGATCTCGCGCACGCGGATCGCCAATTGAACAAGCGCAGGGGCGCGATTCACCAATAACGGCGCACCGTAAGTCGGATGCAACGCCGCCGCATCCGACACTTCCATGCCGCCATCTTGCGATTTGAGCTTTCAGAATGTCGCCTGGCCGCGACCGTGCCTGCGGCACGTTTCCGGCGTCGGCATCCCGGCATCTTGCGCTTTGATCATCCGGATCGTCTGGCGGTTCCCTATCCCGGCATCCGGGTCAATTGCCCGCTTGCGACGAGAAGCTTGAAGGCCCGGTGCGTGTCCTTGATCCCCTCTTGCAGGCTCACCGACGGGTAGTCGGGCACATGCGCCCGCAAAGGCGCGTCATCAAGATCGGGCGGAAACGGAAACGGGCCGCCCGAGGCGCTGACCTGCGCCCCATTTTCCAGCCTTCTGACAATCGCCAGCCCGTTCTCGATACTGTCGCAGGTGCCGTTCAGGTCAAACACCGGCGCGCCGGTGCCATCCTGGCTTACGGCGGCGATGAAGGCCGCGGCAGCCTCGCCCGCATATAGCCAGCTATAGTTGCCGGTATACGGAATGCCGAAGGGCAGGCCCATTGCGGCGGCCTGAATGGCCAGCGTGTTGCGCGAGCTCATGCCCTGATCGCGGGCGATGCCATAGACGACATTGGGGCGAATGCCGACCGATGGCACCTCCCAATCGGCCCAGTACACAAAGGCGCTGTGCTCGTTGGCGAGCTTGTAGGCGCCGTAAAGCGTTTCCTTGTATGGCCCGCCCGGCGGCATGGCGAGGGCGGCAACCGACGAGGCATAGGCAATGCGCCGGATCCCGGCCTCGCGGGCAGATTGCAGGACGTTGATGGTGCCTTCCACATTGACCCGCGCGCCAAGGGCCGGGGTCGCGGCACAGAACGGCACCTGCAGACCGGCGAGGTGGATGATCGCCCGAATGTCGTGCTTTCTAACGATGTCACCAAGGCGGCCAGCATCAGTGACGTCGCAGGTCTCCCAGGTCAGGCCTGCCGCCGCATCCGGCCCCATGACCAGCGCGGGACGGGTGCGGTTGTCCTGCAGATCGGCGGCGACGCAGGGAACACCCGAGCGGGTCAGGATGGCAAGTGCCCAGGCCCCGATACAGCCACCGGCGCCGGTGACCAGCACGGTCCCGTCAATGCGGTTGGCCGGTATGAGAAACTTGTCGGTCAGAAAATCCATGCGTGCGCTCCGGCGTCGGGATCATGTCAGAAGGTCGACAAATCTTTTGTAGAGTATCAAGATCATCATGCAATAGGGCGGGGTCTTTCGCCACCCGCCCAAGGGATGACAGGTGAAAGCATATGTGCCGCCCCGCCCATGAAAAGCCTTGATACCCGCATGGGCCGGCACGGCCTGCTGAGCGTGATTCCACGTTTCCGGAATGCCGCGCTGTTCCCGAACGACCGCGATGCGAAAGCAGCGTGGCCGGTTTTGGAGCCCCTGAATTCTCTTGACTCGATTTTTCATTGGCCAAATGGTTGGGCACATCTACAATCTGACCATCGGCAGAAGCCGAGTCAAAAAAACAGGTTGCTTGTCGACAGGGGGGGACAAAATGCTTGATCATATCGGTCAAATCCCGGCGGCTGCCGCAAAGAAATTCTCTCACAAGGATGCGCTCGTATTTGAAGGGCGGACCTTTTCGTTTAACGAAATCAACGATCTGGTCGAACGCGCTGCGGGCGGGCTGAGCGATCTGGGCATCACTCCTGGTGATACTGTCACGCTCTATGCTGCGAATTCATGGGAGTGGATCGTCAGTTACTACGCCATTGCGCGGCTTGGCGCCGTCATCAATCCGGTCAACACCATGCTGACCCCGTCCGAGATCGAATATGTGGTCAAGGATTGCAGAGCCAAGGCGATCATTGCCTCGCCCGACAAGGTGGCGGCGATCATGGGCGTCAAGGACGTGTCGGACGTTGGCGCCATCATCTCGTTCGGCAGCGATATTGCCGAGGGGGCGGTGTCTTTCGATGCGCTGCTCGCGGCGAATATCCCAGCCCCGGCCCCGGTCGATGTCGACCCATCGGCCTTGTCCACCATCGGCTATACGTCGGGCACGACCGGGCGGCCCAAAGGGGCCATGCAATCGCACAGAGCGGTGATCACAAATGGCGCGATGACCAGTCAGATGCAGATGCGCGGCCCGCAGGATTGCGTCGTCAGCGCCCTGCCATGTCCGCATGTCTACGCCAATGTGCTGATGATGGGCATGATGATGTTCGGCACCAAACTCGTGCTGCACAGCAAGTTCGATCCCGCAGCGGCCTTTGCCGATATCGCGGCCCACAAGGCGACCATTTTCGATGGTGTTCCAGCCATGTACATGTTCATGCTGAATAACCCGGCCATAAAATACGCTGATCTGTCCAGTCTGAAGCGCTGCTATGTCGGCGGCCAGACCATGCCGGTCGCGACAATGCAGGCGGTCGAGACGGCCTTCAATGTGCCGTTGATCGAGCTTTGGGGTATGACGGAAATTGCCGGCCTCGGCGCGACCCATCCGCTTTATGGCAACAACAGGCATGGCTCGATCGGCTGTGCGCTGCCCTATTGCGAACTTCGGATTGCCGACGCCGAGGATGCCGCCAATACGCTGCCGCGCGGCGAGGTGGGTGAACTGATGGTCCGGGGGCCTATCGTGATGATGGGGTATTTCGGCGACGCAGAAAAAACCCTCGAAACGCTTGAGCCGGACGGTTGGCTGCACTCCGGCGATCTGGGCACCATGGACGCGGACGGCTGCGTCTTTATCGTGGACCGCAAGAAGGACATGATTCTGACCGCCGGGTATAATGTCTACCCAGCCGAGATCGAGCGGGTTCTGGCAGCACATCCAGCCGTTGCTCTTGCCGCCGTGGGCAAACAGCCTGACGACATCAAAGGCGAAATCGCCAAGGCCTATATTGTGCTCAAAACCGATGCGACCTGCACCGAGGACGAGATCATCGCGTTTTGCCGGGAAACGCTGGCGGCTTACAAATGCCCGCGCAAGGTCCAGTTCGTCAGTGACGTCCCCAAGACGAGCACCGGCAAGATCATGCGGCGGGAGTTGCATACGCTGGACGCATGAGCGGCAGAGCAGCGGCATCCGGAAAAGCCCGCGTCCACCCGATCGACTTTCGGTTCCGCGCCGCCGTCACTGCTGATTTGGAAATGCCGCGCGACATACAGATGACCGATGCGGGCAAGCTGTATCTAGGTGTGCGGCGGTCCGGAATGTCACCTGTGGGTGGCATCCATGCGTGGATGGCTTACAGGTTTCAGGATGCGGACGCCGGCCGGGTCTTGCTCAGAACACCCGACGCCAGAAAGACACCCGCCGCCACAAGCGCGACGCCAGCGACCTTGAGCGGGGTCACGGTCTCGTCCAGAAATACCACGCCTCCCAGCAAGGCAAGGATAGGGGTCAGCGCACCAAAGGCGGCGGTTTCGGCCGCTCCGAGGATTTGCACCGCGTAGCCGAACAGGAACATCGCCAGAATGCCGATTACGAAACTTTGAAGCACGATCATCACCGCGATATCGAGCAGACTCGCCGTGGCGAAGCTGACGTTGCCGCTTGCAAGCAGCAGCGGCGTAATAAGCAAGCTGCCCCAGAACAGCCCGATAACCAGCCCATGCAGGGGACTTAGCCCGCTTTGGCGAAAGACGACGGAATAGATCGCCCAGCACCCCGACCCGGTCAGAAACATCAGGTGGCCCTTCCAGGCGCCATCGACCGTTCCGGCAAGGATCTGCCACAGGCTGACAACCATCGCGCCCGTCAGGATCATCGCCAGCCCAAGCCGGCGGCGCGGGCCGGGGATCTCTCCGGCCATGGCATAGGCCGCCAGTGCGGTCCAGAAAGGCAGCATCCCTGGCGCCAGTGCTCCGCCGTCCGAGGCGGGCGCAAAGGCCAGCCCCATGGACACCACGAAGGGAAAGACGGCGCTGGCCCCAACCATCAACATCGCGGCGCGTGGCCAGGTCTGCCCGCGCGGTATGACACCCAGCCGCCACATGATCGGTGCCATCACCAAAGCGCCCGGCGCCAGGCGCAGGATCAAAAGCTCTTCAACCGTGAAACTGCCCTGGACCGCGAACCGCGTGACCAGCATGAACGCCGCCCAGATCGTCACAGTGGCCAGCGCGGCCACCAGTCCAAGCGCCGGTGTTCTGGGTAGGTCCATCGATCCGGCCTTTCGTGGGGTGATCAACGATCAGACTAGACGTCATCGCCGGGGGCTGCACCAGCCGAATGCGCCTGCGCCCGAATTCGTTAGGGCTGTGGTGGATCACAAGCGCAGAACCGGCACTTGTGTATCGGTGGCAAGCCAATAGCATGATCGGAGATCACGCGTCGGAGGCGACTTTGGAAGAAATGCCAATCAGAAGTGGAGGCTGGGACGACGAAGAGCGTCTTGGCGCATTGCTGTCTGTCTCATTCGCTGCCGATCCGTTCGTTCGCTGGCTGATGCCAAACTCGCTGGACTTCCTGCATGACAGCCAAAAGCACCCAAGGCGCGCATATTCCGCGGCTTTTGATGCGGGCACGATCTTTGCAATTGGCGATTTCGCCGGGGCCGCGGTCTGGCTTGCGCCGGGCGCAAGGACTGACCGCTCTGAAGAGATTGCACAGGCGGAACCTTCCGTCGCTGGGTCGGGGCACGGTTTCCCTCCGGAGTTCGCGGCCCTGATCTCGCAAAGCGCCGCCTATCGTCCAAGTGAACCCCACTGGTACCTCGGCCTGATTGCGGTGGACCCGGCATATCGCGGACGCGGGCTTGGCGCAAAGCTGATGGAACATTGCCTGACTTTCGTCGATCGCGATGGGTTGCCGGCCTATCTGGAATCGACGAATGCGGCGAACAGATCCCTCTACAGGCGTTTCGGATTTGAGCAGTTGGCGGAGGTTCGCGTTGGCGCCGCGCCGCCCCGCTTCCCGATGCTACGCCCGGCGCGAAAATGAACGGCACCTGAAAACGACGGGCTCCCTGGCCAAGGCCGATCTCGACTTTGACCTCGGTGTCATCGGCTTCGACGCCTCGGAGATCGACCTGATCATCGAGGAGGGGGCAGCCTCGGACGTAGCGCCGCCGGAGGGTGAAGGTTCATTTCCGGGAGGATAAGGCCATGCAATATGACGCCGGGAAGCATTGCGTTTTTATCATCGCTATCACCTCGTCTGGTCAACGAAATACCGTTACAAGGTGCTGCTTGGCGATGTCCGGTTGCGGGTGCGCGACATCATCCGTGGCGTGCTGTCCAGCGATCACGTCCACATGCTCGTGTCCGTGCCGCCGAAGCTGGCCATAAGCGACCTGATGCGCCCCATGAAGAGGCGCTCGTCGCACAAGGTGCAACGCGAATTTCCGCACCTCAAAAAGCGCTACTGGGGCTGCCACTTTTGGGGCAGGGGCTACTTTTCAACCACCAACGGTGCGATCACCGAAGACATCGTACTTCGGTTCCTGGAAAATCACATCGAACATCCTGCCGGCGCCAGCCGGTAGTTGTTGAGACGCGTGTGAATTCATACACCGCGGACAAAATGCCGTTTACTGCAGTGCAAGACCATTGCCCTTAATCAGCGTTCGGAGCCGATGCAAGGCGATTGAAACACACATGCGACAGGATCGCGAGAAGCATCATGATCGAGCCAATCACGAACGTAACACTCACATCACCCGTGCGATCGGCAATTGCTCCCGCCAGCGCCGGGGCGATCATCATCTGAACGTAGTAGATCGAATAGAATACCCCTGTGCCAAAGGCGCGAGCCGAAACAGGAAGGATCCGGCTTGGTAGGGCGACAACTGGTCCTGGGGCAAGCCCGACCATAAACCCGCCAATGACAAGGGCTGCCACTACATAGGTGTCGGGTATGTAGAGAACGACAGGAAACAACACCGTTCCAGCCCACAAGCTTGCGTAGACCACCAATTTCCCATTGCCTGATCGATCCGCCAGCCATCCGCCAATCGGGATCCCGATCGTGCCGGCGATGATGTAAAGGCTTGTCGCTGAACTCGCGGCAGCGAAGGCAAAACCGCGCTCGACCAGGACCAGCGTCCCAAAGCCGAAGACCATCGCGAAAGCTGTATTGTAAAGGCCCCAAATAAGGGCGGCGCAGATCAGTGGTGCCCAAGGCAGAGCGGTCATCTTGATGCTGACAGCCGCCCGAACAGCGCTTTGAGGCGGTCGGTAGACCCAGGCGAAAAGCACCAGTGCCAGCACCGTCAATCCGGTAAGGACATTCCATGCCAGGCTCAGACCTCCGCTGGTGGCCAACGGGGCAAGGACCAGCAGGCCAAGTGCGATCCCGACCGGCCAAGAGCTTATGAAGATCGCAAGCGCCGTTGCAACGTTGCGACCTGCAAACCAGTCAATGACCAGTTTTGTCATCAGAACATTGATAACGACGCCGCCAACGCCCGACATGACGCGACCTGCCACTGCCCAGCCTAAGGTTGTGGCGCCGGCGACGATCAGGCCACCCAGAACCATCAAGATCAGGCTCGTGATCACTGTTCGCTTGTCCCCGAACCAAGTCGCCACCGCCCCGCCGACCACAGCGACAATGATGCCGGGGCCCATATAGAGCCCGATCAGGACACCGATATCTGCCAGCGTGATCGCGAGGCTATCCATGACGAAAGGCGAAAGCGCTGCCACGGATTGGAATTGCAAGGCCATGACCGTGCGGGCAAAAAAGAGCACAATCAAAATGATCCAACGCATCGGCATAGGGGCGAGCCTCCAAATGGGCGATGCGAGTGTCAATGCAATCACCGTGCTAAGCCACAACATTGGATTGGAATAGATCTTTGCACAATCGCGACGTGCCAAAAAGAGATTTGGAAAAGTGTGGCGTGGGCGAACAGGCCTTGTCTCTTTCAAACAGTCAGGCAACGGCCTGCGTGCGCTCAAACGGCCTTGTTTTGGCCAGACCATGCTGCAGCATCGCGCTGCACCCGCCTTCGCTACGCATTCTTGGCATAATGCTCGACTAACGCCCGACGATGCCGTTCAAACTGCCATCCTGCAGTGTACCATCGAAATCCGCGATTTCGTCAACACCCTTGAAGACCGCGACCCTGGTGCCGTTTCGCCGGTGAGAAGGACAGTCAATGCGGTTTCGCTCGGTCAGGGATTCTCCCGACCGGGCAGCGCCGGCGCTTGCCACTGCGACATCCGGAACGATTTCGAACCTGATCCCCTCTGCAGACAGGGCTGCGGCTTCTTCGGCGCCGCGACTGAAAAGGTCAAGATCGCCATATTTCAGGCGCACCACGCGTTTACCTTGCCGCGCTGCAGCGACCAGCAGGGCGCTGCTCTTGTCCTGAGGCCAGTTGCGGCTTCCGGCGATCTTGCCAACACAAACCCTTTCGGCGTCGCGGCGGGCAAGGTCAAGCAGGTCTGGGTCTATCAAACTGTCGTAAAATATGATGTCGGCCTCTTGCAGGCGCTGTACCGCGCGCAGGGTCATCAGGTCCTTTGATCCCGAACCGGCCCCGACCAGGGCGACTGGCGCGGGGGCCGCTGGGGGAATTTGCGCCGTGTCGATGGCCGTTTTGATCAGCTCCGCGGCCTCGCGTTCCGCGCCGCGGGAGTGGGCCCGGCGGGCAGGCCCATCGAACACCCAGCGCCACAGGTCGCGCCGCGTTCTGGCGCTGAGGCGGGCGGCGGCCTGCGCGCGGAGACGCCCCGCAAGTGCTGCCAGATCGCCCAGACGAGGCTCCAGCAATTCTTCCATCCGGGTCTTTATCTGGCGGGCCAGCACCGGCGCTGTACCTTCAGTTCCGATGGCGACGACGACCGGATCGCGGTCGACGATGGACGGGGTCAGAGCGTCGCAGAGGTCGGGCTGGTCGACGACATTGACAAGGGCGCCGGCGGTCTTGGCAAGCATGTGCAGGGCGGCATCGGTGCCGCGACAGCCCGTGGCGATGAATACCATTGCAGTATTTTCGAAGTCGCGCGCCGTGATCGGTCCCTGATGGAAGTCGATCCTGCCTTCACGGTGAAGGTCTGCCAGTTCCGGCTCCAGTTCCGGCGAAAGCACCCTGATCCGGGCCTCGGTCTTGAGGATCAGGCGGCACTTCTGCGCCGCCTGTTCGCCGCCGCCCGCAATTACCACCGTCCGCCCGGTCATGCGCAAAAACATCGGAAACGTCTTCATGCGGTTCTCCTTTGATTGCCGTGCCGTTCCTCCCAAAGCGTCCGCGCCAGAAAGTCTGCGCCCTGGACATCCGAGGCCGCGTCAAGGATCCAGACTGCAGGCCCCGCCGTTCCGGTCACCGTGGCCTCGGCGAATTCGTCCTGCTGCGCTCCGGTCCAGAGGGTAACCGCGTCGATATCGTCCGACACCTCGAGCAGTCTGCGGATCTGGGACTGTCGTGCGGGCGCCTTTGTGGCGTGATGCTGCCCATTCCAAAGGGCGAACACCTCGATTTCCTTGCCGGGGTGGCGTTCGAATTCACCGTCGCCGCCCTTGATGATCGACAGGGTGTGCTGGCCAAGCGCCTCTGCAGCGCAAGCCTGAAGCCCGCGATACGAGGGATGGAAAACGCCCTGAACGCTTGCAGGTGCGCCTGTCGGATTCCACATGCGCCGCACGGTGTTGAGGCAGGAGCGCAGACCAGGCCTCCGGCGCGGATTCAGCAATTCGAAGCCGAGCGGCGAAAGAGTTTCGAGCGGCAGATAGGTGATCGGCGCCGTCTTGCCGCGATAGCGCAACACCATCAGGAAGGCACCCAAAGCCTCTGGCGCGGCCTTGCCTTGCAGGATGATCTGCATCGCTTCCTGCGCCTCGGCCTGCGTCAGGGAGCGGCCACGCCCCTTGCCGCGCGCGATGATAGAGAGATAGGGGTTCAGCGTCATTCTGCTGCCACGGGCAGGCGCGTCACCGACAATAGCGCCGCCAGTTCCGGCTTGCACGAGCCGCAGTTTGTTCCTGCGCAGGTGCGTGCACCCAAGGCCTCGACGCTGGCGGCGCCCGCCGCAACCGCCTCGCGCAAGGTGTTGATTCCGACCGAGTAACACGAACAGATGACCGCGCCTGCATCGCGCTGGTTGCTGCCGCTGCGCCCCGACAATGCCTGCAACGGTGCAGTGTCGGTGCCGATCAGTGCGACCACGGCGTCGCGGTTCAGCGCAACGGGGCGCGGGCTGACAAAGAACAATGCTGCGATCCTGTCGTCGGCGGTGATGGCCACGCGGACAAGGCCGCTGCCCGCATCGTGCAGGATGCTGATCGTGCCGTTTGAAATGCCGGTAATGGCGCGCGCCTCGGACTCCCAATCTGGCGGCTGCTTCATGCCCGCCACCTCGGCGCGCGATCCGGTGTCGGTCGAGCTGACGGCGGCGTAGGGGCGATTTGGCTGT
>JAJDOB010000208.1 GCA_022340385.1 Rhodobacter sp.
AAGGGCAATGACGTGCTGGATGGCGCCGCCGGTTTCGACACGCTGGACGGCGGCAACGGCGATGACACGCTGACCGGCGGGTTCAACGCCGACCGCTTCGTCTTTGCCGACGGGTTCGGCGATGATGTGATCACAGATTTCGCCGCCACCAACAACGCCGAGAAGATCGACCTGTCGGGTGTCACCAGCATCACCGATTTTGCCGACCTGACCGACCCGGGCAATCCGCATATGACCCAGGTCGGCGCGGATGTGGTGATCGACGATTTCGCCGGCAACACGATCACCTTGCTGAATGTCAGCCTGGGCGATCTGGACGGGGCCGATTTCGTGTTCTGAGCAGAGCGGCAAACCGGCTGGAGCAGTTACCCCGCGAATATCCGCAGGGCTTATGCCGCCGGAACGATACCGTCACCGGCGCCGGCGCGCGCCGGGCATCGCGGCTTTTGCAAATCGACGCATTTGGGGTAACCTTTCCGCATTGCCCGACGAATGATGAATGATGAAACAGGAGCCTTTCATGTCCCGTCTGCTGCTTGCCCTTTGCCTGTTCTGCGCCGCCGCCCTGACCCTGTCCGTGCCCCGGGCCGATGCCCAGGACACGACCCCGGACCGGTCGCGCGCCATTCTGGTGCTGGATGGCTCCGGCTCGATGTGGGGCCAGATCGACGGCGTCGCCAAGATCACCATCGCACAGGATGTCATCGACGGGCTGCTGCAGACGCTGCCGGGCGAACAGGACCTGGGGCTGACGGTCTATGGCCACCGGCGCAAGGGCGATTGCAGTGATATAGAGACGATTATCCAGCCCGGCGGCGACCAGCGCGCCGCCATCAGCGCCGCCGTCAACGCGATCAAGCCGAAGGGCAAGACGCCGCTGTCGGCGGCGGTCATCGCCGCCGCCGAGGCGCTGAAATACACCGAGGAGCGGGCCACCGTCATTCTGGTCAGCGACGGGCGCGAGACCTGCGATTTCGACCCCTGCGAGGTCGGCCGCAAGCTGGAGGCGGCGGGCATAGATTTCACCGCCCATGTGATCGGCTTCGATGTGAACGACCCGGCGGACCGCGCGCAGCTGCAATGCCTGGCCGAGGAAACCGGCGGCACCTTCCGCACCGCATCGAACGCGGGCGAACTGGCCGAGGCCCTGCTGGTGGTCGCCGAACCGCCAGCACCCGAACCGGTTGCACCGGCAGAGTTCGACGTGACCTTTCTGGCCAAGGCGGACGGGATCAACATATCCTCCGGCCTGGTCTGGACGATCCGCGATGCCGCGGGCCAGGTGCTGCTGGAGGGCGGCAGTGATATGACGCCGACGCTGAAGATGACCGCCGGCGACTATAGCGCCCAGGTGCTGCGCAGCGCCGATGGCGCCAGCGCGGCGCGCGATTTCCCGGTCGGCAACACCCATCAGACGGTGATCCTGAACCTGCCCGGGCTGCCGCCGCAACCGGTAAGGGTGCACGCGCGCGCAACCGACGGCAGGAACGGCCCGGTGATCAATGACGACCTGATCTGGGACGTGACCGATGGCGCCGGCAACAACGTGGTCGACACCGAAATCGCGCCCGGGCTCGATCTGCAACTGGTCAAGGGCGAATACACCGTGTCGGTGCTGCGCCCGGTGGACGAGGCCTTTGCCGAACAGCGCTTTGGCGTTGGCAGCGTCGACAAGCGCATCGTGCTGGAACTGCCCGAATACCGCCCGCTGGCCACGCTCGAGGCGCCCGCCACGGCGGTGGCCGGATCCGACCTCCAGGTGCGCTGGACCGGGCCGGATGCAAAGAACGACTTCGTCTCGGTCGCCGAACCCGCCGCCGAGGGCGCGCGCTGGATCAACTATACCTATACCCGCCAGGGCCCGCTGCTGACGGTGCAGATGCCGCCAAGGCCCGGCACCTACGAGCTGCGCTATATCCTGGCCGACGGGCGCAAGATCCTGGGCACGCACCCGATCACCGTCACCGCCGTGGCCGCATCGGTCACGCCGCCCGCCGATCTGCCCGCCGGGGCCAGCGTCGCGGTGGACTGGCAGGGGCCGGATTACAAGAACGATTTCCTGGCCGTCACCAGGCCCGGCGAGGACAAGTGGATCAACTACACCTACACCCGGCAGGGCACGCCCCTGACGTTGCAGATGCCGCCCGAACCCGGGGATTACGACGTCATCTATGTGATGGATCAGGATCGCACGATCCTTGTGCGGGTGCCTGTCAAGGTGACCGGCATCGACTTTGCCGTTGGCGGGCCGGAAACGGCGGCCGCCGGCAGCACCATCGCCGTCGACTGGGTCGGGCCGGACTACAAGAACGACTTCATCGCCGTTGCCGAGGTCGGCGCCCCCAACACGAAATGGCTGAAATACACCTACACCAGGGAAGGCACGCCGGTTCAGCTGGCGCTGCCGCTGACACCGGGCAGCTACGAGCTGCGCTATGTGCTGGGCCAGGACCGGGTGATCAAGGCGCGCGCGCCGCTGCAGGTGACGCCGGTGACCGGCGGCATCAGCGCCCCCGACGCCGCCGATGCGGGCGCCCGGATCGAGGTGAACTGGAAGGGGCCGGGCTACAGGAACGACTTTGTCTCGGTCGCCTCGCCCGATCAGCCGGTGACCAAGTACCACCATTATACCTACACCCGCGAAGGCACGCCGCTGCTGCTGGAAATGCCGGTCGATCCGGGCACATACGAGCTGCGCTATGTCGCGGCGGGCAGTGACGCGATGGTGCTGGCGCGCCAGCCGATCACGGTCAACCCGATCTCGGCGACGCTGACGGCCGAGGCCAGCGCCGCGCCAGGCAGCAACCTGGCGGTGACATGGCAGGGGCCGGATTACCGCAACGACTATGTGGCGATCTCGCGCGCGGACGACCCCAAGGGCTACGAGGTCTTTGCCTACACCCGCGAAGGCTCGCCGATGGTGCTGAAAGTGCCCGCCGCGCCGGGCGCATACGAGCTGCGCTATGTGCTGGGCCAGGGCCGGCGCATCCTGCAGCGCGTGCCACTGACGGTGCAATAAATCGTTTCGACCCTGTTTTGAAACACCGCATATCGTTTTTCGCCTTCGACCGCAGAAAGAGGCCGCGAACAAACGATTCAGGATAAAATCGAAACGCTACAGGCCGTGTTCGCGGCAGGGGCCGGGCGGGATGCGCGCATCGGCGAAACCGATCGCGGACATCCCGCCTTGCCCCCGCCCGAAACCTGACGCACAAATCCCGGCATGCGCATTCTGCTTGTCCACCGCAATTTCCCCGGCCAGTTCCGCTATCTGGCGCCGGCTCTGATCAAGGCCGGCCACAAGGTCGGCGTGCTGACCTGGGAGCAGAACCAGAACCCGCGCGTGCTGCCCACCGCCACCTACCGCCACGAGATGGGCAAGACCCCGGGCCTGTCGGGGTTCTACGCCGCCCATGTCGAGCTTGGCGCCAACGCGGCGCGTGCCGCCTACGCGCTGGCGCAGCGCGGCGATGCGCCCGATGTGGTGTTCGGCTCGATCAACTGGGGCGAGACGCTGTTTCTGAAAGAGGTCTGGCCCGACGCGCGCCATCTGGGCTATGCCGAGTTCCTGTATGACACGCACGGGCGCGACACCGGGTTCGACCCGGAATTCAGCCGCACCAATATCGACACCGATATCCGCACCATCGCGCGCACCGGCCATCTGGTGCTGGCCGCCACCCGCGCCGACGCGCTGTTGTCGCCCACGCAATGGCAGGCCTCGACCTTTCCGGGTGAAATGCAGTCGAAAATCTCGGTCATTCACGACGGCGTCGACACCGGCACGATCGCGCCGGATCCGGCCGCCAGCTACCGCGTGCCCGGCGGGCCGCTGCTGAAGCCGGGCGACGAGGTGCTGACCTTCGTCAACCGCAACCTGGAACCCTATCGCGGCTATCACATCCTGATGCGCGCCCTGCCGCGGGTGATGGCCGCCCGGCCCAATCTTCGGGTGGTGATGGTCGGCGGGCATGACCAGGGCTATGGGCCCAGCCCGGGCGGGGGCAGAAACTGGAAGCAGATTTTTCTGGATGAGGTCGGAAACAAGGTGGATCAGAGCCGCATCCACTATACCGGGCGCATTCCCTACAACGATCTGCTGAACCTGCTGCGGGTGGGCCGGGCGCATGCCTATCTGACCTATCCCTTCGTGCTAAGCTGGTCGATGCTCGAGGCGATGAGCCTTGGCTGCCTGGTGGTGGGATCGGACACCAGGCCGGTGTCCGAGGTGATCGAGGACGGCGTCACCGGCCATCTGGTGGATTTCTTCGATGTCGCCGCCTGGGCCGACAAGCTGATCGAGGTGCTGGCCGACCCCGACGCCCAGATGCCGATCCGCGCGGCGGCGCGCCAGCACATCATCGACACCTATGATCTGAAAACCGTCTGCCTGCCGAAACTGATGCAGTTCGTCGAGACCGCCGGAAAATAGACCCTGATCCGGCGCAACCTTCATTCCGGACCGGCTTTGGCCGGGGCGGATTTGTAACACAAACGCCCCCGACAGCGCCCCCGGGGCAAATCAAACAGGACAATTCCGCGAAAGCGACCCCGCAGCCGTCAGGGTCAATCGGCGGCGGTTTAGATCTTTGTCCGCAGCGTCTTTATGACTGCCGCGGTTTCCTGAGCGCCAAATCCAGCAGCTTGGGCTCTATTTACCCAGGCTGCCATCAAATCCGGCAGTTCACTGTTGATACCTGAATCCTGTGCCTGTTGCTTCAATTGGCGAACAGCTGCCCAAGCGACATCAACCGAAGCACCAGCCTCACTTATGGTATCAAATGTTCCGTTATTGATCGTCTCGGTCAGCGGGACAGCCCGATCTCCGGGCGGCAAGATTGCCGTGAACTCGGACACCGGAACGCCCTCCGCTTCACAAACCAGCGCACCGTGGATCGACCCAAATATGATGCCCAGGGTTCGAGACAAGAAAGCCAGATCTACCGTAGACGGCGCTCTGATATTTGGTCCGAGATACCGAAGACCACCGGCCAAAGCTCGCAATTCGCTGCCGCAATCCTCAAAAGCTTTCTGGTGACCTGCTACAACGATTTTCCCGCTTTCGGTGCCGATATTTCCAGGCCAGCACAGAATGGCACCGGCAAGAAAGGACGCGTTTCGTTCCGCGAACCATTTCTCTGCATCGACGGCCTCTTTCGGCGAAGCGGTGCTAAGTTGCACGACGGTTCGCCCGGCCAATAGCGCTTGGGTGTCTTTATCCAAAAAAAGCTCGGATGTCGCGCTGTAGCCCGGCAAACAGACAATGACTTTGGGACTGGCGGCGACAGCATCGTCAAAACTCGTCGCCTGCCTTGCGCCAGCCGCAACAAGAGGTCGCATTTTTTCAGGCGTCCGGTTCCAAACCGTCAATTCGCGATCCGCACCAACAAGCGCCATTGCCAGCGCCGTTCCCATCGCCCCAAGGCCAATTACCGAAACTTCAGTCATTTCAAGCCCTCGACAAAAATCCGTTCCTCACTAGCACGCATCAAAGCTGAAGTCGCCGGTTATGCTCCTGCAACAGTGATCAAGTGCCCAATTCCGCGTCCTTCAGCATTGCGGCAGGTCGTGTTCCGTGCACCAATTGACACATTGGCTCTGCACGGTCATCCGACTCTTCTTGTCGGATGACCGGTATGCAAAACATAAGCTGCGGGGTTACGAGTCCGCTTCAGCCGCAGTCGGCCCCTGTCAGATGTAGCGTCCCAGCAGGTCGCTGATGACCTGCCGGTTCTGCGCCAGCCCTTCGGCGGCAATCCGGGCGGTTTTCTCGTGCAGCCGCAGCAGGTTCTCGTCCGACAGATCCGCCTGCGACAGATCGAACGGCCGCCCCGGCGGCATCTTCAGCGGTTCGAACCCATAGGCCCGCGCCACCCCGGGCGGGGCCAGTTGCGGGCGCTCGGCGCCGATGGCGGCGACCACGCCGGTGGTGATCTTCTTGCGCACATAATCGAACCGCCCCGGCGGCAGCAGCGGCAGGAACGCGTGGCTGGCCGAATAGCGCGCCATCAGCCGGTCATGCGGCACCCGGCCCGAAACCGGATCCAGCGGCTCGAAATCGAACAGGTCATCCAGCCCGCTCTCTGCCACAAGTGTCTCTAACGCGGCCCGATCCGCCCCGCCGGCCACCACCACCAGCCGGAACCGGCGCAGGCCGGACAGGTCGGTCTGTGCCAGATGCCCGACCAGCAGCTCGAAGGCGCGGTTCTTGAAATCCACCGCGCCGGGGATGACGATCTCCAGCCGCTCGCCGGGGCCGGGCAGGGCATAGTCGCAGACCCCGGGGCGTTTCCAGTCATAGGGCAGATGCAGATGCACATGACCCTTCAGGGCGGGAATATCACGCTCGATCACCTCGACCACATGCGGCGCCAGGCCGAACACTTCCAGCCGGCCGCGCCGGACCAGTTGCATGCAGGCGGCGGAATCCTGGAACAGGTTGTGATTGTGGATCACGCCGAACACCGGCAGATCGAACTCCAGCGCCAGATTGGCGGCCGCATCGCGCTGCAGCGTGTTGAGAAACAGCAGCCTGGGCGCCTCGTCCCGGAGCGCCTGCTGCAGGCCGGTCCAGTCGGGGCGGCCCTCCAGCTTCATGTAATCCAGATGCGCGCGGGTATGGGTGATGACCTTGAAGAAATCGCCGCGCTGCGCCTGAATGCGGCTGTTGAAATGCAGCACGCTGTCAAGGCCAAGCTCTGCAAAGGCGCGCACGAACCCCGAGGCGACCTCTTCATGCACCCCTTCCAGCTGCACCAGCGCGATATCGCAGGGCGGTGTTATCTTGGTCGGCACATCTTGCTCCTTTGCGCATCGGCCATTCCGGGGTGTCCCGAAGCAACCGCCACGCCTAAAGACCGACCTTCGAAAAGTCGAATTTCGGATAATAGCCGGCGTATTGGCGCAGGCGCGGCAGATAGGTGTCGCGCAGGGCCTCGCCGCGCCCGATCTTGCCGACATTGAAGCGCAGGCTGTTCTTGCCGACCGCCTTGTGGTCCAGCGCGCCCTTGCCCAGCCCCATGCGCTTGGCGACCCTGGCGAAATAGGCGTCGGGATCGCCGACCATCTCTTCGTAATAGACGATGGATTTCGGATCGTACCGGCCCCAGCCATAGATATAGCGGATGTACCAGGGCATGATGAAATCGCAGATGAAATCCAGCCGCTTCTCGTCGTCCCAGGTGTTGTAATACTGGATGCGCAGGCCCGGCCACAGCGTGACGTCGTTCTTGTTGACGCCGCGCAGCAGATGCTCGTCGATGCTGATCATCGTGTCCAGCAGGTTGCGCACGATGTTGATGAACCGGATGTCCAGCTTCTCGATCGGCTGCACGTTCAGGAAATTCGGCTGGGCGTGGAATTTGTAGATGATATTGCCGGTCTGCTGCGTGGTGCGCAGCAACCCGCTCAGCGAAAAGGTCTGTTCGACCTCCAGTTCCAGATCGCCGCCGTATTCCAGCGAGGCATCGGTCGCCTTGCGCAGCACCCCCATGGTGAAGGTCGAGCCGCTTTTGGGCACGCTGTTGACCAGGAACAGCCGGTCATAGCGGCGCTTGGCGTGAATCTCCTTCAGGGTGTCGTTGTAATGGTCCCGTTGGTATTTCGGGCCAGAGAACCCGTGTTTCGGGGGGGTCTTGACTGCCTCGTTCAATTCCGCGCCCTTTCCAGCCGCTGTCACATCGCTCGTGCCCGCACCCTATATGCCAAACCGCGCGGCAGTGCCAACTGTCTGCGCGACGGCCCGGGCGACGGCTTGTGCAACGGGGGCGGGGGCGGGGGCGGGGGCGGGCGATGCGGGCAGAAAGTACAGGTTCCGACCGTAGACCAACATCCGTTCTGCCATGGGATGACTTGTGGTAGACTTTGCGGAACGAGGGGGATTTTGCCATGGCTGAGCGTAAAGCGGAAGGCGACTCGGAAGGGAAATTCAAGCCAGGTTGGCTCTTGACCGCTATGGCGTTCTTCCTGGGCTTGGCAACCAGTTCGGTCGGTATCGGCGAAAAGGTTTACACCTGGTGCTGCAAACCACCCGAGGATGCGCCCGAGATGGTAGCGGGCTATTTTGCCATTCCACTCGACAACATCCATGACGTCTATGGCGAAGAAGCTTCGTTAAATCCGCATGTCGATCTCTTCAAGGTGCTGTCCGACTTCCGGCTTGTAGAAACCGACATCTATCAGGACGCTATCGAGGACGCGTACGCTTTCCAAGAGACTGTCAACACCAGTGGGACTGAAGCATGGGCAACGGTGTTCGATGATGATCGTTCAATCAGCTACGAGCCCTATCTCTTCGTGTTAATGCTGAAGAACACGTCAGACCGGGCGATTTCCAGCGGCACACTGCATTTCGAAACGTTTGAGCTGTCACGCAAACCACATGCGATCAACCAGTTCCAGCTCGCTTACGACATAATTGAGGACGGCTGCCTGAAGTATCGGCTCCTTCCGGAATGCCTACTCGAGGTCGGTGAAGCGAGGCCAGTTGCGGGAGAAATGGATTTGCCACAATTTCTTCCCAACCAAGCGCTCTACGTACCACTCGCACATGTGCAGGTTCCCAAGGATTTCTGGCCAGAAATTCCCATGCACTATCTCATAGGAAATATCGTATTTCCCACAACCGTCGATTACAATTTTGGGTTTGGAGATAGCGTCGAGATCAATGTAAGGGATCCACTGAAAGAACCATATCGGCTCGAGCTCGACCCGGACATTCTCGGTCTCGGATGACCTTGAAACCTCCAATCGTTGCTGCAAAGACGGCGTAGGGTGCGTGAAAGACAGCTGTCAACGTCGCAACCACCAGCCATCGAAATTGTTCCTGGCAATCAAAAGTAAAGATTCATTAACATAATCTTCCTTATCGGCGTCTTGACTGTGAGCGCAAAGTTAAAATGTCCCACATCTGCAAAGTAGAAGTGTCACACTTCCCTGCTGGGCAAGCAGGATCGGAGTGTGGCTGTGGGATGGGTTTTGATGAGCGAGCGCGAGCTGAACCGGATTGAGGT
>JAJDOB010000228.1 GCA_022340385.1 Rhodobacter sp.
AGCCGCAGCATCGCCTCTTGCGCCACATCTTCGGCCTCGGCGCGGGAGGCGCCCCGCAACCGCGTGGCGAACCCCCGAACCCGGGGCGTCAGCCGCAGCGTCAGCAGACGCGCGGCAACCGCGTCGCCATTGCCAAAGGCACTCAGCAACGCCTCGTCCGAGGCTTCGGTGTCGGCATCATATGGCACATCCATCGTCCTGCAGACCTACCGCGACCCCGCGGTGGCGGCAATCGGCAGCGCGCCGGGGTCGATGCCCCGGCGCGCCGCTGTTTCGCAGACTGGCGCGAGTTGTGGCCCCGGCCGCCGTGCTCGCCCCGGTCATGACCCCGTTCATGGCCCCAATCATGGCCGCGGTGATGGCCACGCCCGAACATGCCGCTGGCGGACTCAAGCTCTGCCTTGGTGATCGCGCCGTCGCCGTCGGCGTCAAAACGCTCAAACATGCGGCCCATCCCGGCATCGGCGGCGCCGGCGGTCGCCTCTTCAAGGCTCAGCATGCCGTCGCCGTCGCTGTCGTGTTCCGCGATCCGGGCCTCGATGCGTCTGGCGACCCGCTCGGCGCGCCGGGCCTCGGCGGCGGCGGTCATCTCTGCCGCGCTCAGCTTGCCATCGCCATCTGTGTCGGCCAGGGCAAAATGCTCGGCGGCAACCGCGTCGATTTCGGCCTGGGTGATACTGCCGTCGCTGTCGGTATCGAAATGTTCCAGCAGCATCACGGGACCGAACCCGTGCCGCCCCATGCCCGCCTCGTCGCCGCGCTCGTGTGCGGTGGCAATCACGGCGGTTGCGGCAATACCGATCAGCGCGGTCGCAGCAATCAGATGTGTACGTTTCATGTGGAGTCTCTCCGATGGTTTCTTAATGTGTTGCGCGCCGCCTGATTGCCGCGCGTTCTGAACCTGAAACGGGGCAGCCCGGCATTTCCGTCGGCGGGGCGGAAATTTTTTTTCAAACATTTGCCGGCACCTGGCACCACCGCGACATTGCGCGCCCTCGTCGCGCCGCGCGGAATCACTATGTTGGTTTGCAAAGGCTCAACGAGGCTCGAAATGAATTCATCCCAAGTTCCCGGGGCAGAAAGGCCGGTGCGCCCGGCCATGCTGCGCGGCTGGCGGCGGCGCTGCCCCAGTTGCGGATCCGGCCCGATGCTGCGCGGCTATTTGAAGGTGCGCGACACCTGCCCGGTCTGCAGCGAGGCGCTGCATCATCACCGTGCCGACGACGGCCCGGCCTATATGACCATACTGATCGTCGGGCATATCCTGGCGCCGCTGTTGTTGTGGGTCTACACCGCCTATCGGCCCGAGCCGCTGGTGCTGGCGACGATCTTCTCTGTTGGATGCGTGGCGCTTTCGCTTTACCTTCTGCCAAGACTGAAGGGGCTGATCGTGGCGATCCAGTGGGCCAAGCGCATGCATGGCTTTGGCGGTGCCGCCTGACGCAGGAAACTAGGGGCCAGCCGTTGGACAAGACCGCGATCCGCCATGCGGCGACCATCATTCTGCTGCGCGACGCCGCGACGGCACCCAGGGTGCTGATGGGACAGCGCGGCGCCAAGGCGGTGTTCATGCCCGGCAAGTTCGTGTTTCCCGGCGGCGCGGTCGACGCCGGCGATCACACGGTGCCGCTGGCAAGCGATCTGCCCGAGATCTGCGCCGACCGGCTGGGCGAAGACAGCGCGCCGGGGCTGGAGGCGGGGCTGTTCGCCGCCGCCATCCGCGAGCTTTGGGAAGAAACCGGCCTGATCCTTGGCGCGCCCGGCGACTGGCCCGATGCGCCCGAGGACTGGCGGGCCTTTGCCGCGCTCGGGCTGCGGCCCAACCCCAGGCCGCTGAGCTTCGTGTTCCGCGCCATAACCCCGCCGGGGCGACCACGCCGGTTCGATGCGCGCTTCTTCCTGGCCGACGCCGACGCGGTGGTGGGCGACCCGGATGATTTCAGCCGCGCCTCTGACGAATTGAGCCACCTGCAATGGATCCCGCTTGAAGAGGTGCGCCACTTTACCCTGCCCTTCATCACCGAGGTGGTGCTGGCAGAGATCGCCGCCGCCCTGCCCGACCTTGGGCCGCCGGCCTCGGTTCCGTTCTTCAAGAACTCCGACGAGGAAAGCCTGTTTCTTCGGCTGGCTGGCAAGCGCCCGCTGCGCGCGGGCCGGATGGACTGAACCCTACAGGAACAGGATCAGCGCCAGAATACCGAGGCTTAGCAGGGCGATGCCGGCGAATTCGCGACCCGCGATCCTTTCACGAAAGAACAGCGCCGAGGCGGCGATGGAAAAGATCAGCTCGATCTGGCCCAGCGCGTTGACATAGGCCACGTTCTGCAAGGTGAAGGCCGAGAACCAGCAGAAGCTGCCGATCATCGACATGATTCCGACCATGCCCGCCACCCGCCAGGCCCGCAGCACGGTGACGATCTGGGCGCGGTCGCGCCAGCCCAGCCAGATCCCCATCGCCAACGTCTGGCTGGCGGTGACAACGGCCAGCGTGGTGCCGGCGCGCAGCACCGTGTCGCCGTGCGACAGCGCCAGCGACGCACCGCGATAGCCGACCGCCGAGATTGCGAAAAATACCCCCGACGCCAGCCCCAGCCCGGCGGCGCGGTTGACGATGCGGGTCAGGAAACCGCCGCTGCCGCCGGGCGGATCCGATAGCAGCAGCACGCCCAGAAGGCCGATCGCGATGGCGAAGGCCCCGACCGGGCCGACGCCCTCGTTCAGGATCAGGAAGCTGGCGATGGCGGTCATCACCACCTCGGTCTTCTTGAAGGTGATGCCCACGGCAAAGTTGCGGTGCGAAAAGATCGCCACCACGCACATCGTCGCCAGGATCTGCGCCAGCCCGCCGGCCAGCGCAAAGCTCCAGAAACGCGCGGGCATCGACGGGATCGGCTGGGCCGACATCCGCGCGTAGATCAGGATCAGCACCGCCACCAGCGGCGCAGAATAGATGAACCGTGCAAAGGTCGCGCCGCCGGTCGACAGCCCGGCGGTCTTCAGCTGCTTTTGCAGCATGAACCGTACGGTCTGCGCCAGGGCGGCAGCGATGGTGATCGGGATCCAGGCGTCCATTGCCGGTCTATGGCATGGGCCGCAGCCTAGCGCCAGAAGGGATGGGGAACCGGATCTTTCCGGCGCAGGAAATGCCCGCGAAAGACCTGCGCGTAAGAGCGGAAGACATAGCCGCCGTTGCGCGCAAGGTAGCGATCGCGATTGGCGAAATACAGCCGCGGCAGGCGATACCAGGGCACCCGCGGGTGCATGTGATGAACGGCGTGCAGGTTGTTGTTCAGAAACAGGAATGCCAGCGGGCCGCGGTCCTCGATGATCGCAGTGCGGCCCGAGACGCGCGCATGCGCCTGGTGTTCCAGAAAGGTGCGGATCTTCACGATCGACAGGCCGCCGTAGGCCGCCAGAAGATAGGCCCAGAACGGCATCTGCCCGAGTGTGGCAAACCAGACCACGACCAGCGCCAGCGCCGGAACATGCCACAGCCAGCCACGCCGCACGCGGTCATCGCCGCCCCGCATCGCCCGCCAGTCCGAGACCATGAATGCAACCTGCGACACCGCGACTCCGACCGTCAGCCGCCCCAGCAGCGTGTTGTTGAACAACAGCAGCCCGCGCACCGGCCGGGGCAGCCTGCGCCAGACCGCGGGGTCAAGGTAGTTGCTTTCGGGATCGTCATAGGGATCGGTCAGATCGGCATTGCGGTGGTGATCCAGATGCGTATCGCGAAACCGCAGGAACGGGATCAGGACACTGAGCCCCGGAAACACAAGCGCGGCATTCAGCGTCCGGTTCGCGAACGGGTGGTCATGGATGATTTCATGCTGCAGCGACGAGAACAGCGCGATGCCAAGCGCGGTGACGGCGATGCCAAGCGGCAGCCACAGGCCCGCCAGCCAGGTGGTGCCGATGGCCCAGACCAGATAGCACAGCAGGACCACCCCGAGCGTCGGCCATTCCGCTACCAGTCTTGCGCGCTGGCTCACAGGTGGCTCCGGCGCATGCGGGACCGGGCTGTTTGGCTTGCCGGGCAGACAATGCACGCCGGCGAAGCGTCCAACAACGCCATGACGATCCGTCCGGGCGTCGCCCCGGGAATGGCCGCTGCGATTGTGCGTTGTCTGGTTTCCATGCGCCCTCGGTAACAGAAATGTGAAGCCTGCGTATCATGCGGCACGCCGTGTGGTAATTCGGGATATGATTAACTTTATCCGGCAATATGTGATAAACATCACCCATTATGACAAGAATCGACAAACGCGACCGCGCCGACCTGTTCCGGAACCGGTTGATGCTGGCCATGCAAGAGCGCGCGGTGTCACAAAGCGCCCTTGCGCGCGCGATACGCGCCGACCGTTCCACCATTTCGCAATTGCTGTCGGGCGACGGCGCGCGGCTGCCCAACGCGCATCTGGTCGGCGAATGCGCCTCTGAACTGGGCGTGTCGGCGGATTGGCTGCTGGGGCTGAGCGAGCGGCCCGAAAGCGCCGCCGATCTCATGGCGATCAACCTGTCGATGACCGAGGCCCCCCGGGCGCTGATCGACCAGCAGATATTCGACTGGCACAAAGAGGCGAAGGGCTACAAGATCCGTCATGTGCCCGCCGCGCTGCCCGACATGCTGAAAACCCATGCCATGCTGGAATGGGAATATCGCCCGCATCTTGGGCGCACCACGGAACAGGCGATCGGCGCGTCAGAGGATCGGCTGGCCTTCATGCGCACCAACAGGTCGGACTATGAGATTGCGCTGCCGCTGCACGAGTTCGAAAGTTTCGCGCGGGCCGAGGGGTACTATGCCATTCTGCCGCAGGCCGTGCGGCTGGCGCAGATCGACCAGATCGCCGCACTGTATGACCAGTTCTTTCCCAGCCTGCGCCTGCATCTGTATGATGCGCACCGGGTGTTTTCTTCGCCGATCACCGTGTTCGGGCCGCTGCTGGCGGTGCTGTATATCGGGCGCAACTATCTGGCGTTCCGCGACAGCGAGCGGGTGCAGACCTTCAGCCGCCATTTCGACGGGCTGATCCGCGAGGCGGCGGTGTCCGACCGTGACATCCCCGCCTATCTGGAGGAATTGCGCCGGACGGCCAGCGCGTCGGCCGGAAAGTCATAGACCGGCCGGATGCGGCGGCTTGCGATTCCGGTGATGCAGTTATTCGGCAAGGCGCCCCATGCAGGCGTTGTTGCGGCACCCGAACGGGAATCGGTGATTGCGCGCGCCGGGTTCGAGATCACCAAAGCGCGGGGCTTCGAGGGCGCGCCGCACAGCCGGTTCGTGGTGGCACGCAAACCGTAACCGGCCAGCGCGACGCCTCAGATCGTCACATGCGGGTTGAACGTGTGGCCATCCACCGAAATCACCTGGCCAGAGACCCTGCGCGCGGCGTCGCTGGCCAGGAACACCGCCATCTGCGCGATGTCGTCGCCGGTGACCCAGGTTTGCATCGAGGTGCCCGCCGCATATCCGGCATGGATCTGGTCGCGGGTCATGCCCCTGGCGTCGGCTTCGGCGGCCATCACCCGCTCCATCCTTGGCCCTTCGACCGATCCGGGCAGGATGGCGTTGGCGCGGATGCCGAAGGGGCCAAGTTCCATCGCCAGCGTCTTCATCAGGCCGATGACAGCCCATTTGGCTGCCGCATAGGGCGCGCGGCCCGGATAGCCGTGCAGGCCGGCGGTGGACGAGGTGATCAGGAACGCGCCCTGCCCGGCGGCCTTCATCATCGGGGCTGCGTATTTCGCGGTCAGGAACGCGCCATCGAGATTGACCGCGACGCAGGCCCGCCAGTCGGCCAGCGCGATATCCTCGACCTGCGCGGTCGGCCCGGCGATGCCGGCATTGGCGCAGACCGTGTCGAGCCCGCCCCATCCGGATTCGATTTCGGCGAACAAACCGGCCATCGCCGCATCATCGGTGACATCAGTCAGGCTGCCGCGCCAGCCCGGCGGAATCGCGTCGAGCGCGGCGGCGTCGACATCCGTCACCCAGACCTGCGCGCCGGTGGCGGAAAAGGCGGTTGCCATCGCGTGGCCGATGCCCGACGCCCCGGCGGTAATCAGCACCCTCACCTTGGGGCGCCGACAAACCTGCCGATGCCATCGGGGCGCGGCAGGGCGGCATGCGCCGCCTCTATCGTGCCGATCCGGCGCGCGATCCGGTCAGAGGGATCGGACGGGCGGCGCGTTTCAAGCGAGACATGGATCAGCATGTGTTCGCCCGTCGCGCACAGCCGGTCATCCTGCCACAGCCGGTGGAACAGGTGCATCTTCTTGCCCTG
>JAJDOB010000300.1 GCA_022340385.1 Rhodobacter sp.
GACGGGCTCGACAGGCGGCGTTCCAGCAGGCGGGCCCCGCCGGCGGTGACGGTGCGGTCGATTGCGGCCAGAAGCGATCCGTCACGGCCACCGGACAGGGCGCGCGTCAGTTCAAGGTTGCGCCGGGTCGCGGCGTCAATCTGCATCGCAGACAGCGGCGCCTCTTTCACCGGCGGTTTCAGCAGGGGCAGATTGCCTTTCTGTGTGATGTCAAGATAGTCGACGATGGCCCCCATCGCCGCCGTTTCGGCGCGCGAAAACCCCCCGTAGGCATCCAGCGTGCCAATCCGGAACAGCGCAGTCAGCCGTTTTTCAGCCGCCGCACTGTCAAAGCTGGCACGCGACAAATGTGTCACTGAACCGTCCAGATCCTCGATTATTTCGTCCAGGGCGTCATCGGATGTCTCTGACAGGACAACCTCGCTGGGCGCGATGCGGGCGAGTTCGGGAGAAAACCGGTTGCGTGCGCATGCCATGACCCGGAAAGCACCGGTGGATATGTCGACCCAGGCCAGGGCGCCGTCGCCGCGCACCTCGGCATACGCGGCCAGAAAATTGTGCCGCCGCGGTTCCAACAACGTTTCCTCGGTCAGGGTTCCCGGCGTGACAAGGCGCACGACATCGCGTTTCACGACCGATTTGGAACCGCGCTTCTTTGCCTCCGCCGGATCCTCGAGCTGCTCGCAGACGGCGACGCGAAAGCCCTTGCGGATCAAGGTCAGAAGATAGCCTTCGGCGGAATGCACCGGCACGCCGCACATCGGGATGTCATCGCCCAGATGCTTGCCGCGCTTGGTAAGCGCGATGTCCAGCGCGGCGGCAGCGGCGACCGCATCATCAAAGAACATCTCGTAGAAATCGCCCATCCGATAGAACAGCAAGGCGTCAGGATATTGCGCCTTGATGTTCAGAAACTGCGCCATCATCGGCGTCAGGGCAGGGTTGGCAGCGGTCAAGTTATCCCCCCGGATGAACCGTTGGGTGACCTTACTAAGCGTGTTCGGGCGGGAAAAGCGCCAATTGCGGAAATGCGAAGCTCAGGAATGCGCGCCGGCGAACGGTGCGGCATCGCCCCAAAGCTGTTTCACCCGCGCATCGCGGCCACAGCCCTTGCGATAGCGCAAATAGGCCTTCGCCTTGGATATCGGGCCGAACCGGGTCAGCACCGTCGAGGTTTGCTTGTAGTAGTCCTGATGATAGGCGTCGGCGGGATAAAACGGCGTCGCGTCGCGGATCGGGGTGACAATTTCCATGCCGAGATCGGCCTGTGCCTTGATCTTGGCGGCGTTCGCGGCATCAAGTTCTGCCTGGTCAGAGACGAAAATCGCCGTGGTATACGAAGCCCCACGATCACAGAACTGGCCGCCCGCGTCGGTCGGGTCGATGGAGCGCAGGAACAGGTACAGCAGCGTTTCATAGGACACTTGCGCCGGGTCATAGGTTATTTGCACGGCCTCCAGGTGGCCAGTCCCGCCGCGCACGACCTGCTTGTAGGTCGGGTCCACGACATTGCCGCCCGCAAAACCGGATACGGCCGCGACCACGCCGGGAACCTTCTCGAAATCGGACTCGACGCACCAGAAACATCCGCCGGCGAATATTGCAGTGCGGGTCTCGGCAGCCTCGGTGCGGCTGAAACTGGCGACAAGGCCGAACATGATCGCGACGGCCAGCAGCACGGTTTTGGCAATGTGGAATTTCCCGGTCATGATTGTCCCCCTATCCTGCGAATGATTGCCCAGGCGACAAGGCGCGGCAAGTCACTGCACCGTGAGGTCACGCAAGGGTTACCGGTTGGCGCGGCGCGCCATCATGGCTAGCGTGACGGGAATCAACGGCGTGTGGAGGGCAAATGCGCATTGCAATGTGGTCGGGGCCGCGAAACCTGTCGACGGCGATGATGTATGCCTTTGCGCAGCGGTCCGATTGCGCAGTGGTGGACGAGCCGTTCTACGCGGCCTATCTTGCCCAGACGGGCATCAGCCATCCGATGCGGGACCAGATCCTGGCAGAAGGAACGCGTGACGCGAACGCCGTCATTGCCGCATGTACCGGGCCTATTCCGGGGCAAATGCCGCATTTCTACCAGAAACACATGACCCAGCACATGGTTGCAGGTATCGACAGATCCTGGATGGCACAGGTCAGCAACGTCTTTCTGATCCGTCACCCCGCGCGAGTGGTCGCCAGCTATGCCGCAAAACGCGAGCGTCCGACGCTGGCCGATATCGGTTTCAGTCAGCAGGCGGACCTGTACGACCATGCCGTCGCGCTGGGACAGGACCCGGTGGTCATCGACAGCGCGGATATCCGCGACAACCCGGAAAAGGCCCTGACCGCATTATGTGCAGCACTGGGGCTGAACTTCGAGCCCGCGATGCTGGGCTGGCCAAGAGGCGGAATCGCGCAGGACGGTGTCTGGGCCACGCATTGGTATGGCGCGGTCCACAACAGCACCGGGTTTGCCGGACCGGAAGGCGCGCTGCCGGAACTGGACGATGACATGCGCCCGGTGCTGGAACGGGCGCTGCCGATCTACCTTGAACTGGAGCGCCGCAAACTGCGCTTCTGAATTTTTTTTCCGAACCCCTGAAACTTTTCTGAAACAGGCCGCGTGTCTGTTGGTGTCGGGTCACAACGGCCCATCCCTCAGGAGGAAGACACATGAAAATTTTCGCAACCGCACTGACCGCCCTTACCCTGACCGCAAGCGCCGCACTGGCTGGTGGCCATGCCGCGCCGATGGTCATGGGCTCGGATCAGGACGTTTCCGGTGGAACCGTTGCTGCCGAATCCATTATTGCCGCAGCCAACGGCTGGCTGGTTGTGCACCGCACGGACGGCATGAAGCCGGGTCCGGTTGTCGGCCACGCGCCGGTGCGCAAGGGCGAAAACTCGGATGTCGTCGCCATTCTGACCGAAGACGTGAAGCCCGGTGAAAAGCTGATGCTGATGCTGCATGGCGAAGACGGCGGCATGAGCACCGGCATCTTCGAATACTCGCTGGGTGCCAAGGAAGACGGCCCGGTCAAGATCGACGGCAACCTGGTGATGGCGATGATCACCGCCCAATAATCGAGCAGTGTCGTAACGAGTTCGTTCCGTAGGATAACGAGTAAACGGCCCGCCGCGGTGTTCCCGGCGGGCCGTGCCTTTCTGCGCCAGCAGGTCGCGCAGACCCCGGCATTGGCAGACTCCGGTGCGGAGGCGCCAGTTCAGGCTGCACCGTGATGCTTCAGGATCAGGTCTTGTCCTTGAGGCGGCGCTTGCGCGCTGCCAACAGTTTCAGCCGCAGCGCGTTCAACTGGATGAACCCGGCGGCGTCTTTCTGGTCGTAGGCGCCGGCGTCGTCCTCGAAGGTCACATGAGCTTCGGAATACAGGCTGTGATCCGACCAGCGCCCGACCGTGCGCGCCAGTCCCTTGTAAAGTTTCAGCCGCACGGTGCCGGTGACATGTTCCTGGCTCTTGTCGATCAGCGCCTGCAACATTTCGCGTTCCGGGCTGAACCAGAAGCCGTTGTAGATCAGCTCGGCGTATTGCGGCATGATCTGGTCCTTCAGATGCGCGGCGCCTCTATCCAGCGTGATCGATTCAATGCCGCGATGTGCCTCCAGCAGGATCGTGCCGCCCGGCGTTTCGTAGATGCCCCGCGATTTCATGCCGACGAACCGGCCCTCGACCAGATCAAGCCGACCGACCCCGTGCTTGCCGCCCAGTTCGTTCAGTCTGGTCAGAACCGTCGCGGGTGACATTGCAGTGCCGTTGATTGACACGGCATCACCGCGATCAAAGCCGATCTCGACATATTCGGGCGTGTTCGGCGCATCTTCGGGGTGGACCGTGCGCTGATAGACATAATCGGGCGCCTCGACCGCCGGGTCCTCCAAAACCTTGCCTTCGCTTGAGGTGTGCAGCAGGTTGGCATCCACCGAAAACGGCGCCTCGCCGCGCTTGTCCTTGGCGATCGGAATCTGGTTCTTTTCGGCGAAATCAATCAATCTGGTGCGGCTTGTCAGATCCCACTCCCGCCAGGGCGCGATCACCTTGATGTCGGGGTTCAGCGCGTAGGCGCTGAGTTCGAACCGCACCTGATCATTGCCCTTGCCGGTGGCACCGTGGGCAACCGCATCGGCGCCTTCGAGGGCGGCGATCTCGACCAGACGTTTGGAAATCAGCGGCCGGGCGATCGACGTGCCCAGCAGATACAGCCCTTCGTACAGGGCATTGGCGCGGAACATCGGGAAAACGAAATCGCGCACGAATTCTTCGCGGACATCCTCGATATAGATGCTGGTTGCGCCCATCAGTTCGGCCTTCTTGCGGGCTGGTTCCAGCTCTTCCCCCTGGCCGAGATCGGCGGTGAATGTCACCACTTCGCAGCCATATTCGGTTTGCAGCCATTTCAGGATGATCGAGGTATCTAGGCCGCCGGAATAGGCGAGAACGACTTTTTTGGGCGCGGACATCGAAGTTTCCTAACAGAGGGGCATCGAGCGCGCGGTCTATTGGGTTTTCGAGGGGGCGACAAGATTGATTGCGCCTGCCGGCTGCCCACAAGGTCGGCGAACCGGACTATTCCCGGCGGACACACTCAGGCGGCGGCCTCGGTTTCCAGTTGGGTCAGGAACCGGGTTCTGGACTCCCGGTAGCATTGAAGTATCGCGGGCAGGTCGACTGTCGAGGCTGCCCCGTTCGCCGATTTCGACTCTCCCTCGGCGCATGATGTGGCAAATGCAGAGAACCCGATATTCAGCGCGCTGCCCTTGAGGAAGTGCAAATCCTCCTCGAACCGCGCCGGGTCCGGCGTGGATGCCAGCCGGTCGACGATTTCGTCGACCTCCTCCAGAAAGATTTCGACCACCTCAAGAAAATCATCGGCGCCGATTTCTTCGCGCAATTCGCACACTCTGTTCCAGTCGATCATGGAAATTTTCACCATCAATGGCCCCACATGGACAAGGCTAGCGATTTCGTG
>JAJDOB010000026.1 GCA_022340385.1 Rhodobacter sp.
AGGCGGTCCTGGGTGGCGCTGTCGGCCCAGACCGGCAGACGCCGGCGCATGTTGAAGACGATCATCCGCAGATCGTCGATGCCATGCACATGATCGGCATGGCCGTGTGTGTAGACCACCGCGTCAAGCGTGCCGACGCCGGTATCCAGAAGCTGGGCGCGCAGGTCCGGCGACGTGTCGATCAGCACCCGGGTCACGCCGCCATCGGTTTCGCGTTCGACCAGCAGCGAACAGCGCCGGCGCGCGTTCTTCGGGTTGAGGGGGTCGCAATCGCCCCAGTTCCCACCCAGGCGGGGCACGCCGCCCGACGATCCGCAGCCGAGGATGGTATACCGCATCCCGCCCATCAGGCAGCCACCCGGTAGGCGGCGGCCTTGGTGAACAGGCGGTCGAAATTCGCCTGGGTCTGTGCGGCGAAATCGGCGTAGTCCATGTTGAAAAGCTCTGCCCCGACGCGCGCCGTGTGCACGGTGTAGGCCGGTTCATTGCGCTTGCCGCGAAACGGTGGCGGGGCCAGGTAGGGCGCGTCGGTTTCCACCAATATCCGCTCGACCGGGGCAGCAGCAAAGATGGCGCGCAGCTCGGTCGATTTCGGGAAGGCGGCGATGCCGGGCATCGACAGGTAAAAGCCTAGATCAAGCGCGGCCTCGGCCAGCGCCGCGCCGGAACTGAAGCAATGCATCACGCAGGTGAAGGCCTCGGCGCGATGTTCGTCGGTCAGGATACGCGCGATGTCGTCGTCCGCGGCGCGGGCGTGGATGATCAGCGGCAGCCCGGTGCGCCGCGCGGCCTCGATATGAATGCGCAGGCTGTCCTGCTGGATCGCGGCGCTTTCGGCGGTGTAGTGATAATCGAGCCCGGTCTCGCCGATGCCGACGAATTTGGGATGCGCGGCCAGGGCCGTCAGATCCTCGACCCGGGCCAGCGGCTCTGACGCGGCGCTCATCGGGTGGGTGCCGGCGGCATAGAACACCTGCGGATACTGCTCGGCGATGGCGCGCACCTGCGGCTCTGTCCGCAGCTTGGTGCAGATCGTGACCATGCGCGTGACCCCGGCAGCGACGGCACGCGCGACGACGGCATCGCGTTCGGCGTCGAAATCGGGGAAATCGAGGTGGCAGTGGCTGTCGGTGATCTGCGGCTGGGACATCGAAATCTGCGATCTCAGGCAGCGGTTTTTGCCGCCGTTTCATGGATTTTCAACACCATATCAAGGATCAGCGCGGCAGGGTCAAGGTTGACCGCCCGACCGTGCCGCGCCCGCGCGCCAAGGACCTGCTGGGCACTGGCCCAGCGGCGGCTGGCAGCGGCATCCGGGCAAAGCCGGGCCAGCAGCCTTGCCTCGTCAACGACAGCCTCGGAAGGCGGGCCGCTGACGCCGGTCCGCGCCACCCGGGCAAGGAACAGATCGAACAGTTCCAGCAATAGCGCGAAACGGTCGGCATTTGCCCGCCCCACGGCGCTGTCGGCCAGTTTCAGTGCGCGCTGGCGGTCCCTGGGCGCGCCGAATATCGCGACGATATCGCCATAGCGCGCCAGCCCGTCCTGGGTGACCAGCCGCACCGCCGCGCCGACCGATCCGCCCGACAGTTCCGCCAGAGCCTGCGCATTGCCACCGGTATCGACCCCCGCCGCGTGCAGGGCCCGGGCCATCTCGTCGGCATCCAGTGTGCGGCAGCGCAGGGCGCGGCAGCGGCTCAGGATCGTGGGCAAAAGACGCGCGGGCTGATGGCTGACCAGCAGCAGAATGGTGTTTGCGGGCGGCTCTTCGAGCAGTTTCAGCAATGCGTTGGCGGCGTTCACGTTCATCTCGTCCGCCGCATCGACGATGACCACCCGGCGCCCGCCATCGGTTGCGGACAGCGAAAAGAAACCCTTCATCCGGCGCACTTCGTCAACCGTGATTTCCTGTTTCAGACGCTCTGCCTTTTCGTCCCACGGACGGCGCAACAGGAACAGTCGCGGCTCGCTGAGGGCTTTCATGCGGCGGGACACCGGATGTTCGGGGTCGATATCCAGCGTTTCGGGGGCGGCGGGTGCGCCGAACATGCCGCCGTCATCGGCTGGCGTGGCCAGCAGGAACCGCGCGATACGCCAGGCCAGCGTTGCCTTGCCGACGCCGCGCGGACCCGAGATCAGCCAGGCATGATGCAGGCGGTTGCCGGCATAGGCGTCGAGAAAGTCGCGCTCTGCCGCGTCCTGGCCGATCAACTGCATGGTCTCGCGGGGGTGCGGGGCCCCGGGCGCGCGGTCCGGTTCGGGAATCTCGTCGCTCATCGCCGCAGTTCTTCCTGCGCGTGGGCCATGACTTCGCGCGCCACCTCTTCGGGCGGTTTGTCACCATCCACGATGCGAAACCGGGCCGGGACCTCGCCGGCAAGCGCCAGGAAACCGGCGCGCATCTTTTGCTGCAGTTCCAGCCCGAAATCCTCGAACCGTTCCTCGTGTCCCTGCCGGCCCTTGGCGCGCGCCAGCCCTTTGGCGGGGTCCATGTCGATCAGCAGCGTCAGATCGGGTTCGCGCCCGATCATCAGCGCGTGCAGCGCGTCGACCTGCGCGCGCAGATCGCCACGCGACAGGCCCTGATACATGCGCGTGCTGTCGGCGTAACGGTCGCAGATCACCACTTTGCCATCGCGCAGGGCAGGGGCGATCAGCCGTTCCAGGTGGTCGCGCCGCGCGGCGGTGAACAGCAGTATCTCGGTTTCGGCCGACCAGCGGTCGGGGTCGCCCTCCAGCACCAGGCGCCGGATTTCGTCGGCCCCGGGCGAACCGCCGGGTTCGCGGGTCAGCACAACGTCGATGCCCTGCGCGCCGAGCGCTTCTGCCAGCAGCCGCGCCTGGGTGGACTTGCCAGAGCCGTCTATACCCTCGAATGTGATGAACCGACCCAAAGCTACTCTGCCTGTTTGTGCAACCTGATCACGTCTAGACCATCCGCGGCGCAGTTCGAATGGCCTGGGTCAAGAATTTTACCGAAATCCAGCCAAAATCCTGTGGAAAAGGTTGTGCCGGCCTACAGCGCGTCCTGCGTGGTTCCCGCCAGCTTGCCGATCAGAACCCGTGCCGCGGTGCGCAGACGCGGCAGAAACCCGCCGCGCGCCACGTCGCGATCCGCCAGAAGCTCGACACTGGTCTGGGGCATGTCGGGCACGTTGATCACCAGTTTGCCAAGAACCTGCCCCTCGACGATCGGCGCCTGCAACGGCGAGCGATAGGTCATCTCTGCCGGGATTCCGCTTTGGACCAGCGCGGGGACCAGCATCGAGACATCATTGGCCACCACCAGCCCGACCTGTTCGGATTCACCCATCCAGACCGGCACTTTCGCCATCAGCTTGTCTTTTTCGATCACGGTTTTCTGCACGAACTGGCGGAACGCCCAGTTGACGATACGCTCTGCCTCTTCGGCGCGTTCCACGTCGCTGCCCAGCCCGGTCAGGACGAACACGATCCGCCGGTTTCCCTGTACCGCCGATCCGACAAGGCCATAGCCGGCCTCTGTGGTGTGGCCGGTCTTCAGTCCGTCCGCGCCAATTCCCAGTTTCAAAAGCGGGTTGCGGTTGAACCGGTTCTGCGGCGCGCGATTGTCCCAAGCGAATTCCTCCAGCCCGAAATAGCCGTAGTATTCGGGGAAATCTTTGATCAGGCGCATCGCGACGAACCCCAGATCGCGCATGCTCATCCGGTGATTGGGGCTGGGCCAGCCGCTGGCATTGGCAAAGGTCGACCCGGTCATGCCAAGGTCGCGGGCGCGGTCGTTCATCTGCCGGGCAAAGGCATCTTCGGTGCCGGCCAGACCTTCGGCCACCACGACACAGGCGTCATTGCCGGACAGCACGACGATGCCCTTGATCAGCTCTTCGACGGTGGGACGGTCCTGTTCGTTCAGGAACATGGTCGATCCGCCCATGTTCTTGGCACGACTGGACACGCTGAACCGTGTTTCCAGCGTCACGCGGCCATCGCGCAGCGCCTCGAACAGCATGTTCAGCGTCATCAGCTTGGACATCGAGGCCGGCGGCAGCGGGGTGTCGGCGGCCTTGTCCATCAGCACGGTGCCGGTGTTCATGTCGACCACGAATGCCGCCCCGGCGATGGTATCGAAGGCGCGCGCGGGCAGCGCGGTCAGGCAGAGAAGGGCAAGCGTGGCGAGCAGTCGGGCGAAACGCATTGGCCTTTATGTGTCCTTTGTTGTTGGCAGGATCAGTTGGTCACGAAATACGCATCCGTATAGCCAAGCCCCTTGATCTTCTTCAACACGGACGCCCGTTCCGACGCGGTGTTGGCCGGACCGACGGTGACCCGGTAATAGGTTTTTCCGCGGCTTTCGCCACGTTTCACTGTGGGCAAAATCCCGGCATTGCGCAAGGCCGCACCGGTGTTGTTGGCGTTTTCCTCGACACTGAAAAGCCCGATCTGGATGAATGGCTTGTCCAGACGCGAGGCGGTCGGGGCAGGGGCCGCCGGTTTGACGGGGGCAGCGGCGGGTGTTGCCGAGGCGACGGCGGGGGCGGTTGCCTCGACCTTGTCCAGCGCGGCGCCCGCGGCGGCGATCGGGTCAAGCGCGGCGGTCTGGATCTCTTCCACCGCCGGCAGGGTTTCGGTGGCGCCGTCGACGGTTTCATTGGCGATCGGCACTTCCTGACGACGCAACGCGGTCACGTTCAGCTGATCGGGCGCGCCCGCCAGCATGCCAAGTGCGGCCGCGGCATCGGAACTGACCTGCAATTTGGGGCCCGGATTCTCGCGTTCGCGCTTGAAAAGCGCGCCGATGACGAATTTGCCGCTTTCGACATTGCGGATGATCACGCGCTCTGGCTCGGTCACGTCGGGATGTGCGACCCAGACACCGCCCAGCGACGGACGCCCGTCCCACAGCCCCTGATCGATGGCTTCAAAGACTTCGGGCGCTTCGATATCCCGCTCGACCAGCTTGACCGACGACGTACTTGGACCAGCACCGAGACTGACCTCTGCGCCGGGATCTTTCTTCTTCAGGAAATTGAAATTGTTACCTTTTTCGCAGCCAGCTACAATGCTGACGCTGCACAGTAGCAGGGCGATACGCCCCATGCGCGAACTTGCCATTCCGTGCCCCCTTATGCGCGATCATTGCCGCGCTTTTTTTGCTCGATACCTGTGCGCGGGCCCGCACACAGCAAAAAGACCATAGCGTGCCGGTGGCGTCTTGGGAAGCCGCGCAAGGGCAGTCGGCAAAATTTGGCTTCGGGCTGTGGCATTTCGCATCATCTTGAATCCGCTGGCGATCTGTGGCTAAGACTGCGCCGACCGGAGAGGTGGCAGAGTGGTCGAATGCGGCGGTCTTGAAAACCGTTGAAGGTTAACGCCTTCCCAGGGTTCGAATCCCTGTCTCTCCGCCACTTGCCCTTGATTTCATTGGAAAATTAGGAAAGATGCGAAATCTACTAACAAGCTACTGCAAGTTTGACGGCGTTGAATTCGGTGTCAGGTTGGCGATACGTGCAGCGGGCCAGTTGTAGCCCGCCTTGTAGAAAGCACGTCGCTTAGACACCGCAATCAACAGGTCTTCGGCCTTGAACG
>JAJDOB010000037.1 GCA_022340385.1 Rhodobacter sp.
TCGACTCCTGCACCAGCAGCCGCGACGACGAGGTGCAGCGCTCGCCGTTCAGCGAATAGATCATGAACACGGCCGCATCGAGCGCCCGGTCCAGATCGGCGTCCTCGAACACCACCACCGGGTTCTTGCCGCCGAGTTCGAAATGCACGCGTTTCAGCGTTTCCGACCCCTGCCGCATGATCATCGAGCCGGTTCTGGATTCGCCGACAAAGGCGATGGCCTTGATCGCGGGATGTTCGGTCAGGGCGCGGCCTGCGTCCTCTCCCAGCCCGTTCACCAGATTCCAGACGCCCGGCGGCAGGCCGGCGTCATGGGCGATTTCGGCCAGTATCTGCGCCGTCACCGGCGAGAATTCCGCCGGTTTGTGCACCACCGTGCAGCCTGCCGCCAGGGCGGGGGCGATCTTCCATGTCGACAGCATGAACGGCGTGTTCCACGGGGTGATTACCCCGACCGGACCGATCGGCACCCGCGTGGTGACATTCATCAATGTCGGCGAGGGCAGCGATTGCCCGTCGCGCGCCGCCAGCGAGCGGTCCGCGAAAAAGCGGAAATTCTCGGCCCCGCGCAGCGCCGCCTTGGACATGAAGCGCAACGCCTGCCCGGTATCCCAGCATTCGCACAGCGCGATCTCTTCGGCGCGCGCGACGATCCCGTCGGCGATCCTGTGCAGGACCTTCTTGCGCTCGGACGCCGGGAAATCACGCCATGCCGGAAACGCCGATCTGGCGGCCGTCGCGGCGGCGTCGATATCGGCGGCGCCGGATTTGGCGACGGTGCAGATCACGCTGTCATCGACGGGCGAGAATGTTTCGAACGTCGCCCCAGATTGCGCCGCGACGCGCTTGCCGCCGATCAGGTTCTGCACGCCCCCGACGCGGATCGCATCAAGGTAACCCGTCAGTTTTCCGATATTTTCCTGCAGTTCAGCCATGTGCACGTTTGCCTTCGATATAGGCGGTAACGGTGTTCAGCTTCGGGGCCAGCCGGGCGTCGATATCGCGCATTTCCATGGAAACCATGACCGGCCGCGCCGCGATCAGCGCCGCCAGATGCGTCTTGACCGCATCGAACAGCGCCGCCGTTGCCGCCTCTTTCACGTCCTGGGCCCGGCCCTCGCGCAGGCGCACCGAGATATCGACAAAGCCGTTTTCCGGGTCGCCATCGGCGATGGCATAGTGATCGGCGCGAAAGGCGCGCACCCGCACACCGGTTTCGGGAAAGACTTCCAGCGCCGCGGCGGTTCTGCGCAGCACCTCGCACAGGCCGGGAATGTCGGCGCGGTCTTCGAGATTGGACGAATATTCGACACTGATATGCGGCATCGCGGCCTCCCTTATGATTAACATGTTAACAAAATTTGAACCCGAGTCAATTCCCAAAAACCGAATACTTCACTTGTTCATGATCGCGGTTTCGGCTTTAAGTTTCGCCATGACGCTGCCGACGCCATCCGACTTTGACCTGCGTGTGCGGGCGACCTCGCGGTCGCTGCCGATTGCCCTGCTGCGCGCACGCGAGCGGGTGATGGGACCGATCCGGGCGATGCTGGCCGACGCCGGTGTCACCGAACAGCAATGGCGCGTGCTGCGGGTATTGTCGGAACATGGCGAGACCGACGCGACCGACATCGCGCAGGAGGCCTGCCTGTTGATGCCCAGCCTGACGCGGATCCTGCAGGTGCTGGAAAAGAAGGGGTTCTGCGCGCGCCGCATACATCCCACCGACCGACGCCGGACGCTGATCGCGATCACCGACGAGGGGCGCGCGCTGATCGAGCGCAACATCCCCGAAAGCAACCGCATTTTCGCCGAACTGGAAACCGCCTATGGCAAGGACCGGATCGAGGCGCTGCTGGATCTGCTGGCCGACCTGACCGACCCGAAAACCTAGCCGGCGGCCATCAGGCCCTCGGATTTCGCCCAGCCATGCGCGATGTCGATGGCGACAAGGGCGCGATCGGCCAGCGTGTCGATCTCGGCAGTCGTAATGCAAAGCGGCGGCGAGATGATCATCCGGTCGCCGACCGCGCGCATCACCAGCCCGTTGTTGAAACACGCCTCGCGGCATTTCATCGCCACCGCGCCGCCATCGCCGAACGGCGCGCGCGCCGATTTGTCGGGGCTGAGCGCCAGGCTGGCGAACATGCCCAAGCTGCGCGCCTCGCCCACCATCGGGTGATCGGCCAGCGCGCCCCAGCGCTGCGCCAGATGCGGCGCGGCGACATCGCGCACATGATCCAGGATGCCCTCTTCGGTGATGATGCGCAGGTTTTCCAGCGCTACGGCACAGCCCACCGGATGCCCGGAATAGGTATAGCCATGGTTGAAATCGCCCGCGCCGTTCAGCACTTCGGCAATGCTGTCGGACACGATCGAAGCGCCCAGCGGCACGTAGCCCGAGGTCACGCCCTTGGCGATGGTGATGATATCGGGGCGGATGTTCAGCGACTGGCTGCCAAACCAGTTGCCGGTGCGCCCGAAGCCGCAGATCACCTCGTCGGCGATCAGCAGAATCTCGTGCGCATCGCAGATCCGTTGCAGTTCCGGCCAGTAGGTTTCGGGCGGGATGATCACGCCGCCTGCCCCCTGGATCGGCTCTGCGATGAATGCTGCGACCCGGTTCTCGCCAAGCTCTGCGATCTTTTCCTCCAGCTCGCGCGCCCGCATCAGGCCGAATTCATCCGGGTCCATATCGCCGCCCTCGCCATACCAGTAGGGCTGGCCGATATGGGCGATGTCCGGAATTGGCAGCCCGCCCTGGGCGTGCATCGCCGACATGCCGCTCAGCGAGCCCGACCCCATGGAAGACCCGTGATAGGCATTCTGCCGGCTGATGATCACGGTCTTTTCCGGCTTGCCCAGCGCCGCCCAGTAGTGCCGCACCAGACGGATATTGGTGTCGTTCGCCTCTGACCCGCTGGAGGCAAAGAACACGTGGTTCAGATCGCCCGGCGCCAGATCGGCCAGTTGCTTGGCCAGCGAGATCGCGGGCACATGGGTGGTCTGGAAGAACGTGTTGTAGAACGGCAGTTGCCGCATCTGCGCGGCGGCGGCGGCGGCCAGTTCCTCGCGTCCGTAGCCGATGTTGACACACCAGAGCCCGGCCATCGCATCCAGCATTTCGCGCCCCTCGCTGTCGGTCAGGGTCACGCCGCTGGCCTTGGTGATGACGCGCGCGCCCTTGGCGGCCAGAGCATTGCCATCCGTGAACGGGTGCAGGTGATGCGCGGCGTCCAGCGCCTGAAGCTCGGCCGTGGGCAGGTGGTTGGAGATCAGGGTCATGGTACGCTCCTTGCAGGTTGGAATCCGGCGATTGCCACACAATAGGCGGGCTGGCCGGGCCGTCAATTGAATTTGATCAAATTTAAGGGGCGCGCAGCGACAAGGCAACCAGATCAATGCCCTGGCGGATGTCCCCGGCGATCGCCGCCGCCAGGTTTTCCGCGTTGCGCGCGCGCATCGCGGCCAGCGCCTCGGCATGGCGGTCGGCCAGTTGCATCGTGCCCCAGCGCCCGCACACCACCCGCAGCGATGGCCCCGCGCGCAGCCAGAGCGATCCGGTGAGCGCGAACAGGAACGGCGCGCGCGCACCGGCGTACAGGTCCATGTGGAACTGGTGGTTGAAGCGCAGATAGGCCGCGACATCGCCCTGCTGCATCGCCGTATTCAACCGGGCGTCGCAATCGGAAAGCCCCTGAATATCGCTTTCTGTCAATTGGTTGCATGCACGACTCGCAAGTTCCGGTTCCAGCGCAAGCCGGGCAAAGGCCAACTCTTCCAGCGCGGCGGCGTCCAGTTCGGGCACCGCCACGCGGCGATTGTCCTGAGGTTGCAGCGCACCCTCTGCGGTCAGCCGACGCAACGCCTCGCGCACCGGGGTCATGCCCGCGTCCAGCCGCTCTATCAGCCCCAGAATTGTCACCGGCTGACCCGGCAGCAATTCCCCGAACAGGATCATCTCGCGCAGCCGCTGATACACCAGCAGATGCGCGGGTTCCCGGGCGGTACGCTGATCCATCTCGACGACACTCCTGCCCCGAAACAGGGCCTGTGGCGCGTTTTAGATCAAATTTCTGAAAATTGCCATATTGCGCGAAACCGAAAATTTCGATCATATGCTGGCAAGGGGGCCTGACGCCTCCAACAGACAATGGGGATGCAAATCAATGAAATCAACACTGGCTCCGCTGGCCGCAATCGTTCTGGCCGCGACGACCGCGCAGGCCGAAGAGGTGCGTGTCTACAACTGGTCGGACTATATCGACGAGGCGCTGCTGGACAAGTTCGAGGCCGAAACCGGCATCGACCTGATCTATGACGTGTTCGACAGCAACGAGGTGCTGGAAACCAAGATGCTGGCCGGCGGATCGGGCTATGATGTGGTTGTGCCGTCGGGCACGTTCCTGCAACGCCAGATCAGCGCCGGCGCGTTTCAGCCGCTGGACTTTTCCAAGCTTCCGAATGCGGTAAACCTTTGGGACGTGATCAAGTCGCGAACCGAACAGTATGACCCCGGCAACGCGCATGCGATCAACTACATGTGGGGCACCACCGGGATCGGCGCCAATGTCGGCAAGGTCGCCGAGGCGCTGGGGCCCGATGCGCCGCTGAACAGCCTGGAACTGGTCTTCAACCCGGCGAACATGGAAAAGCTGGCGTCCTGCGGCGTGCATTTCCTGGATGCCCCGGCCGAACTGATCCCGGCGGCGCTGAAATACATCGGCGAGGATCCCGACAGCCATGATCCCGACGTGATCGCCAAGGCCGAGGGCGTGTTGTCCGCCGTCGCGCCCTATGTGCAGAAATTCCACAGTTCGGAATACATCAACGCGCTGGCCAACGGCGATATCTGTGTCGCGATCGGCTGGTCGGGCGACGTCCTGCAGGCGCGCGACCGTGCGGCAGAGGCCGACAACGGGGTCGAGATCGTCTATAATGCCCCGGTCGAGGGCGCACTGATGTGGTTCGACATGATGGCGATACCCGCCGACGCACCCAACCCGGACGCCGCGCATGTGTTCCTGAATTTCATCATGGATGCCCACAACATGGCGGATGCGTCGAACTACGTCTATTACGCCAACGGCAACCTGGCATCGCAGGAGTTTCTGGTCGAGGACGTGATCGGCGACCCGGCAATCTACCCGGACAAGGCCACTCTGGAAAACCTGTATACAACAACGCCCTATTCGGCGAAGGTACAGCGGGTCGTGACTCGTCTGTGGACCAAGATCAAATCCGGAACCTGAGCCGTTCCCCGCTTGCTGAAATCGCAAAAACGCCCCCTTCCTGACAGGTGGGGGGCTGGACCGAGGCCATGACAGAACCCACCGTTTTTGCCCCATGGGATGACCCCGACGCCAAGCCGCTGATCCGGTTCCAGGGGGTCAGCAAGCGATTTGGCAGCTTCACCGCCATCGACGACATCGACCTCGACATCTTCGAAAAGGAATTCTTTGCCCTGCTCGGCCCGTCGGGGTGCGGCAAGACCACGCTGATGCGGATGCTGGCCGGGTTCGAGGCCCCGAGCGACGGCATGATCATGCTGGACGGGCAGGACATCGCCCCGGTGCCGCCCAACAAGCGCGCCACCAACATGATGTTCCAGTCCTACGCGCTGTTCCCGCATCTTTCGGTGTTCGACAACATCGCCTTCGGGCTGAGACGCGACAGGCTGCCCCCCGAACAGATCAGGGCGCGCACCGAAGAGATGGCGGCGCTGGTGCAGCTGGGAAAGTTCACCTCGCGCAAGCCGCATCAGATCTCGGGCGGGCAGCGCCAGCGGGTGGCACTGGCCCGCGCGCTGGCGAAGGCGCCGAAACTGCTGCTGCTGGACGAGCCGCTGGGGGCGCTGGACAAGAAGCTGCGCCAGGAAACCCAGTTCGAACTGATGGATATTCAGGAAAAGACCGGCACCACATTCGTGATCGTCACCCACGATCAGGAAGAGGCGATGACGGTGGCGTCGCGCGTCGCGGTGATGGATCACGGCAAGCTGATCCAGGTGGCGACGCCGGATGCGATCTATGAGACGCCGAATTCCACCTATGTCGCTGATTTCATTGGCGATGTGAACATCATCAAGGGCCGTGCCACCCCCGGCGACGGGCGGGTCAGCATCGCCTGGGCCGAGGGGCAGCCCGACCTGACCAGCCAGACCGCCCTGAACCCGGCGGCGGGAACCGAGGTGTTTCTGGCGATCCGCCCCGAGAAGGTGGCGATTTCGGCGGACAAACCGGCCGGGCGCGCCAACACCGTGCAGGGCAAGGTGCTGGACATCGCCTATCTGGGCAACATCTCGACCTATCATGTCGAACTGGCCGGCGGGCAGATCATCAAGGCGCAGACCGCCAACACCGACCGGATCACGCGGCGCGATTTCACCTGGGAAGACCGGGTGTGGCTAAGCTGGACCGACACCGCCGGTGTCGTGCTGGATCGCTGATGCGCAGATATGCCCTTATCGCGGTGCCCTATCTGTGGCTGCTGGCGCTGTTCCTGATCCCGTTCCTGATCGTGGTCAAGATCTCGCTGTCGGACACCGAGGTGTCGATCCCGCCCTACACGCCGACGCTGGATCTGTCGGGCGGCTGGCAGTCGGTCAAGGACTTCTTCGCGGCACTGGATTTCGAGAATTTCGTGTTTCTGACCACGGATGACCTGTACTGGAAAGCCTATCTGTCAAGCCTGAAGATCGCCGCGATTTCCACGGTGCTGACGCTGATCGTCGGCTACCCGATCGCCTATGGGATGGCACGGGCAGAGGAATCCTGGCGCCCGACCCTGCTGATGCTGGTGATCCTGCCGTTCTGGACCAGCTTTCTGATCCGGGTCTATGCGTGGATGGGAATCCTCAGCAACGAGGGCTACCTGAACCAGCTGCTGCTGAGCCTTGGTCTTATCGGCGAACCGCTGACCATCCTGAACACCAACACGGCGGTCTATATCGGTATCGTCTATACCTATCTGCCGTTCATGATCCTGCCGATCTACGCCACGCTGGAACGCATGGATGGCTCGTTGCTGGAGGCGGCCGAGGATCTGGGCTGTTCGCGGTCCGGCGCGTTCTGGCTGGTCACCATGCCGCTGTCGCGCCCCGGTATCATCGCCGGCTGTTTTCTGGTGTTCATCCCGTCACTGGGCGAATTCGTGATCCCGTCGCTGCTGGGCGGATCGCGCACGCTGATGATCGGCAAGGTGCTGTGGGAGGAATTCTTTTCGAACCGCGACTGGCCGGTTGCCAGCGCCGTTGCGGTTATCCTGCTGCTGATCCTGATCATCCCGATCATCCTGTTCCAGCGCAACGAACAGAAACAGCGGGAAATGGATCAATGAGGTCGCTTGGGCACCCAGACCTTGCCGGAAATTTCCGGCGCGGACCGGACGGTGCGCCATGAGACGGTTCAGCTGGTTCAACGCCACCTCCCTGACGCTGGGGTTCGCATTCCTTTACCTGCCGATGCTGATCCTGATCATCTACAGCTTCAACGAATCCAAGCTTGTCACCGTCTGGGCCGGGTTCTCGACCAAGTGGTATGGCGAGCTGATGCAGAACGACGCGTTTCTGAACGCCGCCTGGGTCACGCTGAAGGTCGCGGTATTCTCGTCCACCATCGCCACGGTGCTGGGCACGATGGCGGCCTATGTGCTGGTGCGCGGCGGGCGGTTCGCGGGGCGCACGGTGTTCTCGGGCATGATCTATGCGCCGCTGGTGATGCCAGAGGTGATTACCGGGCTGTCGCTGCTGCTGCTGTTCATAGGCATCGGGCTTGACCGGGGCATCCTGACCATCGTGCTGGCGCATACGACGTTCTCGATGTGCTATGTTTCGGTTGTGGTATCGTCGCGGCTGGTCAGTTTCGACCGCAGCCTAGAAGAGGCCGCGCTGGACCTGGGCTGCACGCCCTTCGATGCCTTCCGGCTGGTCACGCTGCCAATCATCGCGCCCGCCGTCATCTCTGGCTGGCTTCTGGCGTTCACCCTGTCGCTGGATGATCTGGTGATCGCGTCCTTCACCTCGGGGCCGTCCGCCACCACGCTGCCGATCAAGATCTTCAGCGCGGTCCGGTTGGGCGTGTCGCCCGAAATCAACGCGTTGTCGACCATCCTGATCGGCATTGTCACGGTCGGCGTCGTCACCGCGTCGCTGGTCAGCAAACGCGCCGTCGTGCGGCGCCAGAAAGACGAACAGGCAGCCCTGACAATATGACGTTTCTCGAAGAATATGCCGCCTATTGCGCAAGCAATGGCGTGCCCGACCGGCTGGAACTTTTGCTGAGCGATATCAACGCCATCCAGCGCGGAAAATGGTTGCCGGGCGACGACGCCGCCAAGCTGGACGGCGGCACGGTACGGCTGCCGATGTCGACCTATGCGCCCAACATCATGGGCCAGGAGGTCGAGGCGACCGGGCTGGGCATCGTGCAGGGTGATCCTGACGGGCACATCGTTCCGATCACCGGCACCCTGCGCCCGGTGCCCTGGGCCAAGGTGCATGTGGCGCAGGTGCAGGTCGAAATGGTGGACGAGGAAGGCGCGATCAGCACGCTGTCGGCGCGGCGTCTGCTGACCAACGTGCTGAAGCGGTTCGCCGCCCGGGGCCTGCGCCCGGTGCTGGCGACCGAGTTGGAGTTCTACATTCTGCGGGCGCGCAAGAAGAACTCGACAGAGCCGCGCCCGCCCTACCGGCTGCCCAAGGCGCAGAATTACGACCTGGAAGTGCTGGACCGGACCGAGCATGTGCTGAACGACATCCTGACTGCCTGCAAGGTTCAGGGTCTGGCCACCGACACGCTGATTGCCGAATACGGCCCCGGCCAGTTCGAGATCAACTTTCACCACACCGAGGACGTGCTGGTGGCCGCCGACACGGCGATGCTGTTTCGCCGCGTGGTGCGCGGCGTGGTGCGACGTCACGACCTGGAAGCGACGTTCATGGCGAAACCCTATGCCGAACACCCCGGCAACGGGATGCACATGCATGTCAGCGTGCTGGACGAGGCGGGTCACAACATCTTTGCCGCCAAACAGGGTGTCGGGGAAAACCTGCGCAACGCGGTGGCGGGGGTGCTGCACACCATGCCCGAGGCGCAGGCGATCTTTGCGCCGCACATGAATTCCTACCGGCGGTTCCAGCCGGGGGATTTTTCGCCCTCGTCGCCGAACTGGGGGCTGGATCATCGCGGCGCCGGTGTGCGCCTGCCCGAAACCGACGGCCCCGGGGCGCGGCTGGAACACCGGATCTGCGGTGCCGATGTGAACCCCTATCTGGCCATTGCCGCGGTCCTGGGCGGCATCCTGTACGGGCTTGAAAGCGCACCCGAACTGCCGCTGGCGCTGGACGATCCGGCGGCGGAACCGACCCAGCCGCTGGGCCATGACTGGCGCACGGCGGTCGAGGTCTTTGCCGAAAGCGAATTCGCCGCCGATCTTTTCGGCACCGAGTTCCGCGATATCTACACCACGATCCGCTTTGACGAGATCGAATGGCTGACCGCAGAGATCACACCGGTTGAATATCGCTATTATCTTGGCCGTCTCTAGGCGCAGTTGTCTTGCTGCTTTGGCGATGCTCGCCTAGGAAGGGTCAAACTGTAGACGGGCGGGCAAGATGCGCATTCTGATTACCAATGACGACGGCATCAACGCGCCGGGGCTGAAAGTACTGCAGGCCATCGCCGAAGAGGTCGCAGGCCCGGACGGCGAGGTCTGGACCGTCGCGCCGGCCTTCGAACAATCCGGGGTCGGGCACTGCATCAGCTATACGCATCCGTTCATGATGGCCGAACTGGGCGAACGCCGCTTTGCCGCCGAAGGCTCGCCCGCCGATTGTGTGCTGGCCGGGCTGCACGACGTGCTGGGCGGGCAAAAGCCCGATCTGGTGCTGTCGGGCGTCAATCGCGGCAACAACTCTGCCGAGAACACGTTGTATTCCGGCACCATCGGCGCCGCGATAGAGGCCGCGTTGCAGGGCATCAAGGCGATCGCGCTCAGCCAGTATTACGGCCCCGGCAACCGCGATCTTGAAGACCCGTTCGAGGCCGCCGCATCTACCGGCGCGGCGCTGGTGCGCAACCTGCTGGAGAACGGCGCATGGGGCGGCGAGGATTACAGCCTGTTCTACAACGTCAATTTCCCGCCGGTCGCGGCTGCGGATATCCGGGGCATCAAGGTCGGCGCGCAGGGCCGCCGCCCGACGACGTTCTTCGGGGTGGAGCCGCACAGCGCGCCCTCGGGGCGCAGGTTCCTGTGGATCAAGGGCGGGCCGCAGGACGTGCCGACGCGACACGGCACCGATGCACATGACAATCTTGCGGGCTACACCTCTGTGACGCCGATGCGCTGTGATCTGACGGCGCATGATTTGCTGGCGACGCTGAAAGCCCGGCTGGAGTAGCCCGACAGAATGACGATGGATGCCGAAGCCAAGATGCAGTTCCTGTTCGCGCTCCGCTCCAAGGGCGTGACCGACAAGCGTGTGCTCGAGGCGATGGAATCGATCGATCGCGGCGTGTTCCTGCGCGGCATCTTCGCGCGCCGCGCCTACGAGGACATGCCGCTGCCGATCGCCTGCGGCCAGACCATCAGCCAGCCGTCGGTGGTAGGGCTGATGACCCAGGCGCTGGACGTGCAGCCGCGCGACAAGGTGCTGGAGGTCGGCACCGGGTCGGGCTATCAGGCGGCGATCCTCAGCCAGCTGGCGCGGCGGGTCTACACGGTGGAACGTCACCGCCGCCTGGTGCGCGAGGCGCGCGCGGCCTTCGACACCCTGGGCCTGACCAATATCACCGCCTTTACCGCCGATGGCAGCCACGGGTTGGAGGAACAGGCACCGTTTGATCGCATCCTCGTGACCGCCGCGGCAGAGGATCCGCCAGGTCCGCTCTTGGCTCAGTTGCGGGTTGGCGGTATCATGGTGGTGCCGGTCGGACAGTCGGATGCGGTGCAGAGCCTGATAAAGGTGACGCGCAGCGAGACAGGCTTGGACTATGTAGAGTTGCGGCCGGTGCGATTTGTGCCCCTGGTCGAGGGGCTGGGACAGGAATAATCGAGAGGCGCGGGCTGCGAATGCGGCACCGCGCCCGGAACGTGAGGACGAGCAATGGCAGATATCCGCCGAGTGAATTTTCCTGCGCTGACCCTTGGGGTCGGGCTTTTGGCGCTGGCGGCCTGCACCGACGGGCTGGATCTGGATCTGCGCGATGTGGCCGGCGGGTTCGACACGTCGGATGCGGCGCGCCTGCGCACCGAACGCCGCCCCAACCCGGATGATCGCGGCATCATCAGCTATCCGAATTTCCAGGTCGCGGTGGCGCGACGCGGCGACACGGTCGCCGATGTGGCGGCACGCGTCGGCGTCGACGGCGCCGAACTGGCGCGCCACAACGGGATCGACCTGAACGCCCGTCTGCGCGCGGGCGAGGTCATCGCCCTGCCCGGCCGCGTGGCCGAACCCTCGTCCGCGACCGGCGTCGGACCGATCGCGCCATCGGGCAATATCGACATCACCACGCTGGCCGGCGACGCGCTGGACCGCGCCGATGCACGCGCACCCGTGCAGACCGCCGCGGCGCCGGTGCAAACCGGAACCGAACCGATCCGCCACAGGGTGGTGCGCGGCGAAACCGCCTATTCGATCTCGCGGCTGTACCGGGTGTCGGTGCGGTCGCTGGCCGACTGGAACGGGCTGGGATCGGACCTGACGGTCCGCGAGGGCCAGATCCTGCTGATCCCGGTGGCGCGCGGGTCCGAACCGCCGGTGCGCACGGCGGCCAGGGAAACCACCGTCCCCGGCCAGGGCACGCCGGCGCCGATCCCGCCAAGCGCGGCGAAACCGCTGCCCAAGGAAACCGCCCTTGCGGCGAATTCCGCGCCGCTGCCAGCCTCGCCCAACCTGGCCGGGGACCGCACGGCGGCCTCGGGCAAGGCCAGGCTGCTGATGCCGGTCAGCGGCAACATCATTCGCGGCTATCAGAAGGGCAAGACCGACGGTATCGACATTGCCGCCAAGGCGGGAACGTCAGTGCGCGCGGCCACCGACGGCACGGTCGCGGCGATCACGCGCGACACCGACCAGGTGCCGATTCTGGTGCTGCGCCATGCGAACAACCTGCTGACGGTCTATGCCAATATCGAAGATGTGAAATTCGAAAAGGGCGACAAGGTCGCGCGTGGGCAGACTATCGCGACAGTGCGCGGAACCGACCCCAGCTTCCTGCATTTCGAGGTGCGCCAGGGCTTTGACAGCGTCGATCCGGAACCGTATCTGAACTAGGAATCGCGGCGCGGCGGCACCCGCAAAAGAAGAAACAATCGCACGTCAATCGCCCGACTTTCCGGCTGATTGAGACAATAATACGGCCAAACGCCGGCTATCCGGCCCTGCCCCATCAAGTTTCGCTAAAAAGCACCGCATTGTTGACATTCTGGTGACCATAATTTCCGCGACAACCGTGCCTGTAGCAAGGGCGCGAACAAATGAACGTCAGGCAGTTAAGACCAGTGTCAAGACCGGTGCAAACGCATACGCGCGCACCGGCGCGTGGCGTCCGGCTGACAGTGTGGTTCAGCGTCGTGTGGACTACGACGCTGACCTGCGAACTGGGTCATGGCTGACCATTACCTACGATTTTACGACGCTGACCCGTATTTCATCCTGTCGCGGACAAATGGCGGCACGGCCACCTGGTCGGGGACGGATGTTGCCGAGGGTAAGGCGCTTGTCACCGACAATCAGGCGGGCGCGGACGGGCTGACGCTGGACGAGACCGCGGCGGGCGGCGAGACTGCGACCGCGGACATCGACATCAACGGCACGACCTCGACCGGTGTGTCGGTCTATGCCTCGGAATCCTGGACCCTGCGCGACACGGTGACCGGCGAGATTTTCCAGGTCGTCACGCTGCGCGTGACCTCGGGTGGGGCAACGGGATATTACACCCTGTCCGAGATTCCACTGGTCGCGGGGCGCACCTATGAAACGCAGGTGTTCGACGCCACGCCCAACGCGGGCGCCGGTGACCCGGCCTTCACCTACAGCGACTATGTTGCCGCCCACACCCATCTGGTTTCGGGAACCAACGGCGACGATACGATCAATGGCAGCTATTCCGGCGATCCCGAAAACGACCAGGTCGACGATGGCTTTGCCGCCGGACCGAATGGAAACGCCAACACGATCGAGGCCGGGGACGGCAACGATATTGTAAACGCGGGCCTTGGCGACGACACCATCGACGGTGGCGCCGGTTCCGACACGATTGATGCGGGGGTCGGCGACGATTCCGTTCTGGGCGGGACCGGGGCGGATTCGATTGATGGCGGCGACGGCGCCGATACCATCCTTGGCGGTGCGGGCGCCGACACCATCTTTGGCGGCGCCGGCGACGATTCAATCGACGGCGAAGCCGATGCCGACCTGATCCATGGCGGCGACGGCAACGACACGATTGCCGGCGGCGATGGCGACGACACCATCTTTGGCGGCGACGGCACCGCCCCGACCAGCAGCACCGAGTTTCTGGACTGGAGCCTGCAGGGCGGCGACGGCACCAATGTCGCCGGCGGTTTCACCCAGGTTACCGGCGACATGGAAGTGTCGCTGACCTTTACCGATGACGGCAACAACAACCCAACCTTCCTGATCGAAACCTCGGACACCGGCTATACCGAGACCGGCGAGGATTTCGACCCCAATTCGATGCTGCGGCTTTACGGCAATGGCGACGCGGACACCTCGACGACACGGATAGATTTCGCCGCCGGCAGCGGAAGCGGCATGCTGGACGAGGTGCAGAATGTCTCGTTCCGGATAAACGACATCGACGCCTATGCCGGCAACCACACCGACACGGTCACCATCAACGCCTACGACGCGAACAACCAGCCGGTGACGGTGACGATCACGCCCGAGGGCGACGACACGGTCGCCGGCAACACCATCACCGCCGGAAACGCGCTGGACGATCCGCAGGATGCCAACGGGTCGGCCCTGGTGGAAATCGCCGGGCCGCTGTCATATATCGAGATCATCTATTCCAACGGCCAGACCCTGACCCACGCGGTCATGGTCAGCGATATCTATTTCGAAACCATTCCCGACCCTGGCTACAGCGGCGACGACGTGATCGACGGCGGCGCCGGGGATGACGTCATCGACGCCGAGGGGGGCAACGACACGATCACCGGCGGCACCGGCAACGACACGATCACCGGCGGTCCGGGCGATGACGTCTTTGTGCTGGAAGACGGGTTCGGCGCCGACACGGTTACCGATTTCGATACCGGCGACACCGATGGCGACGGGTTCTACAACGACCAGCTTGACGTCACCAACCTGACCGATGCCGATGGCAACCCGGTGAATGCCTGGGACGTGGTTGTCACCGATGACGGATCCGGCAATGCGCTGCTGACCTTCCCGAACGGCGAAACCCTATTGTTGCAGGGCGTGTCCCCGGCAGAGGTGACGGGCGCGCAACTGCTGAATGCGGCCGGCGTGCCCTGCTTCACCAAGGGCACGCTGATCCGCACCGCGGGCGGCGAGGTGCCGGTCGAGGATCTGCGCGTCGGCGACAAGGTTCTGACGATGGACCAGGGCGAACAGCGCATCGACTGGATCGGGCGGCGCGATCTGGGCCCGGCGGACCTGGCGGCCAACCCACAGCACAAACCGATCCATATTCCCGAAGGCGTATGCGGCAACTTCGCGCCGCTGCAGGTGTCGCCGCAGCACGGCATGCTGGTCAGTCTTCCTGGCTTTGGTGCGGGCGAGGTTCTGGTACGCGCCAAACATCTGGCAGAGCTTTGCGGGCCGGTGCGGGTGGCGCAGGGAAAGCGGCAGGTCAGCTATATCCACCTGATGTTCGCGCGCCATCAGATCGTATTCGCCAACGGCGCGGCGAGCGAAAGTTTCTATCCGGGGAAATATTCGCTGGAAATGTTCCCGGCCCGGGTTCTGGCCTCGCTTTTTGCCGTGTTCCCGAAGCTGCGCAACCAGCCGGCAGAGCAGGCCTATGGCCCGCCTGCCCGCCCCTATCTGAAACGGCGCGAGGTGATGAAATCCATCTGGATGCAGCGGCAGGCGGGCGCGACGGCGATTGCCGCCTGAGCCATGTTCCGCAAGGCCGGTGCCGGGTTTTCGGGGTGAATTGCACGAAATCGCCGGAACGCCCGAGGCGCGCGCCACAGCGCCGGTTCTGATCCGTCAAAGGCCCAGTGTCACGCCGCGCCGCCCTGCCAGATCAATGAAATACTGCCAGGCCACCCGGCCAGAACGCGCGCCGCGCGTTGCCTGCCATTCGATTGCTTCGGCCCACAGGGTTTCGTCGTCGATCTCGACGCCATGCGCCGCGCAATAGCCCCGGATCATCGCCAGGTACTGATCCTGCGTGCAGGGATGGAACCCCAGCCACAGCCCGAACCGGTCAGACAGCGAAACCTTTTCCTCGGTCGCCTCTGACGGGCTGATCGCGCTGGATCGTTCGTTCTCGATCATGTCGCGCGGCATCAGGTGGCGGCGGTTCGAGGTGGCGTAGAACACCACGTTGTCGGGGCGTCCCTCGATGCCGCCATCCAGCACCGCCTTCAGCGATTTGTAATGCTGGTCGTCATGGCTGAACGACAGGTCATCGCAGAACAGCACGAACCGCGCATCGCTTGCGCGCAGAAGGTGCAGCAGGCGGCCGATGCTGGGCAGATCCTCGCGCTGGACCTCGACGATCTTCAATGCCTGCCCCTGCGCCAGAACCTCGGCATGGACCGCCTTGACCAGCGACGATTTTCCCATCCCGCGCGCGCCCCAAAGCAGGGCGTTGTTGGCGGGCAGCCCGCGGGCGAACTGCATGGTATTTTCCAGCAACGTGTCACGCGCGCGGTCAATCCCGACCAGCAGCGGCAGGTCGACCCGGTTCACCTTTGGCACCGCTTCCAGGCGATCGGGCTCGACATGCCAGACAAAGGCGTCGGCGGCGCCAAAATCGGGGGCCGGCTGCGGCGCCGGGCTCATCCGTTCCAGCGCGGCGGCGATACGTACCAGGGCGTCGTCGCTCACTCTGCCCGATCCTCCGGGTGGCCCTCGTTGTCGTCCTCGTCCCAGTCATCCTCGAACCAGGTACCTTCGGCCCGCATCCGCGCCTCGCGGTTCTTTTCGATACGTTTGACGATCTGGATCGAGATTTCATACAGACCGTACACCACCGCAAACAGGATGACCTGGGTGAAGACATCGGGCGGCGTGACGATACCGGCGACCACCAGAATGGCGACCACCGCATATTTTCGCACCGCCGCCAGCCCCGCCGAACTGACCAGCCCGGCCTTGCCCAGAAGGCTTAGCAGCACCGGAAGCTGAAAACACAGACCGAAGGCCAGGATGAAGGTGATCGTCAGCGACAGGTATTCCGCAACCGAGCCCTGAAAGGTGATGCCCGCATCGCCGATATCCTTGACGCCATTGTCCGTCACTTCGCCGGTCGCGCCGATCTGCTGGAAATTCAGGAAAAAGTCGAAGGCCAGCGGGATGACGACGAAGAACGCGAACGCGGCACCGGCAAAGAACATGAAGGGCGAGGCCAGAAGGAACGGCAGGAACGCGTTCTTTTCGGACTTGTACAGCCCCGGCGCCACGAATCGCCACAACTGGTAGCTGATCACCGGAAACGCCAGGGCGAACCCGCCCATGATCGAAATGCGGATGGCGACGAAAAAGCCTTCCTGAAGCTTGATCAGGATCAGCCCGCAATCCTGCCCGCGTTCGTTCAGGGCTGAACAGATCGGCTGGGTCATGAAGTTGAAGATCGGATTCCAGACGTAGAAACAGACGAAAATGCCGATGACGAACGCGAGCGCAGAGCGGATAAGCCGGGTGCGCAGCTCGGCCAGATGCTCGATCAGCGGCGCGCTGGAATCGTCGATTTCCTTCTCGGCATTGCTCATGGTCTGCTCACGCCTTGGTCTCGCCGGCCGGCTTTGCCGCGGGTTTGGCCCTGGCCCGCGGTTTTGCTTCGGGCTTTACGGCGGGTTTTGCGGCCGGTTTGGCCGCCGGTTTCGCCATGGTCTTTGGCTTGGCCGCGGGCTTGGTCGCGGGCTTGGCTTTTGCGGCCGGTTTCGCGGCCGCTTCGGGCTTGGCTTTGGCGGCCGGCTTGGCCAGCGCCTCTGCCGCCTCTGCGGCTTCCTTGTCCAGCCGGGCCTGCGCCACCTCGGCGGTCTTTTCGCGGATCTTGCGCGCCGCCTCGGCCCGCTCTGCCGCCAGTTTCGCGGTTTCCGAACCCATCACCGATTTGGTCTTGCCCGGCTCCCATTTGTCGAAACTGTCGGCGGCTTCCCTCAGCTTGTCGATGCCCAGCGATTTCGCCGAGGTCAGCCCCTTGAGTTCATTCGAGATATCGGCGACCCCGGTGGCGTTGGCGGCATCGTTCATCGCCGACTGGAACTCGCGCGCCATGCGTTTGACCTTGGCGGTCATCTTGCCAAGCGCCTGAAACATCACCGGCAGATCCTTTGGACCCACGACGATCAGGGCGACGACGCCCACCACGAGAAGCTCCATCCAGCCCATGTCAGGCGGACCTCCGAACCAGGGTTACGACTTGTCTTTTTCTTCTTCGGGGGTCACGTCACGCGCGGCAGCCTCGGCTTCGTCCAGTTCCTTGGTGCCTTCCTGGATGCCCTTCTTGAAGGACGTGATGCCTTTGCCGACCTCGCCCATCAGCGACGAAATCTTGCCGCGTCCGAACAGCACCAGAACGACGACCGCAATCAGCAGCCAGCCGACGGGCGGCACGTTTGTCAGGAACAGGGGTGTGTGCATTTGAGCCTCCGTGGGCCGCGCGGGCCCGGTCTTGTTGGGAATTCATTGCGAGGTATCTAGGCGTGTTGGCGCGCGCATAAAAGATGAATTCGCGGCAGGCGCCCCGAATCTCCGCCGATTTGAGTGGATTTTGTGCCATTATCCTGTCAGGTGACAGAATAATGTCAAAATACCTGCCCGCCTCTGAATGAAACGCGCCAACCGCCTGATCGAACTTATCCAGATTCTGCGCGATGGCCGGTTCCATCGTGCCGAGGATATCGCGCGCCGTTTGAACGTGTCGCTGCGCACGATCTACCGCGACATGGACACGCTGGCGCTGTCGGGCATTCCGGTCGCCGGCGCGCGCGGGCTTGGCTTTCAGATCACCGCGCCTGTCACCCTGCCGCCGCTGAACCTGACGATGGCGGAACTGGAGGCGCTGCATCTTGGGATGGCCGTGGTGGGCGAAGCCGCCGACGACGAACTCAGCGCCGCCGCGCGGTCACTGTCGGCCAAGATCGACGCCGTGCTGCCCGAAGACCGCAGCGCCCCGCCCAAGGGCTGGGGGTTCGCGGTCTATCCCTTTGCCGACGCGGCGGCCGGGTTTCAGCACATGCCGGCCATCCGCGCCGCTACCCGGGCGCGCCAGAAACTGTCGATCACCTATCTGGCGCTGGACGGGGTCGAAACCCGCCGCACCATCCGCCCGCTGGCGCTGGAATACTGGGGCCGGGTCTGGACCGTGACCTGCTGGTGCGAATTCAGCGATGCCTTCCAGGAGCTTCGGGTCGACCGGATCCAGACGCTGAAGGTTCTGCCGGCGCTGTTCGTGGATGAAGACGGCAAGACGCTGGCGGATTGCAACGCGCAATCGGGCTGAGCGGCCGGATACCCTGCCCCTGCCCCTGCCCCGACCCCTGCCCGCGCGTGCGGCCATGCCATCGTGGCCCGATACGGTGATACCCGGTTTTCAGGTGCTTCACGAGCCGCGGGTTTTGGTCTATCCAACACTGATTTCAAGGCGAGGAAGCCAATGGCGAGACACAAGGTGATGATTGCGGGCGGCGGGATTGGCGGGCTGGCACTGGCGCTGACGCTGCAGCAGATCGGTGTGGAATGCGTCGTTTTCGAATCCGTGCGGACCCTTCGGCCCCTGGGTGTCGGCATTAACCTTCAGCCAAACGCCGTGAGAGAGCTTCAGGATCTTGGCTTTACACGCGCCGACCTTGATGCCTTCGGTGTCCCCGCGAAAGAGTGGGCGCTGGTCGGGCAACAGGGGCAGGAAATCTATTCGGAGCCGCGCGGCCTGCTGGCCGGGTACGAATGGCCGCAATACGCGGTGCATCGCGGCGAATTCCATATGGCGCTGTACAACCGGCTGACCGAAACCGCCGGACCAGGGGTTGTCCGGCTTGGGACGCGGGTTCAGGGATACGAGATCAATGCCGACGGCACGGTTACCGCGCTTTTGTCCGGCGAAGCCGGAGACACACGCGAAACCGGGACGCTGTTGATCGGGGCGGACGGCATTCATTCCGCGATCCGGGCACAGATGCATCCCGACCAGCCGCCGATCCATTGGGGCGGCGCGGTCATGTGGCGCGGCACCTCGCTTGCAAGACCGATCCGGACCGGCTCTTCATTTGTCGGTCTGGGCACGCATCGTCATCGCATGGTGATCTATCCGATCTCGCATCCCGATCCGGACACCGGCCTTGCGGTGATCAACTGGATTGCCGAGGTCACTTATGACGATCCGTCAAAGCATCACAACATCGGCTGGTTCCGCGAGGTCGGCATTGAAGATTTCATTCACCATTTCGAAGACTGGACATATGACTGGCTGGATGTTCCGGCACTGATCCGCGGCGCGGATTCGACCTATGAGAACCCGATGATCGACCGCGATCCCGTTGCATCCTGGATAGATGGGCCCGTGGCGCTGATGGGTGATGCGGCGCACGCCATGTATCCGACCGGCTCCAACGGTGCGAGCCAGGCGATTGTCGACGCACGAATCCTGGGGGCCAGGTTCCTGCAACATGGCGTGACGGCCGGGGCGCTTGCCGCTTATGACGCCGAGCTTTGCGCACCGATCTCGGACCTTGTCCTGCGCAACAGGGGTGCCGGTCCCTTTGGCTTGCTCAACATGGTCAACGACCGCTGCGGCGGAAATTTCACCGCGATTGACGACGTTGTGCCGGCGCGGGAACGAACCGAGTTCATGGAGAAATACCGCTCTGCGGCCGGGTTCGCCCGCGATGCGCTGAACGCCGCGCCGCCCACGATTGCCCGTGGTGCCCGCGTCATCGCGTGAAGCGGCATCTGTTCCGGTTGCCGTTTGGCCGCTGCGCCTCAAAGGTGGTCAACGACCCAAAGGGGGCTCTGGCAGTTAATCGCGTTGTCGCGGAATCCGGGGATTGACCGAGAAGCGCGTGTTGTTGACTTCAAGTCCCCATTACCATCGCCCTGACCCGTTCTTTCGTCTTCTCGATCTCTGCGGATTTCACCGGGCCATAGCCCCGGATTTCATATGGTGCCGCAAGGGCCTGTTTTACGGTTTTCGCGTTTTCCGGCGTGGCCGTGCCCGCCAGGGTTTGCATTATCCCCAAATACCATCCGATCAATCCGATTTCTTCCTTGCGCTCTGCCATATGGCCGAACGGGTCGAAAGCAGTGCCCCGCAGGAATTTCAGCCGCGCCAGAAGGCGAAGACCACGGGTCATCCAGGGGCCGAAACCGCGTTTGAGCGGACGCCCGCGCGCATCCCTTTTCCAGGACAGAAGCGGCGCGGCAAAGTGATAGGTCAGTTTGAATCCGGGCTCGAACTCGGCGCTCAGCAGGGACGCAAATTCCGGCGCCGTATGCAAACGCGCAACCTCGTATTCGTCCTTGATGGCCATGAGTTTGAACAGGACACCTGCGGCAATTTCCGTAAGCTCATCAGAGATTCCAGACGGAAGCGCGGCCTGAAACCCGTTGATCGCGGTTCGGTAGCGGGCGGCGTAACCGGCATTCTGGTATGCGGTCAGATAAGCCACGTTGCGCGCGATGATCTGGCCAAGATCGGGGGCCGGATGGTCTGTGTCATCCACCAGGATTTCGGGCTTCACCGCCATCACCCGGCCGAGATCGAAGGCGCGAACATTGTTTTCGACTGCAACGGCGTTAAGCAGGATGGCCTGTTTCAACGCGACTTCACTGACCGGAACCAGGCCTTTTTGCCACGCGTACCCAAGCAGGATCACATTGGCAAAGACCGTGTCGCCCATGATCCGTTCGGCCAGTTGATTGGTGTCGAAACCGTCGACATTTTCGCGACCGACGGCGGCCTGAATGCTGGCGTAGCGTGCAGCCACATTGAGGGTCGCATCGCGATGCAGGACCAGATCACCGGTCGGCATTTCGGCCATGTTCACCACGCATCTGGTGCCGACGCGATACATCGCGGACGCGCGCGGGGCGCTTGAGGCCACGATGTCGCAGCCGATCACCGCATCGGCAGACCCGTGATCGATCCGCACCTGGTTGATCGCTTCGGGCCGCGCGCCGAGACGGATATAGCTGAGCACGGTCCCGAATTTCTGGGCAAAACCGGTGAAGTCGAGCACGCTTGCGCCCTTGCCCTCAAGATGCGCGGCCATGGTGATCAACGCCCCCACGGTGACCACGCCGGTGCCGCCAACGCCGGTCACCAGCAACTCGAACGGGGTATCAAGGCCGGGCAAGTCCGGCACTGGCAGCCCGGCCACAAGCGCGGCAATGTCGATATCTTTGCCGGTCTTGCGCCGCCGTTCGCCCTCGACGGTCACGAAGCTCGGGCAAAAGCCGTTCAGGCAGGAAAAATCCTTGTTGCAGCTCGACAGGTTTACCTTGCGCTTGCGGCCAAACTCGGTTTCCAGCGGTTCGATGCTCAGGCAGTTGCTTTCCACCGAACAGTCGCCACACCCCTCGCACACCGCCGGATTGATATAGGCAAAGCGATTGGGGTCTTCCATTTTGCCGCGTTTGCGGCGGCGGCGCTTTTCGGTGGCGCAGACCTGTTCGTAGATCAGCACGGTGACACCGGGGATATCACGCAGCGCGCGCTGGACAGTGTCCAGTTCCTCGCGCGGGTGAAACGTGGTGCCGGCCGGGAAATCGGCGCGTTTGAACTTGGCAATATTGTCGGAAACCAACGCGATCCGGTCGACCCCTTCGGCACGGCAGGTCTGGGCAATGCCATGCACACTGACCGGGCCGTCCACGGGCTGTCCGCCGGTCATGGCCACGGCGTCGTTGTAGAGAATCTTGTAGGTGATATTCGCGTTCGCCGCGACGGCCTGGCGAATGGCAAGCGAGCCGGAATGATACCAGGTGCCTTCGCCAAGATTCTGGAAGATATGCTTTCCGCCATTGAATTTCGACGCCGCGACATGGGGCACACCTTCGCCGCCCATCTGGGCATAACCGACGGTGTCGCGGTCCATCCAGCTTGCCATGACGTGACAGCCGATGCCTGCGGCTGCCCTGCTGCCTTCGGGCAGCTTGGTCGATGTGTTGTGCGGGCAGCCCGAACAGAAATAGGGCGTGCGCGTGGCGCCCGGGACATTCACGATCTTCGGGGGCGTTTGGGTAAGCGCGCGGGCCTTTTCCAACAGACCTTCTTCGGGGAAGAAAATGTTCAGCCTCTCGGCCACGACCGGGACCAGGGAAAGCGGGCTGAGCTCTCCTGTCCAGGGCAGCAGCGGATCGCCCGCGGCGCGGTGCTTGCCCACCATCTTTTCGGGTTTGTCGCCGGGCCAGTCATAGAAATATTCCTTGAACT
>JAJDOB010000087.1 GCA_022340385.1 Rhodobacter sp.
CCAAGCTCGTTGCCCTCGCAGGTATGGTTGTAGACCACATCCAGAATCACCTCGATTCCGGCGGCATGCAGGCGCGACACCATGATCTGAAACTCGCGTATCCGGCCCTGCGCAAGATAGCGCGCTTCGGGCGCGAAGAAGCCAAGCGTCTGATATCCCCAGTAATTCACCAGACCGGCCCGGGTCAGAAACTGATCATCGACAAAGGCCTGCGCGGGCAACAGTTCAATCGCCGTGACCCCCAGAGAGGTCAGGTGATCCAGCATCGGATCGGATGCGATGCCCAGAAACGTGCCCGGCCGGTCGACATCCCCATGCAACCGGGTCAACCCCTTGACATGTGCCTCGTAGATCACGGTCTCGGCGATGGCGGTGTCGGGCGCGGTGTCGGCGCCCCAGCTGAACGCTGGATCCTCGACCGAGGCCTTGGGCACGAACGGCGCGCTGTCGGTGGTGTCGAAACTGAGATCGGCGCGGCGCGACGCGGTGTCATAGCCGAAGACCGCCGGCGTCCAGTGCACCTTGCCGACAAGCCGCTTGGCATAGGGATCGACCAGCAGTTTATGGGCGTTGAACCGGTGGCCATGCGCCGGCTCGTAGGGCCCGTGCGCGCGGTAGCCGTACAATTGCCCGGGGCGCAGACCTGAGACATAGCCGTGCCAGATATCGCCATCGCGTTCGGGCAAATCAAGCTGCGCGATCTCTTCACCGCCGCCCTCTGAAAACAGGCACAGGACCATGCGCGTGGCATGGCGCGAAAACACGGCAAAGTTGACGCCGTCGCCATCGAATGTCGCCCCGATCGGGTTCGCCCGACCGGCAGTGATGCAAGGTTTTGGTATCATTATTGCGAACAGAGCCTGTCGTAGATATCAGCATAGTCGCGGGCCGAATTGTCCCAGCCCACGGGATGCTTCATGCCGTTTCGTTGCAGGCAAGTCCATGTCGACGTGTCGTCAAACAATTCACAAAGCCGGATCAGGCTGTGGGCCAGCGCATCGACGGTGATCGGGTGAAACTGCAATCCGGTGGCCACGCCGGCACTCAGGGCGGCGGCATTGGCCGGGATCACCGTATCGACAAGACCGCCGGTCAGCGCCACAACCGGCACCGCGCCATAGCGAAGCCCGTACAGTTGGGTCAGCCCGCAGGGCTCAAAGCGCGACGGCACCAGCACCGAATCGGCCCCGGCGAACATCCGGTGCGACAACGGTTCGTCATAGCCGATGCGCACCGCGACATGGGGATGCTCTTCGGCTGCGCGCAACCAGGCGTTTTCAAGCTGCCGGTCGCCAGAGCCAAGCATCGCCAGCCGCCCACCCCGGTCGACCAGCGCCGGCAAGGCATCGAGCAGCAGGTCAAGGCCCTTTTGCGTGGTCAGGCGCGACACCACGATGCACAGCGGACCATCGGCGGCGGGCAGGCCGAATTCCTTTTCCAGTTCGGCCTTTGCCTTTGCCTTGCCGCGCGCGGTCTTGAAATGCGTCGAGATCAGCGGATCGCTGGCCGGATTCCAGACGCCGGTGTCTATCCCGTTCAGGACACCGCTAAGGTCATGGCTGCGCCCGCTCAGCACACCGTCCAGCCCCATGCCGAATTCAGGTGTGGTCAGTTCATGGGCGTAGCTCGGGCTGACCGTGCTGATCTGATCGGCGGCAACGATGCCGGCCTTCAACATGTTGATCTGGCCCCAGAATTCGAACCCGTCGCTGGTGAATCCGTCAGGTGGCAGGCGCAGCGTATTCAGCCGCGCGGCGGGGGCGATGCCGTGGAAGGCGACATTGTGGATGGTCAGCAACGTGCCCGCGCTGCCGCCCATTGCCCGCAGATACCACGGTGTCAGCGCCGCCTGCCAGTCGTGCAGATGCAGAACCTCGGGCTGCCAGTCACCGATGCCCTTTGTCGCCAGTTCAGCGGCCACCCAGGACAGGGCGGCAAACCGCTCTGGGTTGTCGGAATAGTCCTGCCCGTTGGTGCCCAGATAGATCGTGCCGTCACGATCATAAAGATGCGGCGCATCCAGAATCAGCAGATCCAGCCCGTCGATTTTCGCCGCCACCACCCGGGCCGATCCGCCGAACAGGTCCGAAGATTTCCAGACCTGTTTTGCCCGGGGCACCTGCCGCATGACGGTCGGATAGCCCGGCAGCAGCGTGCGCAGTTCCCAATCCTGGGTCGCCATTGCCCCTGGCAAGGCACCGACCACGTCGGCCAGGCCACCGGTCTTTATCAGTGGAACGCATTCCGACGCGACCGACAGCGCCTGCCTCATCCTGCCGCTTCCCGGGCCTGGAGCATCTTCTTGGTAATCAGCGTGACGCCGTTGTCGGTGACGCGGAACCACTTTTTATCCTCGTCCGGATCCTCGCCCACGACCAGCCCCTGCGGGATGGTAACGCCCCGGTCGATGACGACATTCTTAAGGCGCGCGCTGCGTTCGATTCTGACATATGGCAGGATCACCGCGTGATCCAGAACCGAGTAGGAATTCGAATGTACGCCGGTGAACAGCAGCGAATTGCGCACCTCGGTGCCCGAAATGATGCAGCCGCCCGAGACCAGCGAGCTGATGGCAAGCCCGCGCCGCTGAGCCTCGTCATGGATGAATTTGGCGGGCGGCATCGCCTCGGAATAGGTCCAGATCGGCCAATCGGTCGACCACAGATCAAGATCGGGTTCGAAATCTGTGAGGTTGATATTGGCGCGCCAGAACGCATCGACCGTGCCGACATCGCGCCAGTAGGCCGGCGCCTCAGTCGTCGAACGCACACAGCTGTCGGTGAAGCGATGCGCCATCGCCTTGCCGTTCTTGACGATATGCGGGATCAGATCGCTGCCGAAATCATGGCTGGAATTGGAATCTTCCGAATCGGCGATCAGCAATTCGCGCAGGAATTTCCAGTCGAAAACGTAAATCCCCATCGAGGCGAGCGTCACGTTCGGGTCATCGGGCGTCCCCGGCGGATCGCTGGGTTTTTCCAGAAACGCGGTGATCCGGCCGCTGGCGTCGGTGTCCATGACGCCAAAGGCGGATGCCTCTGCCCGGGGCACGGTCAGACAGCCGACCGTCACGTCCGCGCCGGTTTCGACATGCTGGCGCAGCATGATCTCGTAATCCATCTTGTAGACATGGTCACCGGCCAGGATCAGCACATAGTCGACGCCGTAACTGTCAATGATATCAATGTTCTGCGTGACCGCATCGGCGGTTCCCAGGTACCATTGGGTATCTGAGACGCGCTGCGAGGCGGGCAGGATGTCGAGGTATTCGTTGCGTTCCGCACGAAAGAAATTCCAGCCGCGCTGACAGTGGCGGATCAGCGAATGCGCCTTGTACTGCGTGGCGATGGCCATCTTGCGGATACCGGAGTTCAGCGCGTTCGACAGGGCGAAATCGACAATCCGGGACTTGCCACCGAAAAAGACGGCCGGTTTGGCGCGGTTGTCCGTCAGTTCCTTCAACCGGCTGCCGCGGCCGCCGGCCAGGACGAAGGCCATGCTTCGGTTGGTCAGTCTGCGATCTGCTGTTGGCATCGGATGTCCCCCATTTCTTGTGAATTGTTGTCAGTCGGGTTCGTGTAGCAATATCAGTGTGGACAATGGTGGCAGCGTCAGTTCTGCCGAACAGGGTTGACCGTGATGGTCCTGTGCCTGGGCGGTCACGCCGCCAAGATTGCCGCGATTGGCACCGCCATAGATGCCCGCATCGGTGTTCAGCGCCTCGCGCCAATGCCCGTCGCGCGGCAATCCCACGCGCCAGGCGGTCCGCTCGATCGGGGTGAAGTTGCTGACGACAACGGCGGGCGGATCGCCCGCGCCGCCATAGCGCGCCCATGCAAAGACGGAAATGTCGGTTGCGCCGCCCTCGATCCATTGAAAACCGTCATGTTCGCAATCCTTGACATGCAGCGCGGGCGTACCGCGATACAGCGTGTTCAGATCGCGGACCAGCCGCTGAATACCGGCATGTTCGGGCCGTTGTGCCGCCTGCCAGTCGATTTCGGTATCGTGATTCCATTCGGCGGGTTGGGCGAATTCGCAGCCCATGAACAACAGCTTCTTGCCGGGATGCCCCCACATGAACCCGTAATATGCGCGCAGGTTGGCGAATTTTTCCCAAACGGGGCCCGGCATCTTGGCCAGCATCGAGCCCTTGCCGTGAACCACCTCGTCATGGCTGATCGGCAGGATGAAATTCTCGCTGAACGCATAGTCGATGCCAAAGGTCATCAGGTGATGGTCATGGCGGCGATACACCGGATCCTTTTCGATGTAGCGCAGCGTGTCGTTCATCCAGCCCATGTTCCACTTGTAGCCGAAACCAAGGCCGCCGGCGTCCGCCGGGCCGGACACCTGGGGAAAGCTGGTGCTTTCTTCGGCGGCGGTCAGGATTCCGGGCACTTCGCGGTAAACCTCGGTGTTCATGCGCTGTAACAGCGAGATGGCTTCGAGGTTTTCGCGACCGCCGTGGATGTTTGGCACCCACTCGCCTTCCTTGCGGGAATAGTCGCGGTACAGCATCGACGCGACAGCATCGACGCGCAGCCCGTCGACATGGTATTCTTCCAGCCAATACAAGGCGTTGGAGATCAGGAAATTGGCAACCTCGCGCCGCCCGTAATTGTAGATCAGCGTGTTCCAGTCCTGGTGAAACCCTTCGCGCGGATCGGCGTGTTCGTAAAGCGCGGTGCCGTCGAAACAGGCCAGCCCGTGTTCATCGGTCGGGAAATGCCCCGGCACCCAATCCAGCAGCACACCCAGCCCGGCGCGATGCGCGGCATCGACCAGATCGCGGAATTCATGCGGCGGGCCGTGACGGATCGTCGGCGCGTACAGCCCCACCGGCTGATAGCCCCAGGATCCGTCGAACGGGTATTCGCTGACCGGCAACAGCTCGATATGGGTAAAGCCCATGTCGGCGGCATAGCTGACCAGTTCGTCGGCCGCCTCCTTGTACGAGATCGGCCGGCCGCCGTCCTTGCGCCGCCACGATCCCAGGTGCACCTCGTAGATCGAGATCGGCGCGCTTCGGGCGTTGCGGCCGGCGCGCTCGCCCATCCAGCCGCCGTCTTTCCAGCCATAGCCAGAGATATCGCGCACGACAGAGGCCTTGGCAGGCGGGTGTTCCGAGCCGAAACCGACCGGATCGGCCTTGAGCGGCTGGACCGAACCATAGGCCCCGATGATTTCGTATTTATAGGGCGTGCCGTCGCCGACATCGGGCAGAAAGATTTCCCAGATGCCGCTGGATCCGCGCTGGCGCATCACATGGCGGCGTCCGTCCCAGTGGTTGAAATCGCCCAGCACCGAAACGCGGCGCGCATTCGGGGCCCAGACCGCGAAATGCGTGCCTGCACTGCCCTGATGCGTCATCACATGCGCGCCCAGCGCATTCCACAGCCGGCGATGCGTGCCTTCGCCCAGCAGGTATTCGTCAAGATCGCCCAGGACCGGGCCGAATCTGTAGGGATCTTCGTATTCGAACGCGACACCATCCGCGGTCTCGCCCCGCAGGCGGTAAGGCTTGCCCCCCGTCACCTTGCCCGAAAAAACACCGGCATGATTCGCGACCGGGGTCAGCGGATGCGCCTTTTTCCCGACAATCGCAGACAATCTGGCCGCCCCCGGGTCGAACGCGGTCACATAGGTTGCGCGGCCGCTCTTGTGCGGTCCAAGCACTGAGAACGGTGCATCGAAGGTTCCGTTGCAGATACGCCAAAGCGTTTCTTCATCAAGCCCGTGCAGCGGTTCGGAAATCTCTGGGTTTGCCATAAGGTTAGCCTAATGACGTTTCAGCATTCCGCAACCGTTATTGCAGCATCAGGTCAACAACGAGCCCGCGTGCCAGACATCGGCCAGATATCCCCGGATCGTCCGGTCAGACGAAAACCAGCCTGAACGCGCCGTGTTCAGCGCCGCCATCCGGGCCCAGGCCTGTTGATCCGTGAACGCCGCATCGACATCGCGCTGCGCGCGCCAGTAGTCGGCAAAATCGGAAGCGACGAGGAAATAATCGTCGCCGCCGACGTTGCTGACAATACCGGCGTAGCGTCCGGGCTCTTCGGGCGAGAAGACCCCGGACCGAATTGCCTTCAAAGCGGCGGCAAGCCGCGGTTCGGCAGCAACGGCCTTGACCGCATGCCCCGGCACCGACCGCCGTGCGACGACCTGATCGGCAGTCATGCCGAACAAATAGAAGTTCTCTGCCCCGACCTGCTCGCGGATTTCGACATTCGCACCGTCGAGCGTGCCGATGGTCAATGCGCCGTTCAGGGCGAATTTCATGTTGCCGGTGCCGGATGCTTCCTTGCCCGCGGTCGAGATCTGTTCGCTCAGATCGGACGCCGGGATCAGCCGTTCGGCCAGCGTGACGTTGTAGTTGGGAATGAAGAAGACCTGCAGGTAGTCGCGCGTCACCGGATCCGCGTTCAGCACCGCGGCCACGTCGTTGATCAGGTGGATGATGTCCTTGGCAAAGAAATAGCCCGGCGCCGCCTTGCCGCCGAAGATCTTGACGCGCGGAGTCCAGCCGGCATCGGGGTTTTCCCGAATCGCCTGCCACAGCGCGATCGCTTCGAGAATGTTCAGATGCTGGCGCTTGTATTCATGGATACGCTTGATCTGCACGTCGAACATCGCGTCGGGATCCGCGGCCATCCCGTGTTCGGACTTCAGCCAGTTTGACAGGTCAACCTTGTTGGCGCGTTTGGCACCGGCGTAAGCGTCAAGGAAACCGGCGTCGTCCAGGTGCGGTTCCAGCCCGGTCAGCCGTTCCAGATCATCGACCCAGCGGTCACCGATGGTGCCGGTGATCAGTTCGCTGAGGCGCGGATTTGCCGACAGCAGCCACCGGCGCGGGGTTACGCCGTTGGTCTGGTTCACGATCCGGTCGGGATGCAGGGTGTGCAGATCCTTGAACACGGTCGATTTCATCAACTCGGTATGCAGCGCCGACACGCCGTTTACCTTGTGCGCCATGATGAAGGACAATTCACCCATCTTCATCTCGCCATGTTCGATCACCTTGACGCCACTCTTGGGATGGGCCGCCTTGTGCGCGGCGTCGATCCGCTCGATCAGGGTGGCGTGGCGCGGCAGCAGCCGGGCCAACAGGGATTCCGGCCATCGTTCCAGCGCCTCTGGCAGCAGGGTGTGGTTGGTGTAGGACAGGCACCCGCGCGCGATCTCGACCGCGTCGTTGAAATCCAGCCCGCGTTCGTCGTGCAGCAGGCGCACCAGTTCGGGCCCGGCAATGGCAGGATGGGTGTCGTTCAGCTGAATCGCCGCTTTGGCGGGCAGCAGTTTGATGTCGTCATATTCGCTTTCAAAGCGGCGCAGGATGTCGCGCAGCGAGGCGGCGGTGAAGAAGAATTCCTGCTTCAGCCGCAATTCCTTGCCGACGTCCGTGGTATCATCCGGGTACAGCACCCGGCTGATGGTGCGCGCCAGCGCCTCGGGCTCTGCGGCGGCGGCGAATTCACCGCGGTTGAACCGCTCCAGATCGAACAGTTCCACCGGCTTGGCGCCCCACAGCCGCAACGTATTGGCCCAGCGCCCGTGCCAGCCGATCACCGGTGTGTCATAGGCCTGCGCCACGACAGCCTGCGCCGGCGTCCAGACCGCGCGCTTCCCGGTTTCGCGGACCGCGCCGCCAAAGCCGATTTCGAAATGTGCCTCCGGGCGCTCGAATTCCCAGGCATGCGGCTGCGCCAGCCAGGTCTCGGGCGCCTCGATCTGGCGGCCATCGACAAAGCTCTGACGAAACAGCCCGTGCTCATAGCGGATGCCGTAGCCATAGGCGGGCACGCCCAAAGTCGACAGGGATTCCAGGAAACATGCCGCCAGCCGTCCGAGGCCGCCGTTGCCAAGCGCCGCGTCGGGTTCGTCGTGCAGCACGGTGTCATAATCCAGCCCCAGATCGCGCATTGCGCGCTTGGCCTGCTGATCGAGTTGCAGATTGACGATGGCATCCTGCAACAGCCGCCCGATCAGGAATTCCATCGAAAGATAATACACCCGCTTGCCCCCGGCCGCATAGGTCGCACGGGTCGATGCGAACCAGTGGTCCACGATCCGGTCGCGCACCGCATAGGACAGCGCCATGCGCCAGTCGGTGGTCTGCGCGTGAGAGGCATCCTTGCCGCAGGTATAGGTCAGGTGGCGCAGTATCGCGCCGCGGAATTCGGCCGAAGCGTCACCCCCTACTGCGGGGCTCGTCGAGGGGCTTTGGTACATGTGAATTCAACTTTGATACTGTCAGTGTCGCGGCGTTATCTGACCCGGTGCTGCCAAATTCAAGCACCAATAAGCGGAAACGCGCTGTTGTCGTGCCTCAGTTGCGGCAATTCTGCCAGTGACCCGTCGTAGTCCGGCCCCTGATCGGCACGCGTCTGCGTTCGCATGGATCGGCAGGGAATGAACAGTTCACGGTCTTCCCGGAAAGCTTTGGAGCGCAATCCGAAAAGTGGGAACCGGTTTTCGGATTGCGCTCTAGTAGTCGGATGGGGTGCGTTTGAGGTGGCGTTTGAACAGGCGCGCCAGCGTCCGTTCGGGCAGGGCCAACAGCGTGACATTCAGCGGATCGGATAGCGCATTTTACGGAAAATTGCGGGCCGCGACGGCCAAGAAGACCGGCCTTGGGCGCAAACCTAAGGCGAAGTGGTCGTCACAGATTGTGATCGATCCATTTCGACATCAGGCCGCGATCGCGAAAACACTCGTCAGGAACATTGCGCCGCTTGAGCCGTGCGATCCGTTCCGCGAAAGCCACCTGCCTTGAAGATGGGTAGTTCGAAAACTGCCCGCCTCGGGGCTGGTTTCTGTGGGCGCCGATCCAACCTGAAAGGGCTTCGCGGTCATTCTGAACGTCCAGGGGAAGCGTGACCCCGGACCGCAGTGCTATCTGGCGGGCGAAAACCAATTGTTTCTCTGTTACCGGAAGCCGGTGATAGTCGTTCGACTGAAAATCCGCGACGTTGGCCCGTGTCTCTTGAATTGATGTCTGGTGCATTTCCCGCTCCTTTCAGTAGTTACCAATGTAGAACATATCGGGAACATATTCAAGGGAAAGCCGTTGCCCGGACCGGCGGCACCGGCAAAGGCGAGGTCAAATTTCCGTGTGACGCGGGCTTGGCCAGGGCCAGCGGAAGGTGTGGCAGCGTTTGAAAAAGTTGCGCGCATCTAGGTGGTGTTCAGCGCGATGTCCCGGATGCTTCCGGCCAGCACGGGGGTCTGCGCGGGATCGACAGTGTGGGAGGCCGAGCAATTCTGCGGCGTGTCCGACGAATCGATCAGCCGCGCCTCGATGGTTGTCACGGCACTAGTCGAAAGCGGGACGAGGATCTCGCCCACGGCGGATGAAGGCACAACCGTCGTTCCCGACATCTGCAACGCGATCAGATGCACACGGCGCTGCGGTGTCTGGCCTTCCGTCACCCTGATCTCTGCGAAAATATCATTGCCCGCGCCAATCTCTGCCGACGCCATCGCCTGGCAACCGATTGTCAGGGTGATCCGGCCATAGGCCCGGGTCGAATTTCCGACAATGCCGGCAAACGGGGCCAGCGCCTCTTTGTCGGCGCGTCCGTCGGGGTCGATGATCGCCCCGGCGAGACCGTCGATGATCGGGTCGTTCATATCCAGCGCCGAAACCACATCGACGTTGGCGTCAAATGCGGCGTCACCGACCTTTTTGACGTAAGCAGGGTCAAGCTTTTGCGACATGGGCGCTAGCGGATGAAGGTTGTGGGACGGAGCGGCATCTTTTGCCTCCAGCGCTTTGAAATGCGAAAACATCGTCTCGGGGTCGGCGATCAGCGGGGCGTATGCCGCAGGCAGGCCCAACATGCGGCGGGCCAGCTCTATCCGCTGTTTTCGCACGATGTCGGTGCCCCCGAATTCGATCCGGTCACCGACCACGCCTGCGTTGATCTCGAAATCATAGGTTGAACTGCGATAGTTGAGATTGGCCGACCCCACCGACATCCAGACATCATCGACGATCATCACCTTTGAATGGACATAGATCGATTTGGCCGCCCGGTTTCGCGCGAACAGTACCGCGGTCTTCGCGGCCACGACGGATGTCGCGCCTGCCGGGTTTGCGGTGATATGCCCGCCGCGCGGCCTGAGGATGTCGGTCACGGCGGGTCCGGGCGGGGCGGTAAAGGTGCCGCCGTGGAACAGGATATGCAGTGCTTTCTGTCTGACCTTGAACAGCATCGGGTCGATCCGCGGATCCTCTCCCAGATCCTGCGGCAACATCAGCACAAGCGCAGAGGGGCCGTCGGCGGAACTGAGTGCCCGGTGCAGCGCCAGCGCGATTTCCGGGCTGAAGAAATACTGGTCGTTGATCAGGATATATCGCCGGGCGAATCCGATCGCCTTGAGATACGCGGCCAGACTGCCCAGCTCTCCGGCGCGATCAATCTCTCCCAGGGGATCGTCGGCACCACCGAACAACGGCGCCTTTGTAATTTCGGCGTGACAACTGCGTGGTGGACAGGTTCGGGTGATCTGGACGTTGGCGGCGGGTTCAGGACCGCGCGCGAGCGAGGTGATCAGCGGCGGGCGGATCACGTTGGTGGTGGTATCCTGCGTAATATCGGTGTCCGGATTTACTGGAATGCATTTGGCAAACAACAGCGGATCGCCGATGAACGCGCCGATCGCACGCCAGCGCTGCGAGAAGTTTCGCAGGACATCCGACGCCGCCGGACCGCTGAGCCGCAGTTGAGCGTCCCACCACCGCGATTTCTGCCTGTCGGGATCCTCGTTCAGGTGCAGCACGCTGTCCCAACGCCCCAGTGCCAGGTCAATTCCCCCAAGCCAGGCGGCAACCTGCCGGGCGGCAGGCGGCCCGCTGAGAATGACAACTCCCTTTTGGTGGAACGATCCGAATGCACGGGTCGCTCTGTCCCGCACCGCCATGCCGCGACGGCCGTTCCGCATGGTATTGATGATTGCGGTCAGTTCTTCGTTGTTGTCGTGCCCGGACGCGGTTTCCTCGTCAGCGCCCAGATTGGCGAGGAACTGATCCCAGTATATCGCCCGCACTGATACCTGCTTTGCAATTGCACGCCGCAGCAGACCACCAAGCGAATCCGCCGCCAATGGGATATCGCCAAGGATATGCTGGGACGTGGAATATTTCAGCTCTGCCGCGCCGCTTACCAGCAGATCGGCAAGGGTGTCGGTCGGGCCCGGCTCGGCGTTCAGGACCACGGCATGCAGAGTGTCGGTCGCGCCGGTGTCATCAGGCAGTTCGCCCAGCACCGCATCGGTCGCATTCGGGTCAGCCGTCAGATCATGCACCACATGGCGCCCGGTGGTCGAGTTGACGACCATCAGCCACAGCGCGCCCGCCACCCCGCCCAGCGAGGCGCGCAGCGCGCCCAGATCAGGCCTGCGGATCACGGTGCCGCCGGGTGGATCGTCGGTCGTGATGCCGACCGCCAGCGTCTGCGGGTCCAGCGTTGGCCTGACCAGCGGTGCAATGGTGGTTGCAAGCGTGCGTTCGGCGGACTGGACGTCGCCGGTCGGATCCTTCCAGCGTGCAATCATGCGGCTGGGCATCGGTGCGCCGTTCTGACCCTTGATCGGGAAAGCCAGCGTGCCGCCCGGCCTAAGGAATCCGGCAGCCGTGGCCTTGTCCGCCACGCCCGGCGCCGGAACGGGGCGCAGTTCGTATTGCAGACCGGTGTCCAGCGCTGCGCCACGCTCCAGCTTGTCGGGAAGGGCAAGGAACTTTTTCTCGGCGGCGGCACCGGACTGATCGACGAAGACCTCAACGATGATCCGATTCTGGTCAACCTGCTGCAAAACGCCATCCGCGTCCGCGACCCTTTGGTCCGACCGCCCCAGCCCCATGCGCTGTAACGTGCCGCGCATGTGCAGATGCGCGTGTGTCGACCAGTTGTTGATATAGA
>JAJDOB010000096.1 GCA_022340385.1 Rhodobacter sp.
CGTTCAACATCCTGGGCGAAGAGGGCCTGTGCGTGATCGAGAGCAATGCCGACCGCATCCTGCACAGCACGGGCATGGATTTTCTCGGCGATCCCGAGATTTTGCGCCTGTTTGCCGATGCCGGCTGTGACGTGCAGGACAGCCGCGTGCGGTTCGAGCCGGGGTTCTGCCGCACCCTGATCCGGGCCAGCGCACCGGCGCAATTCGCCCAGCACGCGCGCAATCCCGCCAATACGGTCCGGATCGGCGGCGACGCCAGCGTGCTCTGCCCGAGCTGGGGGCCGCCGTTCGTGCATGATCTCGATCGTGGCCGCCGTTACGCGACCTATGACGATTTCACCGATCTGGTGAAGCTGCACCAGATGATCCCCTACCTGCATCATTCCGGTGGCGTCGTCTGCGAACCTGTCGATCTGCCCGCCAACAAGCGCCACCTGGACATGCTGTATGCACATTTCCGCTGGTCGGACCGCGCCGTGATGGGCGCATTCATCGGGGCGGAACGGGCAGGCCACGCGCTGGACATGGCGCGGATCGTGTTCGGGGCGGATTTCGTCGCGCGCAACCCGGTGCTGTATTGCGTATCCAACACGAATGCGCCGCTGGTGATGGATGCCAACATGTCCGGCGCGCTGAAAACCTACGCCGCCGCCGGCCAGCCGGTAGCCTGCACGCCCTGGGTGCTGACCGGCGCGATGAGCCCCTGCACGGTGGCCGGAACGCTGGCGCAGGTGCTGGCAGAGGCCCTGGCGACGCTGTGCCTGGTTCAACTGATCAACCCGGGCGCGCCCTGTCTGATGGGGTCGTTCGCCTCGACCATGTCGATGCAGACCGGGGCACCGACCTTCGGCACGCCGGAAGCCGCCCAGATGGTGCTGGCAGCGGGCCAGCTTGCCCGGCGCCTTGGCGTGCCGCTGCACACGGTCGGGTCGCTGTCGGCCTCGAAACTGCCCGACGGGCAATCCCAGCAAGAGGCAACCTGGGGGTTGCTGTTCTCGATGTTCGCGGGCGCGCATGTAATCAACCATGCTACCGGCTGGCTGGAGGGCGGGCTGGTGACGGGCTATGAGAAAACCATGCTTGACGCCGATATCTGCGGCAAGGTCGCGCGGTTCTTCGAGGGGATCGATCTTAGCGAAAACGCGCAGGCCATGGCCGCGATCGCCGCCACCGGGCCGGGCGCGCATTTTCTGGGCTCGGCCCATACGCAGGACAATTTCCTGACCGCGCTGTTCCGCCCCGAGGCCGCGGACAACCGAAGTTTCGAGGAATGGGCGGCTGCCGGTGGCGAGGATGCGGCGGTGCGGGCGAACCGCCTGTGGAAGGCAAGACTGGCAGCCTATCGGGATCCCGGGCTGGACCCGGCGATCGACGCGGAATTGCTGGCCTATATCGCGGCCCGGAAAGCTGAAAAACCGGACATGGCCTATTATTGATGGACCGGGTGGTCATCATCGGCGGCGGCGCCATCGGGCTGAGCCTGGCCTATCATCTGGCGGGGCGCGCGCAGGTCACGCTGCTGGAGCGCAACACGCTGACATCCGGCACGTCCTGGCATGCCGCCGGAATCGTCGGCCCGCTGCGCGCCAGCGCCAACATGACCCGGCTGGCGATGGAGGCGTTGACGCTGTTTCCGGCACTGGAGGTGGAAACCGGGATGTCGACCGGCTATCGGCGGACCGGCGGTCACTGGCTGGCGCGGGTGCCCGAGCGGATGGACGAATTGCACCGCATAGCTGCGATCGGGCGATGCCTGGGGCTGTCGCCCAGGGTTGTCGAACGGTCTGATATCCCGGGTGTCGCGACCGACGATCTGGCCGGCGCGCTGGTCGTGGCCGAGGACGCGCATGTGAACCCGGTCGATCTGTGCATGGCCTATGCGCGCGCGGCCCGTTCCAAAGGCGCGGTGATCCGCGAGAATACACCGGTGTCACGCATCGTAACCAGCGGCGGGGCCGCGTGCGGCGTCGCGCTGGGCGACGGGACGGTGATCGGGGCCGACAGGGTGGCGATCTGCGCCGGGGCGTGGTCGAAACCGCTGACCGCAACGGCAGGTGTGGCGTTGCCGCTGCAACCGGTCGAGCACATGTATGTGGTGACCCAGCCGATGCCCGGACTGGCGCAGCCGTTCGGGGTGCTGCGCGATCTTGACGCCGGTCTTTATGTCAAGGGCGATGCCGGGCGGCTGGTGATCGGCGGATTCGAACCGGACGCCAAATGCTGGGACGCGCAGGGACCAGAGAGCGACCGGCCGTTTCTGGAACTGGCCGAGGACTGGGACCAGTTCGCGCCGTTCATGGCAGCGGCGCTGCGCCTGATCCCGTCGCTGGCCAACACCGGCATCCAGCGTTTCATGAACGGGCCGGAAAGTTTCACTGCCGACACCCGGCCTCTGATCGGCGAAGTGCCGCAGGTTGACGGGCTTTTCGTGGCGGCGGGGATGAACTCGGTCGGCATCATGTCGTCGGCGGGCGTAGGCCGCGTTCTGGCCGACTGGATATTCGACAACGCCGCGCCGATGGATCTGTGGGAGGTCGATGTCGCCCGCGCCGATCCGCGCACCGCGCAGCCCGCGCATCTGCGCGCCCGTATGGCAGAGGCGGTGGCCGATCAGTTCGCACTGCACTGGCCGTTCAGACAGCCGCGCGCCGGGCGCGGTCTGCGCAAGTCGGTGCTGCATGACCGCTGGGCCGGGCAGGGGGCGGTCTTCGGGCTGACCGGCGGGTGGGAACGCGCATTGTGGTATGCAAGAAGCGACAGCGAGCGTGATCTGCCGTATTCCATTGGCGCCCAGCCCTGGTTTGCCATCGCCCGGCGCGAGGCGGCGGTGATGGATCGGGGCACCGCGCTGCTGGACCTTTCGCCATTCGGCAAGTTCGACATATCCGGCCCGGACGCGTTGCGCTTTGCCAACCGGATCGCTGCCGCAAATGTCGATGTCCCTCCCGGTCGCGTGGTCTATACGCCGCTGCTGAACCCCCGTGGCGGGATCGAGGCGGATGTGACGATTGCACGAATTGCCGCCGACCGGTTTCGCATGACCTCTGGTGCGGCGACGCGCTGGCGCGACGCGGCATGGCTGCGCCGGAATGCGCGCGGGTTTGATGTGACGATTGCCGACCGGACCGAAGAAGAGGCGGTCATCGGCGTCATGGGGGCCGGCGCGCGACGCCTGCTGAAATCGGTGTGCCCGCCGGACTGGCAGGAGCCTGAATTCGGACATGCCGGGTGGGTCACGATTGACGGCGCCTCGTCTGCCTGGGCGTGTCGGATGACACGGCTGAGTTTTGTCGGTGAACCGGGCTGTGAAGTCTCTGTCGGCAACGCCGGGGCCGGCGAGGTCTTCGATGCACTGATCGCGGCAGGTGGCCGCCCGATGGGGCATCATGCGCTGGATGCCTGCCGGCTGGAAAAGGGTTTCCGCCACTGGGGCCACGATCTGGGCCCCGATATCACGGCGCTGGAGGCCGGGCTTGAAGCGGTCATCGACTGGAGCCGCGATTTCATCGGCAGGGAGGCGTTGCTGGAACAACGCGCGGCGGGGCTGACGCGCAAACTGGTGCTGTTCGAGGTTTCGGGCGATCCGCTGATGCTGCATGACGAACCGGTGTGGGAGGCCGGTCGGGTCGTGGGGCTGACAACCTCTGGTGCAAGGGGCGTCCGCACCGGCAAGACGCTGTGCCTCGCGCTGGTCGGACTTTCCGAAACGCCGCTTCAGGAAAGGGTCTTCACGGTCGAGGTCGCGGGCAGGCACTATCCGGCAAGCGCGCTTGCCAGACCGCCGTTCGATCCGTCGGGCGAAAGGATGCGGTCATGAACCGGGCGCAGGTGGTCATCATAGGTGGCGGCATCATGGGTGTGTCGCTGGCCTATCATCTGGCGAAAGCGGGCTGGCAGGACGTTGTTCTGCTGGAAAAGAACGATCTGACGCATGGCTCGACCTGGCACGCCGCGGGGCTGTGCACGCATTTCGCCCATAACGCCACGATCCAGGAATTGCGCGCGACCTCGGTGCGGCTTTACCGCGATATCCTTCCCGAAGAGACCGGGCAGTCCTGTGGCTTTCACCGCTCTGGCGCGATGCGCATCACCCGCAACCCCGACCGGATGGACGAATTCGCCCATGTCGCCGGGCTGGCGTCCTTTACCGGCTATCCGCTGGAAATCCTCGGCCCCGAACGGATCGCGGAACTGCACCCGCTGGCGCGTCTCGATGGCCTGCTGGGCGGGATATACGAGCCCGACGATGGTCATGTCGATCCGACCCTGGCCACACAGGCGATGGCGCAGTTGGCCCGGGCGCATGGCGTCCGCATTCGCCGAAACGCGCCGGTGCGCGCGATCCGCCGTGACCGGGACTGCTGGCGGGTCGAGACCGATGGCGAAACCATTCGCACCCGCCATATCGTCAATGCCGCCGGAACCTGGGGGTTCGAGATCGGCGCGATGATGGGGGTCAACGTGCCGTCGGTGCCGGTGCTGCATCAGTACCTTGTGACGGACACCGTTCCGGCGGTGGCGGACCGCATCGCGCGCGGTCAGCCGGAACTGCCGATCATCCGCGACCCCGAGGAAAGCTGGTACCTGCGCCAGGAACGTGACGGGCTGATCCTGGGCCCCTATGAAAAGGACGCGCAGGTCTGGTCGGTCGATGGCGTGCCGCCGGATTTCGGGGCCGAGTTGCTGCCGCCCGACCTGGACCGGGTGGCCCCGATCATCGAGGCGGCGCTGGCGCGCATCCCGGCGCTGGGCAGTGCCGGGATCAGGTCTGTGGTCAACGGGCCGATCACCTTTACGCCTGACGCCAATCCGCTGATCGGTCCGGCATTCGGCGCGCCCAGCGCCTGGCTGCTGACCGGCAGTTCCATGGGGGTGATGGAAGGTGGCGGCGCCGGCTGGTTCCTGGCGCATTGGATGACCAATGACGCCCCGCCGATGGATGCGCTGGCGGTGGACCCGCGCCGCTTCGGTGCCTGGGCAGATCGCAGCTATCGAATTGAAAAGGCAGTCGAATGCTTCGGCCTGCAATTCGGCGTGCATTACCCCGGCGAAGAACGCCCGGCAGCGCGTGGGCGCCGGGTGTCGCCGCTGCATGACATCATGCTGGAACGCGGCGCCGTGATGGGGGTGGCGCATGGCCGCGAGCGCCCGAACTGGTTTTCCGATCGCACCGGCGATGCCGCAACAGACAGTTTCCGCCGCCCGAACTGGTTTGACCATGTCGGTCGCGAGGTTGCGGCGGTGACCGGCCGCGCCGGGCTGGCGGATCTGTCGGCCTTTTCGAAATTCGACGTGACCGGACCGGATGCGCAGGCTTTCGTTACCGCGCTGGGGGCAAATACCGCGCCGCGGCCCGGGCGCATCGGGTTGACCCATGCGCTGACCCCGGCGGGCGGGGTGCAGGCCGAATTCGCGGTCGCGATGCTGTCGGGCGAACATGCCTATCTGACCTCGGCGGCGGCGGCCGAGGAAATGGATTTCGATTTATTGAACGCGCGTTCAGCGGGATTCGACGTGACGGTGGCCAACGCGACCGAAAGCCTTGGCGCGCTTGGGCTGATGGGGCCGAACTCGCAGGCGATTCTTGCGCAATGCTGCGATGTCGATCCGGGCGTGGAATTGCCGTGGCTGTCGGTGCGACGGATCGCGGTCGCCGGGCGGCAGGTTCGGGCCCTGCGTGTGTCCTACCTTGGCGAGGCGGGCTGGGAGCTGCACATGCAGGCCGCGGATTTGCCGCATGTTTTCAAGGTGCTGGAGGATGCCGGTCGACCGTTCGGCCTTGGCTATTACGGCGCCTTTGCCGCCAATTCGATGCGACTTGAAAAGGGTTACCGCGCCTGGGGCAGCGATCTGACGAGCGAACGCACGCCACTGGAACTGGGGCTTGGCGCCTTCGTCAAACCTGACCATCGTTTTGTCGGGCGCGCGGCGATGCTTGCGCGCCGGAACGACGGGTGGGAGATGGTGCTGCTGCAGGTGCAAACCGATGCGGTCGATCCGTTCCACGCGCATCCGGTGCTGCATCGCGGCGCGGTCGTGGGGGTCGTGACATCGGGCGGATTTGGTCATCGCACCCAAACCGCGCTGGCACTTGCGCTTTTGCGCAGATCGGGATTGACCGATGGCCTTGGGGTCGGGATTCTGGGGCGTATCTATCCGGCGAAACGTCTGGCGCGCGCGCCGTTCGATCCGGACAACAAGAGGCTGATATCATGACCCTGCCTGTCGACTGGTCCACCGCCGCGACTGCCGCGCGCCGTGACCGATACTATGCCGCCAGCCAAAGCAAATTCGTGCCCTTCGCCGAACCGCTGGTATTCCGGAAAGGGCAGGGACAGTATTTGTGGGATGCCGAGGGCAACCGCTTTGTCGACCTGCTGGCGATGAATGTCTGCATATCGGTCGGCCATTCGCATCCGGCGGTGGTGGGTGCGGCGATGGCGCAGGCGCAGGATCTGACCCATTGCACGACGATGTTCCATCACCCGGTGCCGGCGCATTTCGCCGAGGAACTGACGGCAACCTTTCCCAAAGGGCCCGGCGGCGACATCGAATGGGTCGTGCATTTCACCAACTCCGGCGCGGAAGCCATCGACCTGGCGATGACGCTGGCGCGCAGCTACACCGGAAACCTTGACCTGCTGGCGCTGCGCACCGCCTATCACGGGCCGACGGCGGCGGCGCAATCGGTGACCGGAATTGCGGGCTGGCGGCATCCGGGCATGCCCGGGAATGTCGCCTTTGTCGCAGAACCGAACGCCTATCGCGGCGTGTTCGGGCCGGGCGCGCAGCCCTATCTGGACGAGATCGAGCGGGTGATTGCCACCGCCACCACCGGCCGGATCGCCGGAATGCTGATCGAAAGCATCCAGGGCTATGGCGGGATTATCGAGATGCCGCCGGGCTATCTGAAAGGCGCAGCCGAGCGGGTGCGTGCGGCAGGCGGGCTTTACATCGCGGACGAAGTCCAGTCGGGCTTTGGGCGCACCGGCGATCACATGTGGGCCTTTCAGGCCGATGACGTGATTCCCGACATCGTCGTGCTGGCCAAGGGCATCGGCAACGGCTTTCCGCTGGGGGCGGTCGTCACGCGCCGCGAGATCGCCGCGCCGATGGCGGAAAAATTCCTGTTCCACACCTATGGCGCCAACCCGACCAGTTGCGCCGCCGGGCGGGCGGTGCTGCAGGTGCTGAAGGACGAAGCGTTGCAGGCCAACGCGCAAAAGGTCGGCGCGGCGCTGTTGACGCGTCTGAGGACGTTGCAGGTAAGATACCCGGTGATCGGCGACGTGCGCGGGCGCGGTCTGATGCTGGCCATCGAAATGGTCAGCGACCGCGCGGCAAAGACCCCGGATCGCGCGGTGACGGCGCAGGTGTTCGAAAACTGCCGCGCCGCCGGGCTGATCCTGTCGAAATCGGGTCCGCATCAATCGGTTCTGCGCATGGTGCCGCCGCTGTGCCTGTCGATGGCCGATGTCGAACCGGTTGCCGAGGCGCTGGATCGGGCATTTGCCGCGCTCTGATCCTCGCCCGCACGCGGCAACAGGTTATCCGGGGCGGATCTGTTGGGAAATCAGGATCGGCACCATCGGTCAGTGTTGAACGGGTGCCGCTTCGCTCGGTCCGGCTGCCGCTCCGCGCCGCAGTTATTTCAGACCAGGCTCTTCACAGGCCTTCACGGCGCCCGGAATGATCGCGACGCGATAGAACGGATTGGCCGCCATCAGCTTGTCGGTCGGCGCGCCGGTGACGTCGATCAGGCGCGCGTCGCACAATGTCGTGGCCTGCCTGATCGCCGGCGCCGACCGTGATGTACCGGTCGGCCGAGGCCACGCCCGCTAGCGCGGCAAGACCAGCTGCAATTGCGCCAAGAAATCGGATCATCGCTCGGGTTCCGTTGTCGGGCGCGGCGGTATCGCCGGCGCATGCGTGGCATCCTGCGGTCTGACCGGCAAAACGGCAACCACATGGAATTCAACCCCGGACCGCGAAAACCGTGGCTTGACCCGGCCCGGATGGGCGCGAATGATCGCCGGGTCTGCAACTGAACAGGGATAGCGCCGCAATGACACATATCCTCGCCATCGACCAGGGCACCACGTCCAGCCGTGCAATCGTGTTTGACGCCGATCTCGGGATCGTCGCAACCGATCAGCAGGAGTTCGACCAGCATTTCCCGGCGTCTGGCTGGGTCGAGCATGTCGCCGACGACCTGTTGCGCAGTACGGTGCAAACCTGCAGGGGCGCGCTGAACAAGGCCGGTCTGGACGCGGGCGCCGTCGCGGCCATCGGCATCACCAACCAGCGCGAAACCACCGTAGTCTGGGATCGCGCGACCGGCAAGGCGGTGCACAACGCCATTGTCTGGCAGGACCGGCGCACCGCCGATTTCTGCCGCGAGCTGAAGGCGGCCGGACACGAGCCGATGGTGACGCAGGCCACCGGTCTGCTGCTGGATCCGTATTTTTCCGGCACCAAGCTGAAATGGATATTGGATCATGTCGATGGTGCACGTGCGCGGGCCGCAAAGGGCGAATTGCTGTTCGGCACCGTCGACAGCTTTCTGATCTGGCACCTGACCGGCGGCAGGGCGCATGTGACCGATGCGACCAATGCCGCGCGAACCTTGTTGTATGACATCCGCAAGGGCGCCTGGAGCGATGAGATTTGCGCGCTGCTGGATATTCCGATGTCAATGCTGCCAGAGGTCAGGGATTGCGCGGCCGAGTTCGGCACCACCGATCCGGCGCTGTTCGGCGCGGCGCTGCCAATTCTGGGCGTGGCGGGCGATCAGCAGGCGGCGACGGTGGGGCAGGCCTGTTTCCAGCCCGGCATGCTGAAATCCACCTATGGAACGGGATGTTTCGCGCTGCTGAATACCGGGTCGGTGCCGGTTGCCTCGAAGAACCGGCTGTTGACGACGATCGCCTACCAGCTGGATGGCAAGCCGACCTATGCGCTGGAAGGGTCGATCTTCATTGCCGGGGCCGTGGTGCAATGGCTGCGCGACGGGCTGGGTATCATCAAGGCGGCGGGCGAGACCCAGGCCATGGCAGAGGCCGCCGACGACAGCCAGTCGGTCATTCTGGTGCCGGCCTTCACAGGACTTGGCGCGCCCTATTGGGATGCCGATTGCCGGGGGGCTATTTTCGGGCTGACCCGCAATTCGGGTCCGCGCGAACTGGCCCGCGCCGCCCTGGAAAGCGTCGGCTATCAGACCCGCGACCTGCTGACCGCGATGCAGGCGGACATGGGCGCGGCGGGTCAGGCGGTGCTGCGGGTCGATGGCGGGATGAGCGCGTCCGACTGGACGATGCAATTCCTGTCCGACATCATCGGCGCCCAGGTGGATCGCCCGAAAGTGCTGGAAACCACGGCGCTGGGCGCGGCCTGGCTGGCGGGCATGCGGGCCGGCGTCTATCCCGAACAGGAGGAATTCGCGCGCAGCTGGGCGCTGGAACGCCGGTTTGAACCTGCCCTGGCGTCTGCCGCGCGCGACGCGAAATATTCCGCCTGGAAAGACGCGGTAAAGCGCACGCTCAGCCGGTGATCGCGGGTGGCGTGACGGCGGGTCTGAACGCAATTGTGAACCGCAAAAGGCTGGACGCGGCGCGCTTTGCGGTCCTATCGTTGCGGCCATGAGATTGCTTCGACCGATCGCCGCCGCCATGCTATTGTGCCTGTCCGCAACGCTTGCGCCGGCACAGGACAGCTATGAGGATCTGCTGGCCGCGCTGGCAAAGGCGGAAAGCCAGCAACAGGCCGATGTCCTGTCGAACCGGATCTGGCACATATGGCTGACCGCCCCCGACGAAACCGCGCAAGAGGTGCTGGACGAAGCCATGCGCCGCCGTCAGGCCTATGACTATCTGGGTGCGATCGAGCAGCTCGACCGATTGATCGAATTCTACCCGGATTATGCCGAGGGGTGGAACCAGCGCGCGACCGTACGTTTTCTGCGCGGCGAATTCGAGGCCTCGCTGGCCGATGTCGACGAGGTTCTGGCGCGCGAGCCGCGCCATTTCGGGGCGCTGTCGGGCAAGGCGATGATCCTGTATCAGCAGGGCAAGACCGGGCTGGCGCAGATCGCCGTACGCAAGGCGCTGCGATATCATCCGTTCCTGCACGAGCGTGCGATTCTCACCGCAAACCCCGAAACCGACCTCTGATTGCGGCGCGGACCGGCCTCAAAGGGTCGTGTTTCGCCTCTATTTTCTTGAGCGGGCCGTCTTATTGTCCGCTTCACAGGGTTCAAAAAATTCAAGCTGTTGCGCTTTGGCGCAACATTTGATTGAATCAAAGTGGGGATAAGGGCTGCTGAAAGCTCATCCAAAGTCAGGGAGCTTAGGTTTGGCATCGACCAAAACGGACGACGCATTCGTGGAATTCGACCGGGTGCAGAAAAGCTATGACGGCGAAACGCTAGTTGTCAAAGATCTGAATCTTTCCATCGGCAGGGGTGAATTCCTGACGATGCTGGGCCCGTCGGGATCGGGCAAAACGACCTGCCTGATGATGCTGGCGGGGTTCGAAACCGCCACGCACGGCGACATTCGCCTGGGCGGGACCGAAATCAACAACATCCCGCCGCACAAGCGCGGCATCGGAATGGTGTTCCAGAACTACGCGCTGTTTCCGCATATGACAGTGGCCGAGAACCTGTCCTTCCCGCTGGAAGTGCGCAAGATGGGCAAGTCCGAACGCGAGGCCAAGGTCCAGCGCGCACTGGACATGGTGCAGATGGGCGACTTTGGCGGCCGCCGTCCGGCGCAATTGTCCGGCGGGCAGCAGCAGCGGATCGCGCTGGCGCGGGCGCTGGTGTTCGAGGCGGAACTTGTGCTGATGGACGAACCGCTGGGCGCATTGGACAAGCAGCTGCGCGAACACATGCAGTTCGAAATCAAGCATATCGCCGACAATCTTGGCATCACGGTTGTCTACGTCACCCACGACCAGACAGAGGCGCTGACCATGTCGGACCGGGTCGCGGTATTCGAGGATGGCCGCATCCAGCAGCTTGATCCGCCCGACACGCTTTACGAGCAGCCAAAGAACAGTTTCGTGGCGCAGTTCATCGGCGAGAACAACACGCTGATGGGCAAGGTCGAAAAGATCGACAATGCCGCCAACACCGCCGAGGTCCGGCTGGACGATGGCTCGCTGATTGACACCATCCCGGTGAATGTCAGCGAAGTGGGCGAGCGCACGCTAGTGTCGATCCGGCCAGAGCGGGTCGAGTTCAACAAGGACCGCCTGCATGCGGATGCACACACGCTGAAGGCCGAAGTGCTGGAATTCATCTATATGGGTGACATCTATCGCACCCGGCTGCGGGTCGCCGGCAATGAGAATTTCATCGTCAAGACCCGCAACGCACCCGACCAGCGCCGCCTGAAGGCCGGCGAGATTCTGGATATCGGCTGGCGGCCGCAGGACTGCCGCGCGCTTGATGCCTGACTTGCGGTCCTGGCGGGCGGAAACCGGTGACGGGTCCGGGTTGTGCGAAAACAAAATGGAAATCCCCCTCAGAAAAGCCTGCCCGGGCTTGAGGGGAAAAGATGCGGGTTAACGAAAACATGGAGAGTACAAACATGAAAATGAAGACAATCCTGCTGACAACAGCAGCTGCCATGATTGCGGCACCGGCCTTTGCTGCCAGCCACATGGCAAATGAAATGACCATCGTTTCCTGGGGCGGCGCCTATTCCAAGTCGCAGCTTCTGGCCTATGACGAGCCTTACTCCGAAATGACCGGCACCACGATCATCCACGATGACAGTTCTGCCGAAGCCGTGGCCAAACTGCGCGCCATGAACGAAGCCGGCAACGTTACCTGGGACGTGGTCGATGTGGTCGCCGCCGACGCCATCCGCCTGTGCGACGAGGGCCTGGCGCTGGTGATCGACCCCGACAAGGATCTGGCCCCCGCGCCCGACGGCACGCCGGCCTCGGAAGATTTCGGCGACCTGCTGGTATCGGAATGCTACATCCCGCAGATCGTCTATTCGACGACTTTCGGCTATCGCACCGACATGGTGGGCGACACGCCGCCGACCGATATCTGTGCCGTGTTCGATCTGGAAGCCTATCCCGGCAAGCGCAGCCTGGAAAAGCGCCCGATCAACAACATGGAGTGGGCGCTGTTGTGTGACGGCGTGGCCAAAGGCGACGTTTACGACGTTCTTGCCACTCCGGAAGGGCAGGACAAGGCCCTGGCCAAGCTCGACACCATCAAGGATCAGGTGATCTGGTGGAATGCCGGCGCCGACACGCCGCAACTGCTGGCGGACGGCGAAGTCGTCATGGGCTCGACCTACAACGGTCGTCTGTTCAGCGTGATCGAAGAGCAGGATCAGCCCGTTGCCATGCTGTGGGACGCGCAGGTTTTCGATCTTGACGGCTGGATCATCCCCGCCGGTCTGAGCCCCGAGCGCGAAGCGCGCGCACGCGACTACGTCCGGTTTGCAACCGACACCCAGCGTCTGGCGGATCAGGCCAAATACATCAGCTATGGTCCGGCACGCATGTCCTCGGCCCCGCTGGTGGGCAAGCATGCCGAACTGGGCATCGACATGGCGCCGCACATGCCGACCGATCCCAACAACGCCAAGAACACGTTCCTTTATAACTACGAGTTCTGGGCCGATTATCGCGACGACATCGACGCGAAATTCCAGGCCTGGCTGGCACAATAAGATACGGCAGGGCGGGGGTAGCCCCGCCCGGCCACACCAAGAAATGACGCGGCCCGCTTGAACGGGCCGCGCAGATCAACAAGGGGAAGGCGACCATGCCCAAAGGCTATATTATCGGACAGATCACCGTGACCGACCCCGAGGGCTATCCGGAATACGTGCGCCGCGACACACCGATACTGGAAAGCTTCGGTGCAAAGTTTGTGGTACGCGGAGGCAAGAGCCAGACGCTGGAAGGCACCAGTGGCGACCGCCACGTTGTCATCGAATTCCCCAGCTACGAGGCCGCCCTGAACGCCTATAACGACCCCGAATATCAGGAAGTCGCAGCCATCCGCCGCCGCTGCGCCGAAAGCACGATCATTATTGTCGAGGGCCATGACGGATGAGTGACACTGCACAATCCGGCCCGGTGCTTGCCGCTGATGGCACACCGCTGAAGAAATCGCTGGCCCGCGCGCTGCGGCTGCAAAAGACCCGCGCGCTGTTGCTGATCGCACCGCTGCTGCTGTTCGTGCTGGTCTCGTTCATCGTGCCGATCGGCCAGATGCTTTGGCGCTCGGTCGAGAACGATATCGTCTCCGATACATTGCCGCTGACCGTCCAGGCGCTCAAGACCTGGGACGCGTCGGCCGGCGAATTGCCGGACGAGGCGGTCTATGCCGCCTTTGCCCGTGACATGATTGTCGCCGTCAAGGCCAAGGAGCATACCAAACTGGGCACCCGGCTGAACTATGAACAGACCGGCATCAGTTCGATGTTCCGCCAATCGGGCCGCAAGGTCGGCAAATGGGATCCCGTGGCGGATGCGCCGTTCAAGCAAAAACTGATCGATGTCCATGACGGATGGGGCGATATCAATACCTGGCGGGTGATCCAGACCCATGCGCGCAAGGTCACGCCGGGCTATTTCCTGAATGCAATCGACATGCGGCTGACCCCGGACGGCGCGACGACGCAGCCCGAGGACAAGCGCATCCTGATCAAACTGTTCGGGCGCACGCTGTTCATGTCGCTGATCATCATGGGATCCTGCATCCTGCTGGGCTATCCGATTGCCTGGCTGTTGGCGAACCTGCCGATGCGGCAGGCCAATATCCTGCTGATCCTGGTGTTGCTGCCGTTCTGGACATCGCTTCTGGTGCGAACCTCGGCGTGGAAGGTTCTGCTGCAATCGCAGGGTGTTATCAACGAAATCCTGGTCTGGCTGGGCCTGATAACGGACGAAGGGCGGCTGGTGATGATCAACAACCAGTTCGGCACCATCGTGGCGATGACGCATATTCTGCTGCCGTTCATGATATTGCCGATGTATTCGGTGATGCAGACCATCCCGCAAACCTATCTGCGTGCCGCCAAATCGCTGGGGGCAACCAACTGGACCGCGTTCTGGCGGGTCTATTTTCCGCAGACCGTGCCGGGGATCGGCGCCGGGTCGATCCTGGTCTTCATCCTGTCGATCGGCTATTACATCACACCGGAAATCGTCGGCGGCACCAAGGGTGTCTTCATCAGCAACCGGATCGCCTATCACATCTCGTCCTCGCTGAACTGGGGGCTGGCGGCGGCGCTGGGCACGATCCTGCTGGCGGTCGTGCTGTTGCTATACTGGTGCTATGACAAGATCGTCGGCATCGACAACGTGAAGCTGGGATAAAGAACATGGCAGCCCTGACCCCTATTTCGCGCAAACCCCTGTCGTTCGTCCTGCCGATCCTGGCAGCCGCGGGCGCGCTGGTGGGACTGTTCTTTGGCACCGCCAACGGCTCTGGCCTGATCGGTATCGTGGCCGGCGCCGTGCTGGTGGCGGGGCTTGGATATGCCTATGTCGAGGTGCTGAAGAACGAAAAGACCGCACTTTGGATATCGCTGGCGGTCATGGTCGTGCTGGGCATTTATCTGGCCGGCATTCCGGGGATCGTGCTGGGGCTGTTCTTCGGCTGGTTCTTCTGGTGGTTCACGCACTGGCTGTTCGAGGGGCGCTATCGCGCGCGGCTGTTGCCCTATCTGACGCCGGGGCAGGTGCTGTGGCATTATTCGTTCCGGGTGATATGTGGGTTGATCTTCTTTTTCCTGGTGTCACCGCTGGTCCCTGTGATCTGGCTGTCGTTCAACGCGCAGGACTTCTTCACCTTCACACCGGAAATGCTGCGGTTTGACCCTGCCGGCTATTCGCTGAAGCATTATCAGGACTTCTTCACCAACGGCGAATGGCAGCGCAGCTTCAAGAACTCGCTGATCATCGCGCCGATTGCCACGGTCATATCCGTCTCGCTGGGCACGCTGGCCGCCATCGGCCTGTCGCAAAGCCACGTGCCGTTCCGCCGTGCGATCATGGCGATCCTGATTTCGCCGATGATCGTGCCTCTGATCATCTCGGCCACCGGCATGTTCTTTTTCTACAGCAAGATCGGCAACTTCATGGAAGGCACGATGGGGCTGGACAAGAACCTGGTCGGCTACTTCAAGGTGGTGCTGGCGCATGCGGTCCTGGGCATTCCCTTTGTGATCATCACCGTGACGGCGACGCTGGTCGGCTTTGACCGCTCGTTGACCCGCGCGGCGGCGAACATGGGCGCCAACCCGGTGACGACCTTCTTCAAGGTGCAGATGCCGCTGATCCTGCCCGGGGTGATTTCGGGCGGGCTGTTCGCCTTCATCACCTCGTTTGACGAGGTCGTGGTGGTGCTGTTCGTCGGTTCTGCCGGTCAAAAGACGCTGCCGTGGCAGATGTTCACCGGCCTGCGCGAACAGATCTCTCCGACCATCCTTGCGGTGGCCACCATCCTGGTGGTGATCTCGATTGCGCTGCTGACAACGGTCGAACTGCTGCGCCGCCGGTCAGAGCGTCTGCGCGGCATGTCCCCGGCATAGCCGGTCAGGGCAACAGCGCCAGCCAGCCCCAGGTGCTGATTACGCTGAGCGCCGTGCCGATCAGCACCGACGAGGCGATCACCCGTTTGCCGACGCCATACATGTTGGCGAAGATATAGGTGTTCACGCCGGGCGCCATCGCGGCGGTCAGCAGGGCGGACCGCAACTGACCGGTGCTAAGTGCCATGGCCCCGCCAAGCGTCCAGACAATGGCCGGATGCAGGATCAGCGAAATCGCGCAGATCATCGCGATGGTGGCCATGTCGCCCTCTGGCCGATAGCGAAACAGAACGCCGCCAAGTCCGAACAGGGCGGCGGGCAATGCCGCGCGCGCCATCATGTCGAT
>JAJDOB010000164.1 GCA_022340385.1 Rhodobacter sp.
GCTGTGGGCGCTGTTTGCGGGCCTGCGCAGCCATCAGGCCGCAAAGATTTTCCTGATCATCTTTGGTGCGCTTTATCTGGGCGATGGGGTATTCGGATATTTCACCGGCTACGGTTATCTCGATTTCGGCATTTTCAATAATGCCAACGAAGGTTTGTCGTTCACCCTGTTCCGGTTTCTCGCCAATGCGCCGCATGTCGCGCTGGGTGGGTTCGCGTTGTTCAGCGGGCTGTTTCTGGATCGAAAATGATCCGGCGGCTCGGGCGAATAGCTGGCCGCATCCTGTTGGCGGTGCTTGTGGCGCTGCTGCTGCTTGGCGCGCCGGTCGCCTATAACGAAACCCTGTGCCGGGGAAAGCCGGTCGCACAGGACTACACTGCAATCCTGCCCCCGGAACATCGCCGCGCGGAATCGCGCACATTCCTGACCTATCCGGAATGGCACATCGTGCATGCCTATGACGATTATGGCCGTGTCATTCAGGACGGCGACCCGCATGACTATCGCTATCTGAGTGGCATCAGCGGCTTTTGGTCCTCACTTTGCGCACTTTCCAGAGTCTCGGCACGGCACGGCGGCTTTGACTGGGAGACCAAGCAAACCATCTACACAATCGGTGTCAGTTTTTCCGTCGAACTGGCGCTGAAGGCGGCCTACGAGGAAACGATTGGCCGGATGTCCACCTGGATCCGGGGCCCGGCGCACAGCCCGCTGGATGACGTGTCTGCGCTACAGGCAGCGGAATACGCCGAATTCCTGCAACAGGTGCCCTGGTATCGTTGGGATTTCGACGCGGATGTCGCAAAGCTTGCCGCCGCCAGCACCGGCAGTTTCCGCGACCGCGAGCGCCGCTTTGCGCTTGGTGTCGAATTTGGCGTCAAGGCCGCCTACGCCCGCGCGATCGCGGCTGCCGTCGCCAACATCGGCCCCGATGCGCTGACCCTGCGGATGATCGTTCGGGGCGGCTCGGCGCAATCGCTTTCTGCCCATCAAGGGGTCACCGTGATCTCGTCCGGCCCACAGACCGAGATCGAGACACCGCGCTACCGCGAACTGACGCATCTGCTGGAACGGCTTGCCGCGGACGGGGTGGATTTCGTCGAGATTGCGGGCAATGACGACATCATGCTGACCGCCATTTCAAGCCACGACTACCCCGGTGCGCTGTTCAGCTTTGACCGGCAGGGCTACGGCGACCGGCGGCATCTGATCGCACTGAAAGTCACAGAACTGGCAGACTGGCTGCGTCAGGCTGCCGACAGCGGTCTGCAACTGGAACATATCCATGATTATTAGGTGGGGCGGCGCGCTGTTGGCCGCAGTGCTTGGCTGGATCGCGATCATGGCCGTGGTCATGCGGTTTTCGGATGCCGCGCCCGCCGCGGTGGTGTTTTTCCCGCCAGAGGGGTTTGTCGCCAGCCTGCCCGAAGACACCACGATCCTGTCCTACACCCGTTACACTCTGACGCTGCAATCCGAACAGACCACCGGCTTTGGCGCGATCCTGTACCGTTCGGGCGCATGGCTGGTCCTGCCCGCCGGCCTAATCGGATGCCTGCCGCTATCCGGACCAAGGTGATTGCCGGCAAGTCCGGCGGTGCGCGGACAGGCTCAGGATGTACAAACCCGCTGGACTTACATCAGCGCGCGACCCAACATGCGCTTCAAAAAGACACCGCCGTTACAGAAGCCGCCAGCAGTAAAGGGTCCGGGATGCGCCTTGTCAGACATCGGGAGATGATCCGTTGAGCGGCCCGATCATCTTTGCCTACGCGCTGAATGGCCCGCGTGCCGGCCAGGCGTTGAGTGGGAGCGACATCAACGAACAGTTGCAAAGTGACGCGCTGGCCTGGGTTCATCTGGATCTGAACCATCCGGACGCCCGCAGCTGGTTACAGGAAAATCTGACCTATATCGACCACCACGCGCTTGACGCGCTGCTGGCCGAAGAGACCCGCCCGCGCGCCACCGAAATCGCCGGTGGCCTGCTGGTGAACCTGCGTGGGGTGAACCTGAATGAAGGTGCCGACCCCGAAGACATGGTGTCGATCCGGTTGTGGCTTGATCCGCACCGGATAATCTCTTTGCGCCGCCGCCGGGTACGCGCGGCCGTTGATATAGAAGAGCGTATTCAGAATGGCACCGGCCCCGAAACCGCCGGCCAGTTCATTGCACTGCTGGTCGAACGGCTGGCGACACGGGCAGAGCCTGTCCTGCGCGAGATAGACGATGCCGCCGACGCCCTGGAGGAAGACGTCGTTGCCCATGCCAGCCCCGACCTGCGCCGGCCGATCACCGAAATCCGTCGCCGCACCATTCAGCTGCGCCGCTATATCGGCCCGCAACGGGACGCGGTGACTGCCATCAGATCCTCTCCGCTGGGCTGGATCGACGACCAGAACAGGCGGCGGCTGACCGAAGCGCAGGATCGGCTGACGCGCTATGTCGAGGATCTGGATGCGATCCGCGAGCGCTCGCAGATCGTGAAGGATGAATTGACCAATGCGCGTGCCGACCGGCTTAACCGCAACACCTACCTTCTGGGCGTGATTGCCGCGATCTTCCTGCCGTTGGGGTTTTTCACCGGCCTTCTGGGCATCAATGTCGGCGGCATTCCGGGCACGGACAATCCGGCGGCGTTCTGGATTTTCACCAGCGGGCTGGTTGTGGTGGTGGCGGTTCAGGTGGTGATTTTCCGCCTGCTGAAATGGTTCTGAAGGCCGCCCATCAGGGCGGCCTTTATATTGAAATCCTGCGACGGGCACGAATGCCTCGCCGTGTCGCGTTAGGCCGGACCCGTCAGAAAACCGCCCTTATTGCGATTTAAGCAGGATCGACCGGATATGCGCGTCGCGCGAACCGCCATCGTCACCGTTGTGAAGTGCGGCGATCAGTTGCTGAATCGTCCGGTCGGACAGTTGCGAAAGATCGACATTCGGCGCAGCGCCCTTCAGCTCTGAAAAATACGCGCCGCCGGGGTTGGTCATGGCCGAGGCCGCGCCGGTTGTTGCGGCGATTGCGATAGCGGTGATTGCGATAAAACGTTTCATTTCTTGTTCCTTTTGGGTTTGCGGGTTGTTGTTTCCGCCGGCTTCCTGTGCCGACACCAGACAACCTAGGAGCACCAATTGCGGGTTCAAAATCACGATATGGGACACGGGAAATCACATGAAATTGGGGTTGAAGATCCCGGGAATGACCAGTCATTCCCTGACATTCACCGTCAGAAGCGCCGGTTCGGCATTCTCTCAACAAAGCGTTGAATCGACCGCTGTGCCGGCTGCTCCGGAACATGCGAGCGGGTTGTGAGATCGGGTCTCGGACCGGGCCAATTTTTTTTTGCAAGCTCACAATTCTGTGCGGCCGATGCGGCTTGCCGGTCGCGGCCTCGCGACCGACCGCCGGATTGTGCTCCCGTTCCTGTGCACCGGCAGGGTTTCACACAGTCGAATCGTCGAGGCGGCCCGCGCAAATGACCGACCCCGTCGTCAAAACCCCACTTGATTCTGCGCGTCACCTGCCTTACCCCGGCACTTGGCTTTAGGGGTTTAGCTCAGTTGGTAGAGCATCGGTCTCCAAAACCGAGGGTCGTGGGTTCGAGTCCCTCAGCCCCTGCCAAAGCCACGATAACACTCATGGGTTGGCGCGAAGCGCGACCTGCCGCTAATTTCACCCGAAATGATCCGGAAATTGCCCGCTGTGTGACAGCGCCGCAGGCAGGCCGCTGAGTCGTATCACTGCGGCGCGGTTTGTCGGGATGTTTGCCACCAAGGTCATTGCACTGGCTTGACGAACGGGCCGCATATATGACAATTTCAACTAGAAGTATGATGAGAAACCCGAATTCGGAACTGGTCGTGCATGAAATGAGATCAAGGCGCGGTCATATGGTTACCGATCTGGCGGACAAGCTTCGTCGCCAGATTTCGGGCGGCGAATATGTACCCGGCGACCGGTTGCCCAGCGAGGCCGAACTCTGCAAGACCCACGGTGTAAGCCGCACCGTTGTCCGCGAGGCGATTGCGTCGCTGAGAGCGGATGATCTTGTCGAGCCGCGCCAGGGTTCGGGTGTTTACGTGCTGCAGCCAAAACCTGTGGTCACAGCCCCGTTCAGCGATGTCGATTACGACCGGATATCCTCGGTTGTCGAACTTCTGGAACTACGGATGGCAGTCGAGGCCGAGGCAGCCGCGCTTGCGGCGGCGCGGCGTTCGCCTGCCCAGGAAGAACAGATCGTCCATGCGCTTCGGGCCTTCGTATTGCAAGTTCGTGAACATCTGCCGACATCCGAGGCCGATTTCGCCCTGCACCTTGCCATTGCCGAGGCGTCCAACAATTCCCGGATTGTCGAGTTTCTGCGCCTGCTTGGCGTCAATTCGATTCCGCGCCAGGCGCTTCGGCCAAGTGGTACGGGGCAGAAGGTCGATGACGCCTACCTGACGCTGATCATCGGAGAGCATGAGAAGATCGTCGACGCGATTCTCGATGGAAGTCCGGGTGAGGCACGCCAGAAGATGCGCACACATCTTGAGGGCAGCCTGTCGCGGTATCGAAAACTGCTGCGCAGCAGCGGTGCCGAAGGGGCGTGACACGGCCACAGTTGGTGGCGATCGTGACTGGATGTCCCTGACCTTGCTGCAATCGCGATCAGTTCTGATGCGCGTCGATCAGGCCCTGCAGGATTGCCTCTTCTTCCCGCGTCAGATCGGTCAACGGCGCGCGGACGGAACCGGCATCGAATCCCTGCAAGCGCACCCCGGCCTTGATCGCCGACACCGCATATCCCTTGGCGCGACCACGCAGTTCCATGAACGGATAGAAGAACGAGTTCAGGATGTCCTGACAGGTGCCGTGATCGCCGCTGCGCAGGGCCGCATAGAACCGGTTGGCCAGCGCCGGGACAAAATTGAAGACCGCCGATGAATAGGTGGTGAAACCCGCGCCAAGATACGCCTCGGCGAAAAGTTCTGCCGTGGGCATCCCGCCGAGATAAGACAGACGATCCCCCATCTTCGAAGTCACCTGCCGGACAAGCCCGATATCGCCGGAACCGTCCTTGAATCCGATCAGGTTCGGACATTCATCGCACAGCCGGGCCAGCGTGTCGGGCAGCAGGATCGAATTGTCGCGGTTATAGACCATGACCCCGAAGCCGACCGACTGGCAGACCTTCTTGATGTGCGCGTACAATCCGGCCTGCGGGGCGTCGATCAGGTAATGGGGCAACAGCAGAATGCCATCGGCCCCGGCCTTTTCGACCGATTTCGCGATGTCCACGGCGATTTCCGTGCCATAGCCGCAGCCTGACACAATGGCGGTATTCCCGGCGGCGTCCTTTGCAGCCGACACGATGGCCGGAATTTCACTTGGGGACAGGGAAAAGAATTCCCCGGTTCCGCCAGCCGCAAACATGACCGGCGCTTGATAGCCCGCCAGCCATTCAACATGGGCGCGGTAGCTGTCGGGCGCGAACCTGCCCTCTGCATCGAAATGCGTCACCGGAAAGGACAGCAGGCCGGAGCCCAGGGTGGCTTTAAGGTCTTGCGGCGTCATACTTTCGCTCCTTCACATATATCAGATTTCTGTTCTCATATTGTCGAATGGACTGTCAATAATTTATCATACAAGTTTGTGACAGTTTTCCATTTTCCGCCCGACGCGCTGGCAGTGCGGTCAGGATTCGTGGATGCCGTCGCCGGCGAATGCGCCGCCCTGATAGACCGCATTTACGTCATCGCCTGCCGGTGGTTCCATCTGACCGTCGATCTTGGCGCGAAACATTTCGGCGTTGTCCTTTGGGTTCCAGCCCAGATACGCGACTTCGCGATTGTCCCACCACGACGCGCTGTTGGCCGATGCGCCGTAGATGATCGGGCAACCAAGACGGGGAACGGAAAAGATCCGCTCGATCAACTGGACGAAATCGTCATAGCTCATCCAGGTCGACAGCATCCGGTGATTCCTTGGTTCGGGAAAACAGGATCCGATCCGCACGCAGGCCGTTTCGATGCCGAACTTGTCGTAGTACAGGCTGGCCAGCGCCTCGCCAAAGACCTTGGACACACCATAAAGCCCGTCCGGCCGCGGCACCGAATTGGCATCCAGGCGCTGGGTCTGCTTGTAGAATCCGATGGCGTGGTTCGAACTGGCATAGACGATACGCGGATTGCCGTTCTTGCGAGCCGCCTCGTACAGGTTGAACATCCCGTCGATATTGGCCGTGCGGATCACATCCCAGGGCGCTTCTGTCGATTGCCCGCCCATGTGAATGATACCGTCGCAGCCCTCGACCAGTTTCTCGACCGCCGCCTTGTCGCCAAGATCGCACAGCACGATTTCCTCGTTGGCGGCGGGTGCCCCCATGTCGCGGCGGGCCGACAGGCGCAGGATGTCGGCCATATGCCTCAACCGTTCGCGGCAGACAGAGCCGAGACCGCCATTTGCGCCGGTGATCAGAAGTCTTTTCATTTGGTCGTCCTTTTCTTTCACTAGGTCTGGCTGACAAAGCGGTTCAGAAATTTCAGCACCGCCTCGCGCATTTCGGGTGTTTCAAGGTGTCCCGTTTGAGGGGACAGGAATGTTTCCAGCCCGTTGCCACGGGCGTAGGCCACCCGCACCCGTTCAAGTGCGGGGTCGCGGGCCGGGGCCGGGGTCAGATGGTCCGCCGCACCGTGTGCGATGAATTGCGCGCGGGGCGCGATCAACACGGCCACGTCGCCGGTATCGGCATGGTTCAGAAAGCCGGGAACGGTCAGGTAATCGCCATGCCGCGCATGGGTTCCGCTGGCGATCAGCGGGTCGATATCTGCCAGCATACATAGCTGTATACAGCCAGCAACCCCGGGCACCATCGCCGCCACCCACATCGCCAGCGCGGCACCCATCGACATGCCCAGCGTGACGATGCGGGTCGGGTCGATATCGGGCTGCTGCTGAAGCCAGCCAAACGCGGAAAGCTGGTCCTTCAGCATTCGGGCGAACAATGGCTGGCCGCGCCAAAGTGCGGCCTTGGCCAGCGCGCTTTCGCTGCCTTCGGACCTGCGGTCGCCAAACCCCGGCATGTCAATGCACAACACCGCAAATCCGGCAGCGACAAGGTCGGGCGCATAGGGGGCTGCAAGCCAGCGCGCGCCCTCGGTCAGTTCGCGGCGGCCAAGGTCGTATTCGCCGCCATGCGCATGGCAATACAGCACCGCCGGAAACGGCCCGCTGCCCGGCGGTTTCAGATAAGCGGCGGGTAATCCGTCAAGCCGCAGCGCACCAGTCGACCCTTCGCCTACTGCCGCGGGGACGCTGTCGGGCAACGCCAGAAGCGCGCGCAACCGTCGGCGCAAGGTTTCATCCGGTCCGGTCATCTAGACATACCAGGTCGAGCCGTCCGGACGTGTCGGAACCTTGCGTTCCCAATGGATATAACGGTCTGTTTTCAGATATTCCTCGTCGATCTCGACGCCCCAGCCGGGGCGATCAGGCCGCAGTTCAAGATAGCCGTCCCTTGGCAGGTAGGGGTCGAGGACATAGGCCGCCGAATCCTCTTCGGCCTGCATCCCGTCGGAATGATAGGCGGCCCCGGTCGGCAGCCGGTATTCGAGGATCTTGAAGTTCGGGCAAGCCGCCGAGAAGTGCAGGTTGATCGCGGTTGCAAGCGGCCCCATGGGGTTATGCGGCGCGACGGTGACATAATGCGCCTCGGCGATAGCGGCGATCTTGCGCATTTCCAGCAGCCCGCCGACAGCGCAGATGTCGGGTTGAATAATGTCGGCCCCCGCCACCTGCAGAAGCCGCAGAAACTCGAACCGGGAATACAGGCTTTCGCCGGTCGCCAGCGGGACGTGCAACTGTGCCTTCAGCCGGCCCCAGGCGTCGATGTTTTCCGGGCGAATCGGTTCCTCGTAAAACAGCGGGTGAAACTGGCCAAGGACATTGCCCAGCTCGACCGCTTGCCAGGGTTCGAACAGTTTTGCATGGGCGTCGAACGCGAATTCCAGATCGGGGCAAAGGTCGCTGAGGTCCTCGACCCAGTCGCCGGTCGATTTCAGCACCTTCCCCCAGGGGTTGTCGTGAATATCTATCCGGTAGGGCGACAGCTTGAACGCATCCAGGCCATAGCCGTCCTTCATCGCTGCGCAATAGTCGCGTGTGGTTTCAGCCTCGGGCGCGGAATATACACCAAGATAAACCCGCACCCGGTCGCGCACATGTCCCCCCAGCAGCATGTAGACCGGCAGGTTCACCGCCTTGGCGGAAATATCCCACAGCGCATGGTCGATGGCCGCAATCGCGGCCAGCCCCAGAGCGCCGGGCGGAAAGCGCGACTGCTGCAAAAGCTTCAGGATCAGGCGCTCGATCCGACGCGGATCTTCACCGGTGATCTGCAGGAACAGGTAGTCCAGCAGCGGCGGCAGGGCGCGGTCGGGGCCGTGATTGTAACACTCGCCCCAACCGGTGATGCCCTCGTCGGTGTCAATTGCCACGATTACGCGCGGACGGTCACGGTCGCATGTCATGAAGCTGCGAAGTCCGGTTATCTTCATTGTCTCACCCCGCGAAACGGGTCTGTGCGACCCCTTTGATCCCCAGACCGGACACCGCGAAAAGGCTGCCCGCCTCTGGCTGTCTGGCCTCGCTGCCGGGGGTCAGACCGACGCCAAGCGAGGTGACGAACAGAATATCCAGATCCGGCCCGCCGAACATCGGCTTGCTGGGCTTTTCGACCGGCATGTCAACCGTCATGATGACCTTGCCCTCGGGCGATATCCGGTACAGCTGCCAGCCGTCGATACCTGCCTGCCAGTAACAACCATCGGCATCGACCGTGCCGCCATCTGGGCGGCCCGGCAGGACGCCGGTATCAAGGAACACGCGCGGCGCGCCCGGTGTGCCGGTCCCGGCGTCATAGTCGCAGACCCAGATCGTGCGCACCGCCGCGTTGCTGTCGGAAAAATACATGCGGGCCCCGTCGGGCGAAAAGGCCAGACCGTTGGTGGTAAAGATGCCGCCCTTCCACAGGGTCACACTGAAATCCGGGTCAAGCCGGTAAAAGCTGCCCAAAGCCTCTGGTGGGCCGCCATCCTTCATGCTGCCGGCCCAGAATCGACCCCTGGTATCGGTCGCACCGTCATTGAAACGGTTTTGTTCAAGATGCGCCTCGGGGTCGGACAGGGGCTTGCGCTGGCCCGTCGCCGGATCGAACAGCCAGAAGCCCGATTTCGTCGCCAGAACCAGACCGCCGGATTCGCGCACCGCAAGGCACCCGACGGGTTCGCCATAATCGATGCTGCTGTTTTCCCCGGTGGCGGGATCATGGCGATGAATAAGTCCGGCGGGGATATCGACCCACCACAGAACCTGATCGCGATCGTCCCAGAAAGCGCCCTCGCCGACCTTGCTTCGTGTTCTTGCCACGCATTCGATTCGCATGTGTCCCTCATCTGTTCCGGCCGCTTCGAAACCGTCGGCCTGCCCGGTCGCGATCCGGGCGGCGCACGGCGAATCTACCGGGTTCCAGCTTATAAGACAAGTTGGGTAAATTCATTTGACTAATTTGGACGTTGCCTGATAACCTTTTGGGTGAAGCGATTTGCGCGCTTCAAATCTAGGGAGGAATAATCAATGTCAAAGATCTGGCGCACCATGCGTCCGTTTTCATTTGCCAGTGCCGCAGCGGGGGCGATCATGCTGCCGCTGGCGGCCTGGGCATTCAATGAAGCTCCTTCGCTGGCCGAACAGGTTGCCGCCGGCAATCTGCCCCCGGTCGACGAACGGCTGCCCAAGGCCCCCGAAGTCATCACGCCCCTGCAAGAGGTCGGCGTCTACGGCGGCACGATCCGCCGTTTTCTGTCGGGGTCCAACGACCACAACTCGATCCTGCGATTCGTTTCTCCGCAGGGCCTGACGCGGTGGAAGCCTGATTTTTCCGAAGTGATTCCGAACGTCGCCGAAAGCTGGACCGTGAACGACGACAGTTCAGAGTTCACGTTTCACCTGCGCGAAGGGATGAAATGGTCGGACGGCGCGCCCTTTACCGCCGATGACATCATGTTCTTTGTCGATGACCTGCTGAACAACAGCGAATTCTACCCCAATGCGCCGGCGCGCTTTGTGGTTGCCGGTGAAACCATGCAGGCCGAGAAGATCGACGATCAGACGGTCACGCTGAAATTCGCGGCCCCCTATGGCACCTTCCTGACAGAACTGGCGACACCGCTGGCGCAGGAGCCGGTGATCTGGGCCAAGCATTTCTGCATGCAGTATCATCCCGCCTACAACCCCGATGTGCAGACGATGGTGGATGCGACCGAGGCCGTCGAGGACTGGCCAAGCCTGTTCCGCCTGAAATGTGGCGAAGTCGAAGCGCCCAATCGCTGGGCAAACCCCGACCGCCCGACGCTTGACCCCTGGGTCGTGACCGGAGACGGCTATTCCGCAGGTTCGACGCAGGTCATCATGGCGCGCAACCCGTATTTCTGGCAGGTCGACACGGCAGGCAACCAGTTGCCCTATGTCGACACGCTGACCTGGGGTGTCGCGCAGGACGCGCAGGCGATCCTGCTTGAAGCCATCGCCGGCCACGTCGACATGCAGGCGCGGCGGATTTCCAGCCTTCAGAACAAGCCCGTGCTGTCGCAGAACGCTGAAAAGGGCGGTTACCGGCTTTATGAGCGGCAGGAGTCCAACTCCAACGTCATGGCGATCCATTTCAACCACACCCACAAGGATCCGGTGATGCGCGAATTGATGACCAACAAGGACGTGCGCATCGCGCTGTCCCTGGGCATCGACCGTGACGAAATCATCGATATCGTCTGGCAGGGCGTGGGTGAGCCGTGGCAGATCGGGCCGACCGCCAAACATGTTCTTTATAACGAACAGCTTGGCCACCAGTACACCGAGTATGACCCCGAGCGGGCCAACGAAATGCTCGACGCCGCTGGCTATTCCGAGCGCGACAGCGAAGGCTACCGCCTGTTGCCTGACGGTCGTCGTCTGGAATTCAACGTGAACTACACCGGCGTGGAAATGCCGCAGTGGGGCGATGCGCTTGAAATCATCCGCGAGCAGTGGGCCCAGATCGGCGTCGGTCTGAACGCCTCGTCTGTCGAGCGTTCGATCTATTACAGCCGCGGCGAAGCCAACGAACATGACTTCATGGTCTGGGGCGCACCGGGCGGTCTGGACCCGACGCTTTCGCCGCGCGATGTTCTGGCTGTTCACCCGCAGGCCAGTTGGTTCGCGATTCCGTGGACGCGCTGGTATCTGTCGGGCGGCACCGAAGGGCAGGAGCCAAGCGAATCGATGAAGAAGCGGCTGAAGCTTTACGATGCTTTCAAGGCCGAGGCCGATCAGGCAAAGGCGCTGGATATCTTCCGCCAGATCCACCAGATCGCCGCGGACGAGTTCGAGATCATCGGTATCTCGACCCCGCCGAACCAGTTCGGTGTGGTGAACGCCAAGCTGCGCAACGTGCCCGACAGCCTGCCGGGCGGCTGGATGTATCCTGATCCGGGCCCGACCCTGCCACAGCAGTATTTCTACGCCGAATAGGCGGGCACTCTGAAACCAAATGTGCCGGCCGGCACCGACCGGCCGGCACACCGCCGAAACAACAAACCGGATCGCATCCCATGATTTGGCGCTTCATCCTCAAACGGATCATCTGGATGGTCCCGTTCATGTTCGCGGTCTCGTTGGTTGCCTTCCTGCTGATCCAGGCCCCTCCGGGCGACTATCTGACGACCTATATCGCCAAGCTGGGCGAATCCAACGAGGTGATGGATCAGGCCTCTGTCGACAATCTTCGCGCCCGCTTCGGGCTGGATAAACCGCTTTACGTGCAATATTTCAAATGGGTGTCGAACCTGCTGGTCGGCGATTTCGGCATGTCCTTCGAATGGCGACAACCGGTGTCGGAGCTGGTCTGGCAACGGATGGGTCTGACGATGATGCTGTCCTTTTCCACACTGCTGTTCACCTGGGCCGTCGCCTTTCCGATCGGGGTCTATTCCGCGGTGCGCAAATATTCGATCGGCGACTATATCGCGACCACCATCGGGTTCATCGGGCTGGCGACGCCGAATTTTCTGCTGGCGCTGGTGCTGATGTATATCGGCGTCGTGCATTTCGGCAGCGATGTCGGCGGGCTGTTTTCCTCTGAATACAAGAACGCACCGTGGAGCTGGCCGAAGGTCTGGAACCTGATCCAGCATCTCTGGCTGCCGGTCGTCGTGCTGGGCACCTCTGCCACCGCCAGCCTGATCCGCATCATGCGCGCCAACCTGCTGGACGAACTGAACAGACCCTATGTCGACACTGCCCGCGCCAAGGGGCTGTCGGAATTCTGGCTGATCATGAAATACCCCGTCCGTGTCGCGCTGAACCCCTTCGTTTCGACGATCGGCTGGGTGCTGCCCAACCTGGTGTCCGGCGCAGTCGTCACGGCGATCGTGCTTAGCCTTCCGACGGCAGGCCCGCTGATGCTACAGGCGCTGTTGTCGCAGGACATGTATCTGGCCGGCGCCTTCGTGCTGCTGCTTTCGTCCCTGACGGTCATCGGCATGCTGATCTCTGACATCCTGCTTGTGCTGCTCGACCCGAGGGTCCGCTATGAGTAACCCCGGGCGCGACGACACCGAAGACACGCCGCACGCATTGGCGCTTCCGGCCGGATCGCACGTTCACGACGCACCCGCGCTCGCCGTGGACATCGCGCCCGACAAGGTCGCCATTGCATCGCAGTGGCAGCTGACCTGGTGGGCGTTCAAGAAGCACAAGCTGGCGATGATCGGCCTTTGGGTGATCGCATTCATGTACCTGATCTCGATCTTCGCCGAGGTCGTGGCGCCCGACAACCCGTCCAAACAGAACCGTCGCGCAGTCTATCACCCGCCCCAGATGATCCATTTCATCGACAAGACCGACGACGGCACGCGCATTCGCCCCTATGTCTGGAAAATGGACCGCCAGCGCGATCCAGAAACACTGGCGATCAGCTATACGACGTCGGGCGAAAAGATCTACTTGCGGATGTTCGGCAAGGGCCCGGAGTATAAATTCTGGGGCCTGTGGAAGACGGACATCCATCTCTTTGCCACGGTCAGCCCGCGCGACAAATTCTTTATCTTCGGGGCAGACCGGCTGGGCCGCGACATGTTCAGCCGGGTGATCTATGGCACCAGGATATCAATGTCGATCGGCCTGATCGGGGTCGCGATCAGCCTTGTGCTGGGCATCGCGCTGGGCGGGCTGTCGGGATATTACGGTGGTCGCATCGACGCGGTAATCCAGCGCCTGATCGAGTTTGTTCTGTCGCTGCCGACGATTCCGATCTGGCTGGCGCTTGCGGCCTCGCTGCCACCAAGCTGGCCGATCTACCAACAGTATTTTGTCATAACCCTGATCGTCAGTCTTGTCGGGTGGACTGAACTGGGGCGCGTCGTGCGCGGCCGGTTCCTGGCGATGAAGAACGACGATTTCGTGATCGCCGCCCGGCTCGACGGCGCCACGGAGGGGCGGATCATCTTTCGCCACATGCTGCCGTCGCTGACAAGCCATATCATCGCCTCGCTGACGCTGGCGATTCCGATGATGATCCTGGCGGAAACCGGGCTGTCCTTCCTTGGGCTTGGGCTGCAACCGCCGGCGATTTCCTGGGGGGTTCTGCTGAAAGAGGCGCAGAACATCGTATCCATCAGCCAGGCGCCCTGGCTATTCATTCCCGGTGGCTTTGTGGTCATCGCGGTCCTGGCCTTCAATTTCCTTGGGGACGGCATGCGCGATGCCGCTGATCCATATGCCCAGTGACACCCATCCGATCATCCGGGTCGACAATCTGAATGTCGGCTTTTCAATGCGTCAGGGCGTTGTCGACGTATTGCATGGCATCAGCTTTGACCTGCACCGGGGCAAGACCACCTGCATCGTCGGCGAATCCGGGTCCGGCAAATCCGTCACGGCACGCACGATCCTGAACATGGTGCCGCGTCCGGGGATCATCAACGGCGGGCGCATCATGTTCGACCCCGATGGCACCGGGCCCGTCTGCCTGACCGAGATGGACCCGCGCGGCAAGGAAATCCGCGCCATCCGGGGCGGCCGGATCGCGATGATCTTTCAGGAACCGATGTCGTCGCTGTCACCGGTGCACACCATCGGCAACCAGATCGTCGAGGCAATCCGCCTGCACCGGGATGTCGACAAGAAAGAGGCGCGCCGCATGGCCGCCGAGGCGCTGGCGCAGGTGGAGATACCGAACCCGGAAAAGGCGCTGGACAAATACGCCTTCGAATATTCCGGCGGCATGCGCCAGCGGGCGATGATCGCGATGGCGCTGTCCTGCCATCCCGACGTTCTGATCGCGGACGAGCCGACGACGGCGCTGGATGTCACCACGCAGGCCGAGATCCTTGACCTGATGAAGAACCTGCAGACCGATCTGGGGATGGCGATCATGTTCATCACCCATGACATGGGCGTCGTGGCCGAAATCGCCGACGAGGTCGTGGTCATGGAACAGGGGCATGTCGTGGAAAAGGGCGGCATCGACCAGATTTTCAGCGCGCCCCAGCACCCCTACACGCAAAAGCTGCTGACGGCCGTGAAGACGCTGGACGAGCCCGCACCGGGCAAGGTGCGCCCCGCCGCCGACGCCCGGGACATCCTGACCGTCAAGGGGCTGGAGTTGCGTTTCGAAAAGAAAGAGGGCTTTTTCCAGCGCGTCACCGAAGTCACCAAGGCGGTCGATGGCGTCAGTTTTACCCTTCGGCAGGGCGAGGCTTTAGGGATCGTCGGCGAAAGCGGATCGGGCAAGACCACGGTCGGGCGCTGCATCGCGCGGGTCTATGACCCGAATGCCGGCACCATCGACTATTCGGGGCAAAACCTGGTGACCGCAGGCGCGGCGGAACTGCGCGATACCCGCAAACAGATCCGGATGATCTTTCAGGATCCGTTCGCCTCGCTCAACCCGCGCATGACCGTCAAGCAACTGATCGCAGAACCGCTGATCGTGAATGGCATCGCCCGCGGAAAGGATCTGGAAGACCGGGTTGCAAAGCTGCTGACAGAGGTCGGCCTTGATCCGGGTATGATGGAACGCTACCCGCACGCGTTCTCTGGCGGCCAGCGCCAGCGAATCGTGGTGGCCCGCGCCATTGCGCTTGAACCCAAGCTGGTGATCGCCGACGAGCCAACCTCGGCGCTGGACGTGTCGATCCGAACGCAGGTGCTGGATCTGCTGCTGCGCCTGCAGGCGGAAATGGGGCTGTCGTTCATCTTTATCAGCCACGACATGGCCGTGATCCGCTATTTCTGCGACCGGGTGGCGGTAATGTTCAAGGGCCGCATCGTCGAGATCGGCGAGACCGAGCAGATCATCACCGATCCGCAGCACCCCTACACCAAGGCGCTGCTGTCGTCGGTGCCGATCGCCGATCCGTCGCTGCGTGGCACGCGGCAACGGCATCGCTACATTCCGGAGCAGGCATGAACCTTGCCCGGGGCATGCAGGAGGTGCTGGCGATGGACGGGCGCTTTGCCTCGCCGGCAGAGGCCGGGGCCTTCTGGATGGTCGGCGGCGCCGAGGTGGCGACGCGCGACCTGTCCTATCGCGGCGGCGCCGGGCAGGATCAGCGGCTTCGGCTGTATCGCGGCGCCGGCCCCGAGGCACCGACCCTGATCTATGTGCACGGCGGTGGCTGGGTCGGCGGCTCCATCGAACTGCACGATTATTCGGCCCGTGGCATGGCGGTTGCCGCCCCTTGCAACGTGGTCAGCCTGTCCTACCGTTTTGCGCCCGACCATCCCTATCCTGCCGGGTTGACGGATTGTCTTGCGGCGGTCGGCTGGCTGCATGAAAACGGGCCGGGCCTTGGGCTGAACACCGAACGCCTGCTGATCGGCGGGGCCTCTGCCGGGGCCAATCTGGCCGCGGCGGCGGCGCTGTCCCGGGATCGCGCGGTCTTTGCCGGTCTGCTGATTTTCTATGGCGTTTTGGGCTGTGATTTCGACACGCCCAGCTACCAGAAATACCGGAACGGCCCCGGCCTGACGCGGGCGCGAATGCAGGAACTGTTCGGCATGTATGACCCGGATGGCCAGCGCGCGCGCGACCCCCTGATCGCGCCACTGCAGTCAGACCGGCTGGGCGATCTGCCCCCGACCTGCATCATCGCGGCCGAACATGACGTATTGCTGGACGAGAACCGCGCCATGGCCGAAGCCCTGCGTCAGGCCGGTGTCCCGACCGATTTTCATATCGAACCGGGGGTGACCCACGGGTTCATCAATCGCGGCCGGCTGGTTCCTGCCGCCGACGCATCCATCGCGCGCGCCGGCGAGTTTCTGACACGGCCTGCCCAACGAAAGACCGCCTGACATGAAGATCGAAAGCCTTGGCGTCAAAACCTTTCGCCACAAGACCAACACGGTTCGCGACAGCGATGGCCACGGTCATCCTGGCCCCGAAAGCGACAGCACCAGCGCGGTTCTGACCATCACCACGGATACCGGCGACACCGGCCACATCCTGACCCGCCCGTCCGATCTGGCGGAACCGATCCTTGACCGGTTCGTGCGCCCCAACCTGATTGGACAGGATCCGCTGTGCACCGACAAGCTGTGGTACAAGGTCTATAAATGGCAGCGCCTCTCGGGGGGATTGCTGAACGACCGGGTGCTGGCGGCGGTCAATCTGGCGCTGTGGGATCTGAAGGGCAAGGCCACTGGCCAGCCGGTGTGGAAACTGCTGGGCGGACATCGTGACAAGATACTGGCCTATGGCTCGACGATGTGCGGCGACGATCTGGAAAACGGGCTCGCCACGCCCGGGGACTATGCCCGCTTTGCCGACTGGCTGATCAACACGCGCGGCTACAAGGCGATGAAGCTGCATGGCTGGATGCCCCCGGTGCCCGGGGCGCCGGATCCGCGGATGGACTACCAGGCCTGCGCCGCCGTGCGCGAAGCGGTGGGTCCGGACGTTCCGCTGATGCTGGACCCGCATCATTTCTATTCCCGCACCGATACGCTGTGGCTGGCCAACAAGCTGGCGGAACTGGATTTCCGCTGGATGGAAGAGCCGATGGAAGAGGCCTCTATCTCGTCCTACAAATGGCTGACGCAAAACACCGCGCTGAACATCCTTGGCCCCGAGACGATGACCGGAAAGCACTGGACGCGGGCCGAGTGGGTCAAGCACGACGCCTGTGACCTCGTGCGCGCAGGGGTGTGGGACGTTGGCGGCATCGACCCGGCGATGAAGATCGCCAACATGGCCGAAAGCTTTCACATGTCCTGCGAAATGCACGGCACCGGCGCGGCCAATCTGACGGTCGCCTGCGCCATCGCAAACACCAGCTTTTACGAACGCGGGCTGCTGCACCCGTTCATCGACTACGACAAGCCGAAGGAATACCAGAACCGGATCGACGACGAGATGGACGCCGACGGCTATGTCCATGCCCGCCCCGATCCCGGTCTGGGGCAGGATCTGAACTGGGATTACATAGAGGCCAACCTTGTCTGACACACGCATCGCCGACGTCCGCGTCACGCCCATCGCCTTTTATGACCCGCCGCTGCTGAACAACGCGGGATGCCATCAGCCGTTTGCGCTGCGCTCGATCATCGAGGTCGAGACAGAAGATGGCGTCGTCGGGCTTGGCGAAAGCTATGGGTCGCAGGCGGTGCTGGACGCTCTGGCGAAAGTGACCCCGAAACTGGCAGGCTTGGATGTCACCGATCTGAACGCGCTTTGGGCGCGTGCGCGGGCAGAAGTACAGGGCGAAATGCAGGGCTATACCGGCAACGAGCGCCTGTTGCCGCGCGTGGTCAGTGCGGTCGAAGTCGCGATGTGGGATGCCTTCGGCAAGTCCACCGGGCGGCGGGTCTGCGATCTGCTGGGCGGGCAGGTGCGCGAAACCGTCCCGTTTTCGGCCTATCTGTTCTACAAGTTCGCGCACCACATCACGGCCAGCGAACCGGATGCCTGGGGCGCGGCGCTGACGCCCGAAGGTCTGGTCGAACAGGCCCGCCGGATGAAAGACCTGCACGGTTTCGACGCGATCAAGCTCAAGGCCGGAATCCTGCCCCCCGACGAGGAAATCGCCGGCCTGCGGGCATTGCGCGCCGCCTTTCCCGACGCGCCGCTGCGCATCGACCCCAATGGCGGATGGACGGTCGCCACCGCGCTGCGCCTGCTGCCGCAACTGACCGGCCTGATCCAGTACCTCGAAGACCCGACCGTCGGCATTGACGGCAACGCGCAGGTGCAGGCGGCCACCGATATTCCGCTGGCCACCAACATGTATGTGGTCGCCAATGAACATCTGCCCGCGAACATGGCACAGGATGCGTTTCGCGTGATCCTGTCGGATCATCATTACTGGGGCGGGCTTCAGGCCAGCCGCGAACTTGGGCGGATCTGCGATATCTGGGGCATCGGGTTGTCGATGCATTCCAATTCCCACATGGGGATCAGCCTTGCCGCGATGGCGCATCTGGCCGCCGCCACGCCCAACCTGACCTATGATTGCGACACGCATTACCCCTGGCAGACCGACGAGGTGATCGAGGGCGGCAAACTGGCCTTCGAGGCTGGGTCACTGCGCCTGCCGGATGGTCCGGGGCTGGGGGTTACGCTGGATCGTGCCGAACTGGCGCGACTGCACCAGAATTACCTCGATTGCGGGATCACTGTGCGCGATGATGCCACCGAGATGAAAAAGCACTGGCCCGACTGGGAATTCGGGCGACCGAAGTTCTGAGCGATGACCCGCGATCAGCCACGTATCATTGCCATGCACAGCGGCGACAATGTTGCCATTGTCGCCAATGACTTCGGCTTGCCGGAAGGGGCCAGCCTGCCCGGCGGCATCCGACTGCGCGAGCGTGTTCCCCAAGGCCACAAGGTGTCGCTTGTCGATATCCCCAAGGGGGGCGAGGTGCGCCGTTACAATGTCGTGATCGGCTTTGCGGCGCTGGATCTGCCCGCCGGATCCTGGGTCAACGAAAACCGGCTGGACATGCCAAAGGCTCCGGGAACGACCGGGTTGCCGATCTCGACCAACATCGCCGCGCCCGGCCCGGCACTGACCGGGCACAGCTTCTTGGGGTATCGCAACGCAAACGGCACTGTCGGCACGCGCAACCTGCTGGCGATCACCACCACCGTGCAATGCGTTTCGGGCATCGTCGATCACGCGGTGCGACGTATCCGCGCCGAACTGCTGCCCCGCTATCCAAATGTCGGCGGGATCCTGTCGCTGGAACATATCTATGGCTGCGGGGTTGCGATCGACGCGCCCGAGGCGGTGATTCCGATCCGCACCCTGCGCAATATCAGCCAGAACCCCAATTTCGGTGGCGAGATCATGACCGTCAGCCTGGGCTGCGAAAAGCTGCAACCCGACCGGCTGTTCCCGGAATTCGAGATCCCCGACCTGGTGCGCCTGCAGGATGACAGCAACATCGGATTCGAGGCCATGATCCGCACGATCATGGAAACCGCCGAGAAACACCTGGAACGGCTGAACCGACGAACCCGCGAACCCTGCCCGGCATCGGATCTGGTGGTGGGGCTGCAATGCGGCGGGTCCGATGCGTTTTCCGGCGTCACCGCCAACCCCAGCCTTGGTCACGCCAGCGACCTGCTGGTGCGCGCCGGGGGCACGGTGATGTTTTCCGAGAATACCGAGGTGCGCGACGGCATCGACCAACTGACCGCGCGGGCCGCGACGCCAGAGGTGGCGAGGGCTCTGATCGAGCAATTGTCGTGGTATGACGCCTATCTTGAGCGTGGTCAGGTCGACCGTGCGGCCAACACCACGCCGGGCAACAAGGCGGGTGGGTTGTCCAATATCGTGGAAAAGGCGATGGGCTCGATCGTCAAGTCCGGAACCGCGCCGATATCCGGTGTGGTTGCGCCAGGCGAGCGCGCAGATCAAAAGGGCCTGCTGTTCGCAGCCACCCCGGCAAGCGATTTCATCTGCGGCACCCTGCAACTTGCCGCGGGCGCGACGCTGCATGTCTTCACCACCGGCCGCGGCACGCCCTACAGCCTCGAAGCATTTCCCACGATCAAGGTTTCGACGCGGTCCGAACTGGCCCGGCGCTGGCACGACCTGATCGACATCGACGCCGGCCCCGTCGCCACCGGCGAGACCAGCATCGAAGAAATGGGGCAACGGATGTTCCAGCACATGCTGGATGTTGCCAGCGGAACACCCACCTGGGCCGAACGGCACGGCATTCACAATTCACTGGCGCTGTTCAACCCGGCTCCGGTGACATGAATCGGGTCGCATCCAATCCCCTGCGTCCGCAGCTTTGCGCGGATCAGGCGCGGGCCTATGACCGTGAAACAGTCTTGGGCGCATGGGATCCGGCAGACGATACATTCATGGCGGGCGCTGACAACCGTCCGATGAATGCCCGATGGAGATCCGAGGATTTTCCGACCCTTCAATCGGCGGTCGATCACGCCGTTCTTGACGCTTTGGATACCGGGCGAACCGACCGTATCTTCATCGCCGTCCCGCCCGGCTGCCACCAGGGCCCGGTCTGCCTGCCGGGCCTGTCGGTCAACGGATGCGATGTGCCCTTTACCCTTTTCGGAACGGGTGCGGAGGCCTCCGAGGTCGAGATTGTGGCCCGCATCGACGCCAGAATGCCGGGTGCCGAATATGCCGCCCGGTACGATGCGCATTTCGCGCGAAGCCCGCCTGACATTGCGAATAACCACGCGCGTGTACGGGCCCGCGACACGCTGTCGACCGGCAACGCGGCCGTCCTGCGGGTGCTGGGCGACGGGACGCAGCTGAAGAACCTGACCATTCGCAACGCCTATGGTTGCGACCGCGCCACGACCGACCCGGATGCCCGCCGCAACGCCCAGGGTCAGCTTTCCGACGAAACCCACCAGGCTGTCGCCCTGCTGATCGACGGGGCCGACCGGGTGCATTGCGAAAATGTCCACCTTCACAGCCATCAGGACACGCTTTTCCTCGACAGATCGCCACGGCATCCGGTTTCCCGGTCATATTTCCGCAACTGCCTGATCGAGGGCGACGTCGATTTCATCTTCGGGCCTGCCCTTGGATATTTTCAGGCCTGCGAGGTTCGCTCGCTGGGCTCACGCTCGCCGAATTCCTGGGCGACAGCCCCCAGCACCGATATCCGCGACCCGTATGGTTTCGTCTTCGACTATTGCGACTTTACCCATGACGGCAGCGAAACCGCACCAAGGGGCCGCTTTCGCCTTGGCCGGCAATGGTTTTGCGGCGTCCGGGCTACCCCATACGGCACCGCGCCGATTGCCGGGTATCAATGCCGCCTGGCAGACATCTCTGAATATACGCCGCCTGCCGGAACCATTAGCCGCACGACGCTGATGGCCGTCGGAAAATGCGCGATCCTCAGATCCCGCATCGGCGCACATATCAACGCCCAGGCCCCGTGGGACGACTGGAAAGGTGGCCAGTACCGCGCTGACGGCAGCTATCACAACGTCGCGTGGGATCCGCGATTCAGGCCGGTACAGTTCACCGCCGATGACATCGGATCGCACCTTGCAGATTGGCAGGATCTTGGCCATCTCGACCTTACAACAACCGGACCGGGCCGGATCTTCCTGGCGGAATTCGAAAACATCCGCAGCGATACGCGCAGCGGCAACATATGAACAGGAGCACAGCATGCTTGATAAATCGACATTCACCCCGCACGGAAAACACCTGATCGCGGGTGACTGGGTCGCCGGCGAGACCACGTTTTCATCGGAACCCGCCCACGGGCCGGTGCATGCGTTCAGCGTCGGCACTCCTGATCTGGTGGACCGCGCCTGCACCGCGGCCGAAGCGGCGTTTGCGACCTACGGGTATTCCAGCCGCGCCGACCGGGCAGCGTTTCTGAATGCCATCGCCGACGAGATCGAGGCGCGCGGCGAGGCGATCACCGAGATCGGCAGCCAGGAGACCGGTCTGCCAGAAGCACGGTTGCAGGGCGAACGCGGACGCACCACCGGCCAGCTGCGTCTGTTTGCCGAACATATCCTGAAGGGCGATTACCTTGACCGCCGTCACGATGTCGCGCTGCCCGACCGCGCGCCGCTTCCGCGCCCGGACATGAAGATGGTGCAACGGCCCATCGGCCCGGTGGCCGTGTTCGGCGCGTCGAACTTTCCGCTGGCGTTTTCCACGGCGGGCGGCGATACGGCTGCCGCGCTGGCGGCGGGCTGTCCGGTGGTGGTCAAGGGCCACAGCGCGCATCCGGGCACGGGCGAGATCGTGGCCGAGGCGATTCACGCCGCGATCAGGTCCTGCAACCTGCATCCCGGCGTGTTCAGCCTGATCCAGGGCGGCAAGCGGGATGTCGGCACGGCGCTGGTCACACATCCGTTGATCCGCGCGGTCGGGTTTACCGGCTCGCTTGGCGGTGGCCGCGCCCTGTTCGACCTGTGCGCGCAGCGGCCAGAACCGATACCATTCTTCGGTGAACTCGGCTCGGTCAACCCGATGTTCATCCTGCCGGGCGCGATGTCGGCCCGGGGCGCGGCCATCGCCCAGGGCTGGGCCGGATCGCTGACCATGGGCGCGGGCCAGTTCTGCACCAATCCGGGCATCGCCGTACTGATCGACGGGCCCGACGCGGACGCCTTCACCGAAGCGGCAACCAGCGCGCTGCAACCAATAGCCGCGCAAACCATGCTGACCGACGGGATCGCCGCCGCCTATCGGTCGGGCCGCGACCGGGTCGCGGGCAGCGCGGGCGTGCAGGCATTGCTGACCTCGACCTGCGATTTGCGCAACGCCACTCCGTATCTTTTTGCCACGACGGGCAAGCAGTGGCTGGCCAACGAGGCGCTGGGCGAAGAGGTGTTCGGCCCGCTTGGCCTGATCCTGCGTGTCGATGATGCAGGGGAAATGCTGGCCATTGCCCGTTCGCTTCACGGCCAGTTGACCTGCACCCTGCACCTGGATGCCAGCGACACGGCGCTGGGCCAGCAGCTGATGCCGGTGCTGGAACGCAAGGCGGGCCGGGTGCTGGCCAACGGCTTTCCGACCGGGGTCGAGGTTTGCGACGCAATGGTGCATGGCGGGCCCTATCCGGCCAGCACCAACTTTGGCGCAACTTCGGTGGGCACGCTGTCGATCCGCCGGTTCCTGCGGCCGGTCTGTTATCAGAACCTGCCCGATGCCCTGTTGCCCGCCGATCTGGCATAGGGCAGCGCGACGGTGAAAGCTCTGCCGGAAACTTCCGGCGGGGCATTCACCTGACGGGCATGGCCACAGCCGCGACGCCGTATCCGATGTTCAGCCGCGTCCGATATACGGCATTGCGGGCGCCATCACGGTCATGAACTGAACATTCGCGTCCAGCGGCAGGCTGGCCATGTGCAAGACCGACGACGCAATATGCGCCACATCCATCATCGGCTCGACCGCGATCGAACCGTCAGCTTGCGGCACGCCCTTGGTCATGCGCCTGGACAGTTCCGTCAGCGCGTTGCCGATGTCGATCTGTCCGCAGGCGATTTTGAACGCCCGCCCGTCCAAAGAAATGCTGCGCGTCATGCCCGTGATCGCATGTTTCGATGACGTATACGGCGCCGAACCCCAGCGTGGAACATGCGCGGAGACCGATCCGTTGTTGATGATCCGGCCACCCTGTGGATCCTGATTGCGCATGATCGAAAAAGCGGCCCGCGCGCAGATGAACGAGCCGGTCAGGTTGACCTCCATCAGGTTGCGCCATTCGTCCAGCGTGATCTCGTTGAACAGCTTGCCCGGCAGGCTGGCACCGGCATTGTTGAACAGCGCGCCCAGATTGCCCCATTCCCCGACGGCCGCCGCAAACGCGTCTTCGACCTGCTGTTCCTGCGTCACGTCGCACGGCAGCACCAGCGCGGCCGGGTTTGCGTCCGCGGTTTCCGCCAGCGCATCGGCGCGGCGTCCGACCAGGCCGACATTCCAGCCCGCGTCAAGAAACGCCCTGGCTGTGGCGCGGCCGATGCCGCTGCCCGCCCCGGTGATTATGATGTTCTTCATGCCAGTCTTTCCTTTCCCCCCGACTGCATCACGGGGATGCCCGGTTCGGTTTCAGCAGTCTCGACCGTAATCGACCCCGTCGCAAGCCGGGCGCGCGCCATGTGGGTGTTCAGGATGCCGGGGCGATCTGGCGCGCTGCCCGGGGAATCGGTCAGATCGCGTGGCGGCCTGATGCCTGGACACCCGAAACGCTCCGCCTTCAACTATCCGGTCACACCGATCGGCCAGGGCGCGAATTCTTCTGCACCGACCCCCAGTGCCTCGCTTTTCGAGGGTTTGCCAGAGGCGACCGCGAGGATCTCTTGGAATATCGCCGCAGCCATCTGGTCCAGCGTCGCGCTGCCGTCGATCACCATGCCGCAGTTGATGTCCATGTCGCCCTGCATGCGTGCATACATCGGCGTGTTGCTGGCCAGCTTGATCGTCGGAGACGGGTATGAGCCAAAGCAGGATCCGCGCCCGGTGGTGAAACAGATCAGGTTCGCCCCGCCCGCGATCTGCCCGGTGGCGGCGACCGGGTCATAGCCGGGCGTGTCCATGACAACCAGACCGCGCGCGGTCACCGGCTCGCCATAACGATACACCGCCTCGATGCCGGTAGAGCCGCCCTTTTTCGCGCCGCCCAGCGCCTTTTCGATGACATTGGCAAGCCCGCCGTCCTGGTTTCCTGGGCCGACGATGCCCTGCATCTGCACATCGCGCCCGTCAGTGTAACCCAGCCACCAGCCGATGCGATCCAGCAACTGACGCCCCACTGCCTCGGATCGCGCCCGCGCGGTCAGCGTGTGTTCGATTCCGAAAAGTTCCGGCGTTTCCGACAGGATCGCGGTGCCGCCCTGGCGCACAAGCAGATCGACCGCGCGCCCAAGTGCCGGGTTTGCCGACAGGCCGGAAAACCCGTCCGATCCGCCGCATTGCAGGCCGATGCGGATATGTTCGGCGGATTGCGACGTGCGCTCAGCACGGTTGGCACGCTGCAGCATGTCGGCGACCCGGGCAATCCCGGCCTCGATCGCGGCAGCGGTCCCGCCCACGGACTGCATCCGCACGGTATGCAGCATGGTGCCGGTCTCAAGCGCGGTATCCGCGAAGAACCGGTCGAGATTGTTGCGCTCGCATCCCAGCGAGCAGATCAGAGCGCCCGCCATGTTGGCATGGGTGATGTAACCTTTCAGCGTGCGGCGCAGCAGGTCCATCGGTTCGCCTGTAGCCTCCATCCCGCAGCCTTGCTGGTGGATGAACGGGATCACGCCATCGACATTCGGATAGCCCGCCAGGCGTTCCGGCGTGAAATGCGCGGCGATCCGGCGTGCGACCGTGGCGGCGCAGTTCACCGTGATGAAGATGCCGATGTAGTTGCGGGTGCCGACACGTCCGTCCGCCCGGGCAAAGCCCCGAAACGTGGCGCGCTTATCCTGCGGCAACAGGTTTGCGGGCACATAATCCTGGGCAAAGCGATAGTCCTTCTGCACCTCGTCCATCAGTACGTTGTGGACGTGCATCCATGTGCCGGGGGCCGTGTCTTCACCTGCAAAGCCGATGACCGTGGTGTATTTCAGTACCGGGTCGCCCTTGGCGATATGGCAAGTGGCCAGTTTGTGCCCGGCAGGAATGGCCTGCAACGCGGTCACGCCTTCGCCAGGTATCGCCGCCCCTGCCGGGATATCCCGCCGTGCGACAACAACATTGTCTTGCGGATCAAGGCGGATGACAGACGCAGTGCCGTCGGGGATGGTCACGCCGAAAGACCTTTCATTGGCAACTGAAACTGTCGGAACTGGCCGGATCGGCCCCGGTATAGCGCGCGACCTGCGGATAGGGGCAAAGCTTGCGACCGACCACGCCCAGCGCGGCACGCCCTTCGTTGTTGTCCTCTGTCACTTCGGTGTTTATCGCCCCGGGGCGAACACCGTTCTCGACCCAGTTCACAAGCGGCGTGAACATGTCGAATCCATCGGCATGCGGCCCCCGCATCGAATGCGGTTGACCCGGATTGCGATAGAACAATACGAAATCCCCGGCGTTGCCGCCGTTGTTTTCATCAAGCTTCCGATACCAGCGCGCGGTATCCTGAACCGAAAACACCGGATCGCTGTTGCCGTGCAGGATCAGCATCTTGCCCCCGGCATCCCGGAATTCCGCCAGCGTCGGGTCGTCGACATCGGGTGGCGTCATGACTGCCATCGCACTTTGATCAAATGACCCATCCGTGGCAAAAATCTTTTCCGCCTCGGCGGCGATATCAAAATCCATCAGGTACTGTTCCAGCGCCTCGGGCGAGCCCTCGACACGCGTCGGCGGAGTCGTGAAGATCTGCGCCAGCGACGCCGCCCCCATCACCGCGATGATCGGCTTGTGACCCCAGGGCGGGATCGGGCTTTCCAGTTTCCAGAACCGCCAGCTGCCAGAGGCGATGCCGGCATCCCAGGCCCAGTCGGAATAAAGCGCGCTGCCGTCCGCCGCCTTCGGTCCTGCATGGATCGTCTCAAGCGCCGCGACCTGTGCCGCACTCAGGCAATCAGAGTTCTGACCTTCCCGGCAAACCATGGCCTTGGGATCGAATGTATCCTGACAGCGATCCGCATCGGCGATCCAGCCGTCTTTCAGCCCGTCAAGCCCGTCGCAGGCGGCCAGGATCGCGGTGGCCACAAACTCCAGATCTTCACGCGGGAATGCCGATTTCAGGTCGGCATCGACACTGCGAAAACTTTGCACATCCAAGGCGTGCTGCAGAGCCGCGCGCGGCAGGTTGAATCCGGGATAGCCGACCAGCAGCCCGTCAAAGGCCTCGGGCATCCGCGAGGCCGCGACCATCGCATGACGGCCACCGTTCGACCGGCCAACACCGTAGGCAAAGGCGATGTCCTGCCCGTAATAGGCCTCGGTCAGCGCGGTGGCGACCGGTTGCAGATCGGCGACGGCGGAATACCCATAGGCCGCACGCGCCGCCGGATCGAAGCCGAACCTGGCACCCCCGGCAAGACCCGCGTCGGGAAAGGCATCGCCGCTATGCCCGGCATCCGATGACACGACCGCATAGCCGCGGTTCAGCGCGGTGTCGTTTGTATAGCCGCTGTTCAATTCACCGATCGCGGGTTTGACCTCGCCGTCGTTGCCGCCGTTGAACTGGTGCACGAAGCGGCCGTTCCAGTCGTCCGGCAGGCGCAGTTCGAACTTCAGCGCATAGGACATGCCGTCAACACCGGTGCGATCGTTCATCCGTCCGGTAAAGCGGCAATGCGCCCGCTCGAACCCGTCACCGACGGCCACCGCCTCTGCGGTCTCCAGCGTGACTCCGGCCGGAGGGGTCAGCCCCGCGACATTGCAATCCGCGCCAAACGCGCTTGAAGCCATCGACAGGCCGATGACCGTTCCGGCAAGGTAGCGTTTCATCGGGGTTCCTCCGGTCATACGGGTATGGTGTGATGCGGCAATCAGCGACCGTTGCCGGCGCGCCATTCCTTGAATTTGTCCAGATTATCCTGCTTGGTCGCAGGGTAAAGTCCGATGATCGTCGCACCCGCCAGAACCTGTTCGGCGACGAAATCCTCATACGCCGTCATCTCGACCGCCTCGTCCGCGACCTCATCCGCCAGATGCGCCGGAATCACGATGACGCTATCGTCGTCGCCCACGATGATATCACCGGGAAAGACCGGCGCGTCGCCACAGCCGATCGGGACGTTGATGTCGATCGCCTCGTTGATCGTCAGGTTGGTGGGGCTGGCCGGGCGGCTGTGATAGGCGGGCATTTCCAGTGCGCCGATCCGCATCGCGTCGCGAAAACCACCATCGGTCACCACGCCAGCACCACCGCGCACCATCAGCCGGGTGATCAGGATGTCGCCCGCCGAGGCGGCGCGCGCGTCCTTGCGGCTGTCCATCACCAGAACATGCCCCGGCGGACAGGTTTCAATGGCGTGGCGCTGCGGATGCTGCGGGTTGCGGAACTCGGCCAGCGTGTTGCGGTCTTCGCGCGCGGGCATGTAACGCAGCGTGAATGCAGGCCCGACCATGTTGCGGCCCTTGGGGCCGATGGCGCGAACGTCCTGAATCACCTGGTTGCGCAGGCCACGCTTGAAAAGCGCGGTGGCCAGAGTCGCAACGCTGACGCCTTTCAGTTTCTCGATGGTTTCCGGTTTCACGTCGGTCATGTGTCGTTCCTTGTTTCAGCCCCGGCCAGTCAGGCCATGTGTCTGCATGAATTCGGTCAGCCGCCCGATCTGTTGGCCCGAAAGCGGCCATGCGGCGGGTGGGCGGGCGCCGCCACAATCCTCGCCCATCAGCTGCAACGCCGCCTTGACGCCGGGCACGTTGGCGCCGCCCTGTTCCTCGGCGCGGATGTCCTCGAACACACGCATCTCGGCGATAAGGCTGCGCGCCAAAGCGTAATCTCCGGCTTCCAGGGCGGTGCTGATCGCGACCGAGCGTTCGGGCCAGACATTGATCAGCCCGCTGGTAAAGCCCCGTGCGCCGACCGCATAGAATGTCGGGGCCCAGACCTCTGCAAGGCCACCGACCCAGACGATATGGTCGGGCGACGCCTCCATCGCCGCTTTCAGTTTCATCGGGTTGGGCGTGGCCCATTTGACGCCGATCACGCCGGGAACCGCGCAAAGCGCGGCAATCGCATCGGTTCCGATGGCGTCGTTGCGCAGATAAAGCACCAGGGGCAGACCGCCCGCAGCCTGGCGCACGGCTGCAAGATAATCGACGATGCCGCGCGGCGCGACGAAGGGATCTGGCGGCTGGTGGATCATCAGCGCATCCGCTCCCGCATTGGCCGAAGCTTCGGCAAGACGACAGGCATCGCGAATGCTGCGCCCGACGCCGGCGACCAGCGGGCAGCGCCCCGCGATATGGGCCGCCGCAGCCTGCACCATCGCCACCGCCTCGTCCGTATCGAGGCTGTAGAATTCGCCGGTGTTGCCGTTCACGGTAAGCACATGCACCCCCGCCGCCAGTGCGCGCTCCACAATCGGCGCCTGCCGTTCCGGTGCGATTTCGCCCGCACTGTCGAACGGGGTCACCAGGATGCCCGATATGCCCGTCAGCGCCCGTTTCAGGTCATGCGGCATCAGTTGATCTCTGGCTCTGGCACCGGCTCGCCGAATTCGGTGCGCAGAAAATCGAAATCGCAGCCCTTGTCGGCCTGCTCGACATGACGCGAGAACATCCAGCCATAACCGCGCCCGTAGCGCGGTTCGGGAGCCTGCCATCTGGCGCGCCGCGCATCCATCTCGGCATCGGTGATCTGCACGTTCAGCTTTCGGTTCGGCACGTCCAGTTCGATGATATCGCCGGTTTCGATCAAGGCCAGCGGCCCGCCGATGAACGCCTCGGGCGCGACATGCAGGACGCAGGCACCATAGGATGTGCCGGACATCCGCGCGTCGGAAAGCCGGACCATATCGCGGTGCCCGTCCTTAAGCAGCGCCTGCGGCATCGGGATCATGCCCCATTCCGGCATCCCCGGCCCGCCCTGGGGCCCGGCGTTGCGCAGGACCAGCACGTGATCCGGTGTCATCGGATAGTCGGGATCATTGATGATCTTCTTCAACTCGGGATAACTGTCGGCGACGATCGCCGGCCCCTTGTGACGGTGAAATTTGGGATCGCAGGCAGCCGGCTTTATCACCGCCCCGTCGGGCGCAAGATTGCCGCGCAGGACCGCCAGCGAGCCCTCGTGATACAGTGGGTTCGACAGCGGGCGGATCACGTCGTCATTGTAGTTGACCGCACCGGCGATATTGTCGCCCAGACTGCGCCCGTTCACCGTAGTGACGGACAAATCCAGCTTGTCGCCCAGTTCCTTCATCAGTGCCGGCAACCCGCCGGCATAAAAGAAATCCTCCATCAGGTATTCCTTGCCCGATGGCCGGATGTTGGCCAGAACCGGCACCTCGTGACCGATCCGGTCCAGATCGTCGAGGCCCCAGTCGACACCGGCGCGGCGCGCCATGGCGATCAGGTGGATGATCGCGTTGGTCGAACATCCCGTGGCCATCGCCACGGTCGTGGCATTGGCCGTGGCCTCGCGGGTGACGATCTTGTCAGGAGTCAGATCCTCCCACACCATTTCGACGATGCGGCGGCCGCAGGCAGAGGCCATGCGTTTGTGCCCGGCATCCGGTGCCGGGATCGACGAGGCGCCGGGCAGGGTCAGCCCGAAGCCTTCGGCAATCGACATCATCGTGCTGGCGGTGCCCATCGTCATGCAGGTGCCGTAACTGCGCGCGATTCCGCCCTGCACACCGTCCCACTGTTCCTTGCCGATGGTTCCGGCGCGGCGTTCGTCCCAGTATTTCCAGACATCGGTGCCGCTGCCCAGCTTCTGCCCCGCATAATTGCCGCGCAGCATCGCACCGGCAGGCAGGAAGATGAACGGCAGCCCCATCGACAACGCGCCCATGATCAGCGCCGGAGTCGACTTGTCGCAACCGCCCATCAGCACGACGCCATCGACCGGGTGCGAACGCAGGGTTTCCTCGACCTCCATCGCGCCCATGTTGCGGTACAGCATCGAGGTCGGCTTCAGGAACTGTTCGGAAAAATCATGCACCGGCAATTCGGCCGGCATGCCCCCGGCCTGCAGGATGCCTTTGCGGACAAACTCTGCCCGGTCGCGCAGATGGTGGTGGCAGGGCGACAGATCCGACCACGTATTGATGATCGCGATCACAGGCTTGCCGTCCCAGTCTCCGTCATCCAGCCCCATCTGCATCGCGCGGCTTCGGTGCCCCATCGAGCGCAGGTCATCCGGCGCGAACCATCGGGCAGAGCGCAGGTCTTTGTATTCCTTGGGCATCGGGGTCTCCTCAGGAGATGGAATTGGCGAAATGGAACATTACCCAGACCAGCACCAGACCAAGCACCACGCCGCCGATCCAGGGCCAGACGCCGTAACCGTCCATGTCGTCTCGGGAATCACGTCCGATCATAGGGAACCTCCATTCAGGATTTCAGGCAACCACAAAGCGATCTGCGGGTACATCATTACCAGGAACAGGCCGAGGATCTGCAACCCGATGAATGGCAGCACAGAGATGAATATCTCTTGCAGCGTGACATCCTTGGGCGCGACCGACTTCAGCCAGAAACAGGCCGGACCAAACGGAGGCGACAGGAAATAGATCTGGATGTTCATCACGAAAAGGATGCCGAACCAGATCTTGGCCTGATCGGGCGACAGGCCCAGGTCGGGGGCAAGTTCCATCACCACCGGCGCAAAGACCGGAACCGTGATGAACACGATCGCGATCCATTCCATGAACGTGCCCAGCACCATCAGGATCAGCATCATCACCAGCACCGTGCCCATCGCCGACAGGCCGAGGTTCAGAAACAGCGAGCGCATGAAATCGCCGCCGCCGACCAGATTGAAGATGCCGACAAAACTGACCGCCCCCAGCACCAGCCAGATGATGGTGCCGACGGTGGACATCGTGCCTATCAGCGCCGCGGTCGTGACGCTCCAGTTGAAACGGTTGCGCACGGCGGCCACGAACAACGACCCGATACAGCCGACCGCAGCGGCTTCGGTGACCGAAGCCACGCCGCCATAGATCGAACCCATCACCGCCGCGATCAGGATGATACACAGCAGCACCGCCGTCAGACGGTCTTTCGACAGCTTCTGTTCGGTGCCGCCGGATATCGCCGCGACCTCGGCGGCAGTTGGGGCCAGTTTCGGGTTCAGGTTGACCCGGATCAAGACATAGCCGGCATAGAATATCGCCAGCATGATACCCGGTACGGCGCCCGCCATGAACAGATCGCCGATCCCGACTTCGGCCGACAGCCCGTAGACGATCATGATGATCGACGGCGGGATCAGCGTCGCCAGCGCGCCGGCCGCGCAGATCAGGCCGATCGACAGTTTCCGGTCATAGCCAAGGCGGAACATCTGCGGCAATGCAACCAGCCCCAGCATCACGATCTCGCCGCCCATGACCCCGGACATCGCCGCAAGGATCACGGCCACCACGGTTGTCTGAACCGCCACGCCGCCGCGCAGGTTGCCCGCAAAGATCGACATCGCGTCGAACAGATCCTCGGCGATTCCGGCCCGTTCAAGGATCGAGGCCATCAGCACGAAGAACGGCACCGCAACCAGCGAATAATGTTCCAGCAGGCCGACCGCGATTGATGACACCAGAAACAGGCCGCGCGGCCCGAAAAAGGTGATCGCCATGATGACCGAGACGATCAGCGTCACGATGCCCAGCGGCATGCCCGTCATCATCAGCGAGATCAGCAGCGCCACCATGATCAGCGAGACCGTCCCAAGATCCATCGAGCGCATGTTCAGCGCCTTCGACGGGTCCATCGCCTTGCCGATATCCGAGAAGAAATCCGCAATCGCCGCGGCCCAGGAGATGTCAAAGGCATGGCCCAGCAGCGCCGCCACGAAATAGAAGCCAATGTATGCCGCGACCGCCTTGACCACGAGCCTTGCGCCACGGCTTTCGAAATGACGGTTCAGGTTCACCAGAAGCTGCGCCAGATACAGGAACGCGCCGGTGACCATCAGGGATTTCAGAACCATGGGCAGCGGCGAATTGAACGCCGATCCGGATTTCTCAAGCCGCCCGATACTGTCATAGGCACGGATCGCGGCATCCGAGAGCAGGAAATAAAGCGCAATGACTCCGACCGTCATCGCGAACAGATCCAGCCACCAGCGCTGGCGCGGACTGGCGAGGATATGGAAGACGGTGATCGCGATGTGACGCTGCTTCAGCGTGATGAAGCCCGACGACAGCATCCAGGCAGCGGCGCAAAGCATCATCACCGTCTCGAACGCCCAGTAGGTTGGCGCGTTCAGAACATAGCGGGAAAACACCTCGTAAAGCGTCGCAAGCGCGGCAATCAGATAAAAGCAGGAAATGGCGATGCCAAGGAGATGGCTGAAATGATCCACCGGGGTGTAGTCGGCCCGATCGACGACATTTTCCTCTTCGTGCACGGGATCAAGGCCCGATACCTCCAGCGGCGCGTCGTTCAGCTTGTCTTCGTAGTTTCCGCTCATCCCACGGCCCCCTGCAGGCATATGCCATGCTGATTTCATACTGAAACGACACCCCAGCGCGCCGGGCGGATTCCCCCGGGTCCAGGTTGGCCGTTGGACACCGCCGGCGCAAACCGGCGAGGTCCATGTTCTTGATGACCGACGGCTACAGCAGGCCGGCTTCTTTCATGAAGGCGATATGCGCGTCATAGACTTCTTTCGCCAGATCGGACTGGCCGGCGAAATCGCTCCAGGCTTCCTGCGCGATTGCACGCAGCGCGTCACGCTCGGACTGCGGCCAGTCGATGATTTCCAGGTCGCCGGCGGCCTTGTCACGCGCAACCAGCTGGCGGTCGAGCCGGTCGAAATACTGGCGCAGGCCGTTGTAGGCGGCGAGATACCAGACTTCGAGCGCAGTCTGCTCCTGCTCGGTCAGTTCATCCCAGACAGCTTGCCCGACGGTGAATTGCAGGATCGGGGTCGAGTGGATGCCGGGGAAGATCGGGAATTTCGCGATCTTGTGCATGCCATTGGCGTCGTTGTTCGCGTAGGCAGAGTTGTCCGCCGCGTCGATCACGCCTTTTTCAAGTGCGCCGTAGGTTTCCGAACCGGACATGGAGACCGGCGCCGCGCCCGCACGCTTGAACACGTCGGCGGCAAGACCTTCGGGAGAGCGGATCTTCAGCCCGGCCAGATCGGCCACACCGCGCACCGGAACCTTCGAGACGAACGCCTCGCGGGCATAGGCGCCGCAACCCACGACATGAACACCTTCGTAATGGGCGTCGAACAGTTTTTGCAGCATCTCCTTGCCGCCACCTTGCGCACAGAATGCCTGAATCTGGTCGGCGCTGTCATAGCCTGCGATCAGATCGCCCATAAGCGCGAATGCCGGATCGACACCCGCGAAGTAGTTGATCGAGGTCAGGTCGCCGTCGAGGATACCGACGCTGATCGCTTCGGGGGTTTCACGGCGCGGCACGACGGCGTCGACAGGCAACAGTTCGATCGCAAGCGTTCCGCCTGTCATCGTTTCCAGCTTTGGCAGCCATTCCTTGTTCAGATAGGCCAGCGACGCATGGCTTGCATTCGACGAAGTCTGGATCTTCAGGACGCGGTCAGCGGCATCCGCCGCGCCCGCGCCGATTCCCATCACGGCCGCGATGGTCAGGGCTGTGCCCAAAGATTTGATATTCATGAAATTCCTCCCGGGGTGTTCATACGAATTATTGTCCGCCTGCCGCCAAAGCGAGGTCGGTGCCAAACTGATATATTAGTTGACTAGTTCTCGCAACGCCCTATTTTGAACATCTCCGCTGCAAAGGAACCATACCCGGATGCAGATGCCTCACAGTTCCGGCGAACAGTTGCACGCCACCGCCGCAAGTACGGCACCCGAACGGGTCTACCGGGATTTACGCGCGCGCATCATCAGTTTCGATCTGCCGCCGGGCACCACACTTGGCCGGATCGAACTTGCGGACCGATACGGCGTCAGCCAGACCCCGGTGCGCGAGGCATTGCAGCGGCTGGAAATGGATGGGCTTATCCTGATCTTTCCGCAGTCGAAAACCGTCGTTGCCCGCATCGACGTGCGCCAGCTTTCGGAAACCCAGTTCCTGCGGGTATCCATCGAAACCGAAGTCGTGCGGCGTCTTGCAACCGCACAACGCCCGGATGTCATCAAGCGGGCGCAGGCCATCCTCGAGATGCAGCGCACACTGACCGCCTCGGGTGATGAAGTGTCGATGTTCACCGAACTGGACCGGTCATTCCATCTGACACTGTTCAAGGGCGTCGGCATGGAATCCCTGAATGCCATGTTGCTGGATCGTTTGGGACACCTTTATCGGTGTCAGCGCCTGGAATTGCCGCGCAAGGGCAAGATGCAGAACATCGTCGATGCCCATCAGGCCATTCTCGACGGTCTGGCCGCGGGCGATCCGGAACTAGCATCCGCCGCCATGCGTGAACATCTTTCCGGAACCATCAGCCAGATCGAGATGCTTCGCGACGAATATCCCGACTTTTTTACCAGGGACGAGCTTAGATAGCACTCAAGTCCGAACGTGCCGCGGATCCGCCGCGACGCCCGCTCAATGTGAACCAGCGGCGTGGTTCCGGGGTTCTAGGCGCAATTCATTCCGGAAACCTTCCATCGCCGGATTTCGGTTGCCCCGTCACTTGCCCCATTTCAACGCGATCAGGTCCATATCACGCGCCAGTTGCAACAGCCGGTCCCTTGTCCGCTGCGACAGGGGTTTTTGCGGATGGCGTACATAATCGCTGCCGATCACGCCGCCCTCGGCATAGACCGTCTTGCAGGCGCGCAGCCCGCATTGCCGGTTCTCGTGATTGATCAGCGGCAGGCATTTCGCCCACTGCGCCAACGCGGCATCCCTGTCGCCCGCCAGAAAATGCGTGACAATCGGGCGGATATGTTCGGGGAAAAGCCCCGACGTCATCGACGCGGTACAACCCGCATCCAGATCGGCCAGCAGGGTGACCGCCTCTTCGCCGTCCCACGGACCAAGGATATCCTTGCCGCCTGCCTCGATCAGCGCGGCAAGCTTGTCCGCGGCGAACGGGCACTCGATCTTGAAATAGCCGACATGCTCCAGTTCGCGCGCCATTCGCACCAAAAGCGGAACCGAAAGGACCACCCCCGACAGTGGCGCATCCTGCACCATTATCGGAATGTCGATGGCATCGCTGACGGCCTGGAAATGTTCGAAAATGCCCTGATCGTCGGCCTTCAGCCCGGACCCGTGATAGGGCGGCATCATCATCAGCATGGACGCCCCCAGCGCCTGGGCGTCACGGGCGCGCCGGGTCACGATGTCGGTGGAATAATGGCTGATCGTGACGATCATCGGCACCCTTCCCGCGACATGTTCCAGGCTGACCCGCATCAGCGTTGCGCGCTCGTCATCCGACAGAACGAACTGCTCGGAATAGTTCGCAAGTATGCAGATCGCATCGACGCCCTGATCAATCAGGCAGTCGAGCACCCGGCGCATGCCTTCCTCGTCGATACGGCCGTCGGCATGGAACGGGGTCGGGGCGACAGGCAGAATGCCGGTGAGTGGGGTTTTCATATCGGGATCCTCGTGATGGTCGTGGCCTACCAGTCGAACGGCGCCACATTTGTTCTGCGGCCCAGGGTAAAGGCGTCGGCGACATGGCGCATGGGCGAAAGATCGACATCGCTTGCCCCCGCCGCGATAAGCTGGCCGAACCGGGCATAAAGACCTGCATATTCGGCATTCGCTCCGGCGGCAATTTCTGCGCCGTCCACGTCTAGCCGGGCACCGCCCTGGCCCAGAACGGCCCTGCCACCGTCGGTGGCGATATGGATATCCCAGGCGGGCGGTCCGGAATGCAGCCAGTCGAATTCGGCGGTAACCTCGGCCCCGCCGGGGTCGTGAAATGCAAGCGTGGCGGCGACAGGCGTGTCGCGGTTTGACGGAAACTGCAATTCGGCGCGGGTCAGATGCAGCGCTCGGGGAAAGATTTCAGTCAGGACCGACAGCGCATTGATGCCGGGGTCGAACACCCCCAGCCCGCCGGGTGTCCAGACCCAGTCCTGCCCGGGATGCCAGTGGCGGACGTCCTCTTTCCACTGGATATCGACCTTGTGGATGGTTCTGTCCTTCAACCAGTCTCGCGCCGCCGCCACCGCCGCGGCGTGACGCGAATGCCAGGTCGCGAACAGCGTGACGCCCTTCGACTCGGCCACGCCGATCAGGTCATGGACCTCTGACAGCGTCGCGCCGGGCGGCTTTTCCAGCATCACGTGACAGCCGGCCTCCAGTGCGCGCCGGGCGTCGGCGTAACGCACATGCGGCGGCGTGGCGAGCGAGATGGCCGGGATATCGGAGCGCGCGTTCAGCAACCTGTCCAGATCAGTGAACGCCTCGGCCCCGCTGACCTGGGCGTTGCGGCTGGCGGTTGCCGCCAGCTCGAAATCGGGCCCCGCCGAGATTGCGGGGATATGCTGGTCGCGGGCGATCTTGCCGATGCCGACAAGGGCGAGCTTCATTGCCATCAATGTGAATCCTTCGGCACGGCCGCCCCCCGGCAGCCCTTGAGAAAGTCGAAATCGGCACCGGTATCGGCGCCCTCGACATGGTCATGGAACAGCCGGGCAAACCCGCTTTCGGGCGGGGTCTGCGGGCAGGACCATGCGCCAAGCCGCGCCGCGATCTCTGCGTCCGGCACGTCCAGATGGATGCGCCGCGCCGCGACGTCGATCTCGATCATGTCGCCGTCACGCACGATGGCCAGCGGGCCGCCGCGCGCTGCTTCGGGCGAGGTATGCAGAACCACCGTTCCATAGGCGGTGCCCGACATCCGCGCATCGGAAATCCGCACCATGTCGGTGATGCCCTTCTTCAGGACCTTCGCGGGCAGGCCCATGTTGCCCACCTCGGACATGCCGGGATAGCCGCGCGGGCCGCACATTTTCAGGACCATGATGCAGGTCTCGTCAATATCCAGATCGTCGTCGGCGATCTTTGCCTTGTAGTCGTCGATATCCTCGAACACGACCGCCCGGCCCCGGTGCTTCATCAGATGCGGCGACGCGGCAGAGGGTTTCAGAACCGCGCCGTCAGGCGCAAGATTGCCGCGCAACACGGCGATGCCGCCCTGCGGGGTCAGCGCCCTGTCGACCGGCAGGATCACATCCTCGTTCCAGTTGGTGACGTCTTTCACCTCTTCCCAGACGGTCGCGCCGGACACGGTCAGGGCGTCCTTGTGCAGTTGCCCGGCCTCGCCCAGCCGTTTCAGCACAACAGGCAGACCGCCGGCATAAAAGAACTCTTCCATCAGGTATTTGCCCGATGGTTGCAGGTTGACGATGGTGGGAATGTCGCGGCCCAGCCGGTCCCAGTCGTTCAGCGTCAGGTCGATTCCCACCCGGCCGGCGATGGCCATCAGATGGATCACGGCGTTGGTCGAGCCACCGATGGCGCCATTGGTGCGGATTGCGTTTTCAAAGGCCTGCCGGGTCATGACATGCGACGGGCGCAGGTCGTCCTTGACCATCTGCACGATGCGCCGCCCGGTCAGTTGCGCCATCACGCGACGGCGCGCATCCACCGCCGGAATCGCCGCGTTGCCCGACAGCGCCATGCCAAGCGCCTCTGCCATGCTGGCCATTGTCGAGGCTGTGCCCATCGTGTTGCAGGTGCCGGTCGACCGGGTGACGGCAACCTCTGCGTCGACAAATTCCTGCTGCGTCATCTCTCCGGCCTTCACCGCTTCCGAGAATTTCCACAGATGTGTGCCGGCGCCGACCCGCTCGCCCCGAAACCAGCCGTTCAGCATCGGCCCGCCGGTCACGACGACCGACGGAATGTCGGTCGAGGCCGCGCCCATCAGTAGCGAAGGCGTGGTCTTGTCGCAGCCGACCAGCAACACGGCGCCGTCGATCGGCTGGGCGCGCATTGTTTC
>JAJDOB010000057.1 GCA_022340385.1 Rhodobacter sp.
AAATAGGTTCGGGCGCTCTTGTTGTACAGGACTGTCATCGACCGGTTGGTGTTGGGGTCGATCACGACCAGCGGAACCGCACCGGGGATTCGCAATTGCCCCTTGGCCGACAACCCGTCGTTGCCGCCGCCGCCATAAACTGTCTGCGCAAGATAAAGCTCTTCGCCGTCACCGAGAAATCCATCGGTTTCGCCATGGACCCCGAATGCCCCCGAGCCTTGCGACAGCCCGCCAAGCAGAAGCACGTCATCATCAAGCTTGACCATGTCGAAACTCAACCCGGACTCGGTGATGCCTGGCCCTGTACCCTGCGGATCAACCTTGGCGGCAGATGCCCCGCCCGTCGACGCAGAGACGCCGGCGGCCACGATCATCGCACCGGAAACTACATTTTTGGTTTTCATGGAACCTCCAAAGCAACGCGGGTCTTTCGTGGCAGAATGTTAGCAGAAGTCGCATTTGGCACCAAACGGAATCCGGATCCGGCCATGGGCGCCGGCGGTCGTCGGGTCACGGGGAGCCTCGGTCGAACGCGTCAAGCGCCGTCTGGACCTCGGCCATGACGCCGGGCCAGTCGCCCGGGCTGGATTGCCGGAACAGCCGCATGCCGGGATACCAGGGCGTGCAGTCACCGCGCCTACCGAACAGCCAGAACGGTGCTGCGTCCAGCAACACCCAGACCGGGCCGCCAAGCGAACCGGCGACATGGGCGACGGCACTGTCCGTCATGATGACAAGGTCCAGCGCCTGCACCAGCGCGGCGGTCTCTGTGAAATCGAAATCGTCCGTGTCGATGATCAGATCACCAGGCCCCGCCTCTCTCAGAACGGCCTGTTGCCGGCCCTTCTGAAGGCTGAACAGCTGAACATCCGGGCGTTCGATCAGCGGCAGGAATGCGGCAAGCGACGCGGCGCGATGCCGGTTCTCCGAATATGTCTCGTTTCCCGACCAGATGATCCCGACCCGCAGCTTTTCACCGGCGCGCGCCAACAGACCCGCAAGCCGGTCATCCTGCGCCGATGCTGTCAGGCGCGCGGGCGGATATGCGGATGGATCGGTGACGTTCAGACGAGCGGGCAGCGACAGGATTGGACAGTAAAGGTCGAATGCGTCGTGGCTCCGGGGTTTTGCGTCGGCTAATCCGCCCTCGACATGGATCCCGTCGATTGCGCCAAGGCCGGACATGACTGCGCGCAGCGCCGGTGGCAACATGACGTGGACGCTGTCGAACATTGACCTGATGGCGGGCAGAAACCGCGCCGCCCAGATGATGTCGCCATACCCGCCCTCGGGCATCACCAGCAGACGTTTTTGCGGCGCCGGCGTCCCGTCCCAGCAGGGCAGGTCGGGCGGGTGGAAATTCAGATCTGCCGCAAGGCGGGTGTCATATTCGGGCCACCCTTCGCTGTACCGCCCAAGCGTCAGAAGCATCGTCGCGCGCGAAAACCTTTGCAACGGCGCGTCGGGCCTGATCGCGATGGCCTTGTCCAGCATGACCAGCGCCGCCTCGGTCCGGTTGGCGCGATGCAGGGCATGCGCGCAGCCGTACAGATAATCGGCGTTCCCCGGATCGGTGGCGATCAACCTTTCGAAGGCAGCGGCGGCGTCATCGAACCGGCCCGCGTCGGAACAGGCGTTGGCCAGCCCGATCGTCAGATCGACCCGCCCGGGCGCAACCTGCAACCCCCGGGCATAACACCCGATTGCCGCGCTTGTCCGGTCCTCGTGGCGATGGATTTCCGCCATCAGGAACCAGGCCTCTGCATTTGCCGGGTCAAGCTCCAGCGCCGCCGCCAGGGTCGAGGATGCGTCCGCAAGTGCCCCGCGCCGCATCTTGCGGGTCGCAATCGAAAGCAGGGATTTCGCCTCTGTCGCGGTCATTCCTGGCGCCACCAATCGTCTTGGCCCTGCACCTCGTCGAGGCCGGCAAAGCTGATCCGCACGCCCGGCGGCGTGCAAAGCACGTTGACGCTGACGATGCCGGGAAAGCGGTTTTCCCCGGTGCCGCGAAAATTCCCCGGATCGAAAAGCCGCGGCAAATGCCAGAAGGCCCGGTATCCCAATGCGTCAATGGTCTTCAGCAAACCGGCCGAATGCTCTTTCTGATCGTTTTCGACATAAAGCAGCGGGCGGCACCGCGCGACCGTCTCTCTTGCGCCCTCCAGGACGTCGCGTTCCATGCCCTGTACGTCAGCCTTGATAAGGGTGCAGGCATCGAGCCCGAGATTGTCGATGGTCGTCACCGAAACCCCTTCGCCCGGACCGTCCACGCTCAGGGATTGACCACCGAAATTTCCGGGCGCGTCAAGGCGAAGCGACGGCGCACGCATGCGCCCGACCTTGGCCGCCAAACCTGCGGGCCAGGCCTCGACATTGCGGATCTCGTTCAACGCCAGATTTGCGCAAAGCATCTGGAATATCAGCCTTTGCGGTTCAAAGGCGTAGATCCGGCCGCTGTCACCCACAAGTTTCGCGAAGAGCAGGGTGAAACAGCCGATATTCGCCCCGGCCTCGACGACCGTATCGCCCGGACCCACCAAGGCACGATACAGCGCGCCTTCCGCTGGCGAAAATTCACCATAGGTGATCAGCGACTGCCCGATATAGACGTCGTTCGGGTTCACCAGCATCCGCCCGTCACGGCAGTCCACCATCTGGACGCCTGATGCTGCGGGTCCGGTTGTCGGGTCCACGGGCATGACCAATCGCTCGCTACCATTCCTGTCGTGCGGACCAGCCTAGTCGGAGCGCCGTGAATACGAAAGGGCGCAGGTGCCGGGCCGCCATTCTGCGTTTCTTTCTCGGCTGACATACCGGCGCGCGGCGCGCTAGGGTTCCCGTGTCACGGACAGTTTGAAGGAACGGCACGGATGACGCCGGAAGACAAGATTTCGAAGGCCAGGGCGCTGCTGGCCGCGGCCTACACCAAGCTGAACGCGGCGTTGCCGCATGAATCCGGGCGAAAGCGCGGTGCGATCGCACAGGAATGCTGGCGGTTGCGGCTGATGGGCGGCGAGCATAGACGGTATTTCAGCCAGAGCGGTCAGGACTGGTTCGTCGATCAGGTGATCCTGAAGAAACGCCGCGGCGGCGTATTCGTTGATGTCGGCGGTTTTGACGGTGTGACCGGTTCGAACACGTTGTTTTTCGAGATTTTTCGCGGCTGGAGCGGGCTTTTGATCGAAGCCGTATCTGCCGAGTTGGAGTACGCGCGAAATGTACGACGCTGCGCTTGCGTCGGTGCCGTGGTGTCGGGCGATGGCGCCCCGTCCGAATTTCTGGAGGTTACGGGCGGTTACAGGCAGATGAGCGGGCGGATCGACACCTATGACGAAACGCTTCTCGACCGAATGCGAACCCACCCGGATCATCAGGAAAGGATCCTCCGCGTCGAGACACGCACCCTTGCCGAAATTCTGCGGGAACAGGGGATCGGCAGGATCGACTACCTGTCGCTTGATATCGAAGGCGCCGAACTGGACGTGCTTTCGACCTTTCCTTTCGATACCGTCGATGTCGACGTCTTCAGCATCGAAAACGCCGCCGCCCGCCCCGAGATCCACGCATTGCTGACCGCCCGGGGGTTTCGACTGGCGGAATTCCTCGGCGTTGACGAGATCTACTGCCGCGCCGATCTGCTTGATACAAGCTGACAGGACGTCCTTGCCGCGTCAGACCATGATCCGGCGGGGATCGGCCAGAAGGCCGCACAGATAGGTCATGAATCTTGCCGCGTCGGCACCGTTTATCACCCGGTGATCGTAGCTTAGATCCAGCGGCACCATCGGCACCGGCTGAAATGCCTCGCCGTCCCAGACCGGGCGCATTTCGCTGCGCGTGACACCAAGGATCGCCAATTCGGGCGGATTGACGATCGGGGAAAAGGCGCTGCCGCCGATCCCGCCAAGATTGGTGATCGTCATCGAGGCGCCGCCCATTTCATCGGGTCCGACCTTGCGCGCCTGTGCCCGGCCGGCCAGATCGGCAATCTCTGCCGCGATCTGCCACAACCCCTTCTTGTCGGCGTCCCGCACCACCGGCACCATCAGCCCGTGCGCCGTGTCGACGGCGATGCCGATATTGACATAGGCCTTCAGCGTCAGTGTCTTGCCGTCCGGCGAAAGCGAGGCGTTGAATCGCGGGAATTCCCGCAGCGCCCGTGCCAGCGCCCTGACCTGAAAGGCGAGCGCCGTAAGCTTGACGCCGCGGGCCTGCGCCTCGGGTTTCAGCTGCTTGCGCAGCGCCTCGATGGCGCTCGCGTCGGCCCGGTCATGGTGGGTGACCTGCGGGATCAGCGCATTGGCCGCGTTGAGGTTGGCAGAGGCGATCTGGGCAAACCGGCTTGTCGGCTCTTCGGTGACCGGGCCATACAGGCTGTGATCCACATCCCAGTAGGAACTGGTGGCCGCCGGGGCGGATGCGACGGGGGCGCCGCTGTCCAGATCCTCGCGCGCGATGGTGGTCCGCCCGAGATCGCGGGCAAGCCGGTCCAGGTCGATACCCTTTTGCCGGGCCAGCGCCCGGACCGAGGGTGGTGCGATGACGTCGCTCATGTCCGTCCCCTTACCAACTGGCCGAAATATACTGGGTTTCCATGAATTCAAGCATGCCTTCATGCCCGCCTTCACGTCCCAGACCGGATTGCTTGACGCCGCCAAACGGTGCCGCCGGGTCGCTGACCAGCCCGCGGTTCAAACCGACCATGCCGTATTCCAGCCGCTCGCAGACCTGCAGCGCGCGCTTCATGTCGTCCGAAAAGACATAGGCGACAAGCCCGTATTCGGTGTCGTTTGCACGGCGGATCACGTCTTCCTGATCGCTGAAGGTCTGGATCGCGGCAACGGGGCCGAAAATCTCGTCATGCACGCATTCGGCGTCCTGCGAGACATTCGACAGAACGGTGGGCGGATAGAAGAATCCGGGGCCGTCCGGCGTGGTGCCGCCGCATTCGACCTTTGCCCCTTTGGCGACCGCGTCGGCGACGAAAGCGGCCACCTTGTCGCGGGTATCGGCATTGACCAGAGGGCCGACATCGACCGATGGATCCGCGCCGTCGCCGACCTTCAGCGCCGACATGGCGCCAACGAATTTCGCGGTGAATTCCGCCGCCACATCCTCGTGCACATAGAAACGGTTGGCGGCGGTGCAGGCTTCGCCCAGATTGCGCATCTTGGCCAGCATCGCGCCCTCGACGGCGACATCGAGATCCGCGTCCTCGAACACGATCAGCGGCGCGTTGCCCCCCAGTTCCATCGCCGGTTTCAACACCTGATCGGCAGCCGAATGCAAAAGCTTGCGGCCCACCCCGGTGGAGCCGGTAAAGCTGACGACCCGCACGCGCGGATCATGCAGCATGTGATCGACCAGCGCGCCGCTGCGCTTGCTGGGCAGCACGTTGACCAGCCCCGCCGGTACGCCGGCCTCTTCCAGCACCGGCATCAGCGCCAGCATGGTCAGGGGCGTTTCAGAGGCCGGTTTGATGATCACGGCACAACCTGCGGCAAGCGCCGGGGCGATCTTGCGCGTGCCCATCGCGGCGGGGTAGTTCCACGGTGTGACAAGCACGGCAATGCCCGCAGGTTTGTGCTGCACCATGATCCGCGCACCAGAGGCCGGGGCGTGGGTGATCATCCCGTCTGCGCGCACCGCTTCCTCGGCGAACCAGCGAAAGAACTCGGCGGCATAGGCGGCTTCGCCCATCGCATCGGCCCGTGCCTTGCCGTTCTCCAGCGTGATGTAGCGCGCGAAGTCCTCCAGCCGGGCCGTCATCAGCTCCCACGCCTTGCGCAAGACTTCCGACCGCGCGCGCGGCGTGCGGGCAGCCCAGTCCGCCATCGCGGCTTCGGCGGCATTCAGGGCGGCGTCGGCATCGCTGATTTCCGCGGACGCGACCGAGGCGAGCACCTTTTCGGTGGCCGGATTGAAGACATCGAACCGGTCTTTTGCGGCGCCGGGCACCCACGTGCCATTGATGTAGAGATCGGTGAATTCCATGGTGGTCTCCAGGGTTCAGAGCAGGTGGCGGAGCGGTTGCTCCATCCGGCCCGCGAATTCGGAAACAAGAGCGACGGCCTGCGCCGCGGTCAGGTGATGACTGGCGCATTCCAGCGTGATCGAAAGCCCGGCACCCGAACGCGTCAGGGTCAGGACAGGGGCCTCTTCTGCGCCAAGCGCGACACATGTGATCGGGCTCATCCGCAGATCGCGCAGGTGCAAATCGGCAGCGATGTCAGGATCGGCCCGGGTGATGCCGTTCAGCGGGCCAGCGGGGACGGAATAGCACCGCGACTGCCCGAAGCTTTCAACGGCGATCGTGGCGTGATCCCGGGCAAGGCTGCCTGCGGCCAGCCCCGCCAGAAGGGCGCTGGCATCGCCCAGTTCCGCGTGTTTCTTCGCCCAGTCGGCAAATGCTGCAAAGCCGTCCGTCACCAGTTCCGCGGTCAGACGGCGGGAGGCCGCCTGCACGGTTGCGCCGGTCTCGGCCGGAAGCGATTTCAGAATGTCTATGTCGGCCGCGTGATACGGCTGTGCATACCCCGCCTCGACCAGCCGGTTCAGGTCCAGCCCCTGTTCCAGCGCCAGCCGCCTTGCCTTGGGCGAGGCGAGTATGCGCCTGTCCGCGCGGACGGGCGCGGATGGCTTCCTGGCCGGCGTGTTGGGTTCTGCAGCCTTCGCTTCGGGCTTGGGTGCGGGCTGCACCGATGCCGGCGGTGCTGCCGGTGCGGGCGCGCCGGCGCGGCTGACTTTCACGGCGTTTTCCGGTTTTTTGGCGGAAATCACGGCGATGGTCTCACCGACCGGGGCAGCCTCGCCGGCCTCGGCCAGCAGGGCGGCGACAAAGCCGTCGACCCCGGCCTCGACCTCCATCGTCGCCTTGTCGGTCTCGACCTCGAAAAGAATGTCGCTGGCCCTGACCGCGTCGCCCAGGGCCTTGTGCCAGGCGACGATCAGGCCGGTATCCTGGGCCATGCCGAGAGCCGGCATGATGACATTGTGCCCCGCGGGCAGCGCGGTGGCATCCGCGGGCGCGGCGGTGACGGGCGCATCGCCTGTTTCCACGGCTTCGGCGGTGCTGCCGATCAGCGCGATGACCTCGCCGACCGGCACGTCCTGTCCGGCGTGATGGCGGACCTGGTTAAGAAATCCGTCCGCCTGCGCCTCGACCTCCATCGTTGCCTTGTCGGTCTCGACTTCGAACAGCACGTCGCCGGTCTTGACCGCATCGCCCGGGGCCTTGTGCCAGGCGACGATCAGGCCGGTATCCTGCGCCATGCCAAGCGCGGGCATGATCACCTCATGCGGCATGGATCATCTCCCGGGACATCAGCCTGCGGGCATTCTCGGCGACGCCCTGCGGGGTCGGAACGGTGATATCCTCCAGCGCCGGCGAAAACGGCACCGGCACGTCCATCGCTCCCATGCGCAGCACCGGCGCGTCGAGGTGGTAGAACGCTTTCTCGTTGATCCGGGACGCGATTTCGCCAGTGATGCCAAAGCTTTGGTGGCCTTCATCGACCACGATCACCCGGCTGGTCTTTTTCGCCGATTTCAGCAGCGCTTCTTCGTCCAGCGGGACAATGGTACGCGGGTCGATCACCTCGGCGCTGATGCCTTCCGCGGCCAGAATCTCGGCGGCTTTTTCACAGACCTGGACCATCGAAGACGTGCCGATCAGAGTGATGTCGCTGCCTTCGCGCTTGATGTTGGCCTGACCGAAGGGGATCAGGAATTCCTCTTCGGGGACCGGTGCCTTGTCGTTGTACATCAGCTTGTCTTCGAAGATCACCACCGGGTTGTTGTCGCGAATGGCGGTCTTCATCAGACCTTTCGCCTCGTAGGCGGAAGAGGGCAGGGCGACCTTGAGGCCGGGTATATGGGCAACCAGTGCATGCAGGCTTTGGCTGTGCTGCGCCGCCGACCGGCGGGTTGCCCCGAGGTTGGTGCGCAGGACAAGCGGCACGCTCAGCTTGCCGCCCGACATGTAATGCGTCTTGGCCGCCTGATTGCACAGCTGGTCCATGATCAGATAGATGAAATCGCCGAACATCAGGTCGACGACCGGGCGTGTGCCGGTCATGGCGGCCCCGACGGCCAGCCCCATGAAGCCGGGCTCGGCAATCGGGGTATCGACGACGCGCTGGGCGCCGAATTCCTCGACCAGCCCGCTCAGCACCTTGAACGGGGTGCCTGCCTCGGCCACGTCCTCGCCGATGATGAACACCGTCTCGTCGCGGCGCATTTCTTCGGCCAGTGCTTCGTTCACGGCCTGGGAAAGGGTAATCTCTCGCATTGTCATTCTCCTCAGGCCAGAGCGTGGCGCACGTCCGTGTAGACATGCATGTCGACTTCGGACTCTTCGGGATATTTGGCGGCCAGTGCATATTCGACTGCGGCGGCGGCATCCTGTCTGACGTCTGCCTGCATCGCCTCAAGCTCCTCGGCCGTGGCGATGCCTTCCTTGGTCAGATAAGCGCCGAACAGGGTGATCGGATCCTTGTTTTCCTTCCAGTCCCGCTCTTCATCCTTGGGGCGGTAATATTCGCGGTTGATGTCGCCCACGTGATGGCCGTGATAGCGGTAGGTCATCAGCTCGATGAAGAACGGCCCCTCGCCCTTGCGGGCCCGGGCGACCAGGCTTTCGGTCAGCGTATTCACGGCCAGCACATCCTGCCCGTCGACCCGGTGCGCTTCGATCCCGAAGGCTTCGGCGCGCGCGGTGATCGACCCGGCGGCGATCTCTGCGGTGGTCGTGTATTCGGAATAGCCGTTGTTTTCGCAGGCATAAATCACCGGCAGGTTCCACAGTGCCGCCATGTTCATGACCTCGTACAACAGCCCCTGGGCGGTCGCACCGTCGCCGAAGAAACAGACGGTCACGTCGTCGCGTCCCAGCAACTTGGCGGTAAAGGCAGAGCCGGTGGCGATGCCCATGGACCCGCCCACGATGGCATTGGCCCCGAGATTGCCATTCGACTGGTCGGCAATGTGCATGCTTCCGCCCTTGCCGCGGCAATAGCCCTCTTCCTTGCCCAGAAGCTCGCAGAACATCTGCTTGAATTCCGCGCCCTTGGCGACGCAGTGGCCGTGGCCGCGATGGGTCGATGTGATCTTGTCGGTGACCTTCAGCGCCTCGCAGATGCCGACGGCGACGGCCTCTTCGCCGGAATACATATGCGTCAGCCCCGGCATCTTGGCAGAGAGGTAAAGCTGGTTGGCGTTATCCTCGAAGGTGCGGATCCGGACCATCTGGCGATACATGCGCAGATAGTCCTCGGTGTTGGATTTTTTCTTGGCGGGGCTCATGAGCATTTTCTCTCGGGAAAGAGCCCGGCCCTGTGGGGCCGGGCAGTCGCGGAAAGGTTAGTAGCGGTTGGCGATTGGCAGATCTTCGGCCGGGAACAGCGAAATCACTTCACAGCCGGTGTCGGTCACGACGACTTCTTCCTCGATCCGTGCGGCGGAATACCCGTCTGCCGCAGGGCAGTAGGTTTCCAGCGCAAAGACCATGCCGGTCTTGATCTCCATCGGGTGATCCAGGCTGACCGCCCGGCTGATGATCGGGCGTTCGTGCAGCGCCAGACCAAGGCCGTGACCGAATTGCAGGCCGAAAGCAGAGGCTTCGTCCGGGAATCCGAATTCTTCGGCCTTGGGCCAGACCTTGGCGACCGTATCCGTGCTGACGCCAGGCTTGATCAGTGCGATCGATGCGTCGATCCATTCGCGGGCCTTCACATAGGCGTCGTTCTGCGCGGGCGTCGCGCGGCCGATGTTGAAGGTCCGGTAATAGCAGGTGCGATAGCCCTGATAGGATTGCAGGATATCGAAGAATGCCTGGTCACCGGGGCGGAAGTAGCGGTCGGTAAAGTTGTGCGGATGCGGGTTGCAGCGTTCGCCGGAAATCGCGTTGATCGCCTCGACGTCGTCCGACCCCATCTCGTAAAGCATCTTGTTGGACAGCGCGACGATGTCGTTCTCGCGGATGCCGGGCTTCAGCTCTTCATAGATCATGTGATAGACGCCATCGACCATGGCGGCGGCCTGGGTCAGAAGCTGGATTTCGTCCCAGTTCTTGATCTCGCGCGCCGCCAGCATGATCTGCTGGCCATCGACGACATTGATGCCCTCTGCCTGCAATGCCTCGAACATCGCGGTTTCGGCATAGTCCACGCCGACCGGCATGCCGGCCATTCCGGCATCCTTGATCAGGCCCGCGATTTCCTTGGCATATTTGCGCATCAGGCCAAATTCCGGCGGGATCGTCCCGCGCATGCCGACCACGCCGGCACGGCAGTGATCCGGCACCAGCCAGTCCGAGAATTTCTTGTGGTGCATCGCGGCAGAGCCGAAATCCCAGACGTAGGGCGCGTCGTCACCGGTCAGCAGGCAGAACCGGCACATCTTGTCGCGTTCCCATTCGCCGATCTTGGTGGCGCTGACATAGCGGATGTTGTTGACATCGAACAAAAGCAGGGTGCCCGCGTTCGAAGCCTGAAGCGCCTGACGGGTGCGCGCCAGACGGTAGCGGCGCAGACGGTCGTGGTCGATCCGGCGCTCGAAATCCACCGAAGTGTGGCCCCAGGCGGGCAGGCGGCCTTCCCAGCGCCAATCGGGTTCAAGATCCTGCGGCGTCAGCAGGTTGGGCATTAGGGCTCGTGACATTGGATTCTCCTTCGGGTGGGCAGACCCGTCCGTATTCAGGTGTTTTGATGGAAAAGGGCGTTACTGGATGCACCAGCCGCCATCGATGTGGATCATCTGGCCGGTCATGTAGTCGCTGTCGTCGCTGGCCAGAAACGATGCCGTCCCGACGATGTCTTTCGGATAGGATACGCGCTTGATCTGAAGCGCATCGCGAACGATATCGTCATAGGCCTGGCCTTCACGCTCCTTGAAGCCGATATCCACGAGATCCTTGTCGAGCTGCTCCCAGAGCGGCGTGACCACCACACCCGGCGCATAGCCGTTGACGGTGATGTTGTGTTCGGACAATCCGATGGCGCCGCAATGGGTCAGCGCAAGGCAGCCGTATTTCGAGGTGCAGTAGACCGTGACATCGACCAGCGGCTTGCGCGATGCGATCGAGCCGACATTGATGATCTTGTAGGGGTGATCTTCCATCGGACCCTGGGCGATCATCTGGCGTGCGGCTTCCTGCATGCCAAGCCACATCGCCTTGGTGTTGACGTTCATGATCATGTCCCAGTTGTCTTCATCGATATCCATGAAGAACCGGGGCTTGTTGAGGCCGGCGTTGAACAGGGCGACATTGATATTGCCGAAGGCTTCGACGGTCGCGGCCACGGCGGCGGCATTGTCGTCGCGCTTGGTGACATCCATCTTGACCGCGATCGCCTTGCCGTTTCCGGCGGCATTGATCTTGTCGGCCATGTTCTGGGCTTCGGCGAGATCGAGATCGCCAAGGCACACGTTTGCGCCCTGGGCGGCAAAGCTTTCGGCATTGGCCGCGCCCATGCCGCGCGCGGCACCGGTGATCAGGATGTTCTTGCCTTTCAGGCGATTGGGGTTCATGGGGCTTTCCTCCTCAAGTCAGGTTTTGTTTTGTCGCATCAGGGCATCCGCCCTGTTTTGGGTGCGGCGCAGAGCTTCGCGCGGGGTCACAATTCCGCGCAGCATGTCGTGAAATTCCTCGCCGCAGATCTGGATGATGTCGCAGATTTCGGGCACCGGCGGGCGCGGCCAGAATTGCAGTTCGTCGCGCCAGGACATTGTGTCCACCGCATCGAAGATCGGCGAGGCCCGGCGCACTTCCGGATCGGCGGCAACAGAGTAGCGCGGATTGGTCCGGCTGCCGTTCTGCACGTAGAGTTTTTGCGCCTCGGGCGAGGCAAAGACGATCAGGGCTTCGACCGCGGCGGGGATCCGTTCGGGCGGAAGATTGGCCGGGATACCCATCACATAGCCACCCACCGGGGCCACCGGTGTCGCGCCGGGGCCGGCCGGATGCGGCAGATAGCCGGTTTGGCCATAGGCCGGCGACGATTCGTCCAGCTCGAAATACGGCGCCAGAAGCGTATAGCCGTAAGCCATGGCGATATTGCCGGCAGCGTAGGGTCGCACACGCTCGAACCAGGACATCGACAGGATGTCCGGCGGTGAATATTTCAGAAGTTCCATCAGGTATTCGGCGGCGCGAAGCCCCGCCTCGGTATCAATCGTCGGCCGGTAGTCGCCCGCGGCCAGATGGTCGGTCTCGAAGCCGCCGGCAATTTCGGGAAGATCAAGGACCGGCTGACCGAAATCCGCCATGGCCATCAGGGCTGTGTGGCCAAGCGCGGTGCCACGCGCCGCGTTCCAGGCAATCCCGTAGCGCCCGCGCCTAGGCTCGTGCAGGGTTGCCGCCGCATGCAGCAGTTCATCGGTTGTCGAGGGCGGCTGAAGACCGGCTTGCGCCAACAGATCCTTGCGGAAGAACAGAAGCTCGGGCGTGGTTTGCGCAGGCACGCCATAGGGACGTCCGCCCCAATGCGCGGCCTTCCAGCCAGCGGTATGAAAATCGGCCGGGTCAAGCCGGGAAATGTCCATCACCTGATCAAGCGGCATCAGCAGGCCGCGATCCGCAAAGCCGCCGACCCAGGGCAGGTCCAGCGCCACGATATCGTAACGGCTGACGCTGCGCTCGGCATTGCGCATGGCTTCCTCGCGCAGCCTGTCAATGGAAAATGCGCGCTGATGGATCTGCGTGCCGATGGTCTGTTCGAACTGGCGTTTGAGGTTTTCCATGACCATGAAGGTCGGATCGCCGTGCACCAGCACCCGAATCCCACCCGAGACCTTCAGCGGCTCGTGCAGAACCTGTAGCGGCGGGATCGAACGGGCCGACATGTAAGAGCCGCCGTAAAAGTAGTCCTTGCTGTCGGATGCTGGTTCGCGGCCGCCGAACTGCGTCTCTGCAAGGCGCTTCACCCGGCCCGACAACTGCATCCATTGATCAAGCAGTTTTTGGCTGGGAT
>JAJDOB010000231.1 GCA_022340385.1 Rhodobacter sp.
GAGGCAACCTTTTCCAGCGGGCTGTCGCCAAGGCCCAGCAGTTGCGCGGCATTGCCGCGAAAGGCGTTCAGCGCGGCGGTGGCCAGGGCCAGCCCGAAATCCTGCCGCTCGCCGGCGCCGATCACCGGGTTCTGCCGCAGCACCGTGCCGAAATCGCGGATCAGGTCGCGGATGAACCCGTCGCGCGCGGTGCCGCCGGGGGCGACAAGGCCGGGCTGGTCGACGATCACCCCAAGCGCCGCCTGGTACAGCGCCACCGCGCCGCCCTGGCTGAACGTATCCGCCAGCCCGTCTTCGGCGATGGTCCGGGCTAGCTGGCCGGTCAGCGCGCCCAGCAGCGTGCCGGGGGCAAAGCCGGACCCCAGGAACGCGGTCTGGTTGTCGGCGATCACCTGGAACGCGGCAGAGGCGGCGGGGCCGACCACCGCGTCGACGATATCCTCCCATTGCAACTCGTCCGAGATGTCGGTGATGCCGTCAAACTGGGCGATGATCGGCGTCGCGATGGCGTCGATCAGGTCCTGGTTCTGTTTTTCAGAGGCGATGATATCGCGGTTCTGCGTCGCGGTTTCCAGACCCGCGCGCAGGATCACGCCCAGCAGCCGCCCGCCAAGGCGCTGTTTGGGGCCGAATTTTTCGTCATCCGGGATCAGTTGCGAAATACGGCCCGCAAAAGCGCTGACCAGTTGTTCGCCGTTTGACCCGCGCGCGACGAGGCCGGGATTCACGGCGACGAACTCTGCCGCCACATCGACCAGAACCAGCGCAAAGCGCGCCGTTGGCGAGACCGGCTCGTTGGGGTCGTTCAGCCATTGCTCGAGACGGGTTTCCTGTGCCCTTTCAAACGCATGACCGGGTGAAGTCCCGCCGGGAACCTGATTGTCGAAATAGACATTGATGGCCTCGTTGACCAGAAATTGCGTCTCGGCGTCGGGTGGCTGCCCGGCGGTGACAAGCTGTTGATAGGCGGGTGTCAGGCCTTGCGTGGTCAACCAGGCTTTCAGCTTGGCATCGCCCTCGACCGCTTGCCGGATCGCGTCGATTGTCATTCCGGCCGGATCGAACGGAAGCTTCGGGTTGGCCGGAAACACCACATCCGCATCGCGCAGCTTTTGCGACACGGCGCGGTCGGCCGCGCCGACGATCCGCAACCCGGCGCGGAACATGGTCAGAAGGACAGGGGCGCTCAACAACATCCTAATGCTCCGTCATTGCGGCCCGCCGCCGGGCGTGGGCGGCACTGCGACTTCGCCGGATTCGTCGGTCTCTTCGGTCATCGCCGCATAAACCTCGAACCCGGTGGTCAGCTGTTTGGCGCGGTTGATCTGCATCTGCACGTTCAGCGCCGTGTTGAAGGCATCATAGATGTTCTTGGGCTGATGCACATGTTCAGGGGCGGGCGCTTCGCCGTTGGCACGCTCGACCGCGGGGGGCGGCTGGCGGCGCACCACCAGCCCGGCGGCGCGGGCGATCTGCGCGATAGAGGACAGGCGCTTGTAGATGTCGAACCAGAACGGCCCACCCAGCCCGATCAGCGCACCGCCCAGAATGGCGCCGACAAACCAGATGGTCAGGCCATGTGGCAGGCGGATCATGATCCAGTCGGCGGCAGCCTGGGCGTAGTTCCACAAGCGCCGGGGATAGTCCGCAATCGGGATCGCGGGCACAAGGTCACCGCTGGCGATCGGCGGCGCCGCCTTGTCGATACTCGTAAAGCTCGATTGCTGGTCGGGTGTTCCGGTGGTTACGGGCAGCTTCGGCGTTCCGGGCTCGCCGCGCCGCCCCCCGGCCATGCGGGTTTCGAAAAGACTGGAAAGCGAGATCGAGATCGGGCGCCCGCCGGATTTCCCCACCATGTCGCGGATCAGGCTTTGGCATCGGGAATCGCGGATATCCTTGAAATCCGATTCAAGTATGAATGTCCGGCCCTCGGGGATCTTGCAGAACGGAAAGTACCCCCAGCCGACCGGCACGCCGAGCGCGGCAAGCTCGTCCGTGGTGCTGGCGAACTCGGCCCGCACATTGCTGAGTTGCGCCCGCAGCCGGGCGACCTCCTGTTTCGCCTCTGCGGCCGGATCAGTGGCGGGCGGGGCGTCTGGCGTGGACGGCTGGACCGGTTCCGCGACATCGGTTTCCGGCGCGGGCACGGTCGGCGTTTCGTCGGCGGCCCCGCTTTCATCCTGAACGGCTTGCGGCGTTTCCGCCTCGGCCTTCGCGGCCTCTGCGGCGGCGGCTTCGGCGCTGGCGACATCGGCGACCAGTTTCGCCTCAAGCGTGCTCATCGCCGCGACACGCTCGCCGAACTGGGTTTCGACACTCGCCGAGATTTCGGGGTTTTCGTACAGCGTCTGGAACACGAAGGGCGCATCGACATTGGCGGTCAGGGCGACCACGAATGCCAGCCCGATCGACCAGCGCCGCGCCACGTCGCGGAACTGCGCCGTGCTTTGCTTGGACAGCGTGTCATAGCGGCGCGCCGCGTCATCCAGAATACGGTTGATCATGTCGGCCAGCCTGGCCTCGGTCATGTCCTTTTGCGCCAGCGCCACCCGGCGGATCGCCTCGCCGAACTCGGTGCGCCCCAGGTGCGAGATGAAATCAATGACGGTGATTTCCTCCTGTTCGGCGGTTTCGGCGCGGCCCTCGTTGGCGGCCACGGCGCGCGAAACCTTCATGATCTCGTCGACAAAGGCCCGTCGCCGCGTCAGTCGCTGGTATTCGTTTAGAAGTTCCTGCACCTCATCGGCGGATTTGCTTGCGAATTGCGGGCTTTCGGCCAGCCCGGCCACCGTCAGTGGCGCCCCGCCGCCCTCTTGCTTGAGCGTATCGAGCGCCTTCATCAGCTTTGCCTTGTCGGCATCCATTTCGGACCAGATCGCGAACCTGTCGCGGTCGATTTCGCGCGCCCAGTCGACGGCGAAAAAGATCGCGATGCTGAGCAGGAACAGCGGAAAGAACAGTTCGCGGGCAATGCAGTAGATCGAGAATGCAAGGATCAGCACCCACAGGACCACCGCGATCATCGTGAAGTTGCCCGACTTCCAGTCATGGGTTGTCGGCTTCTGGTCGTGCTTTCTGACCGCGTCCCACAGGATCGTCCACAAATCCAGCGCCGCGATCATGCTGGCCCAGAATCCGCGTTCGGGTTTCAGTTCCTGTCCGGCGGTATAGGTGGTGGATTTCCGGCGGGTAAGCTGCTGGGGCAGGGCGGCGGCGATCCGGCCGAATTCGGGCCACAGATATTCGTCGAACACCGCGCTCAGCATGTAACGCATGTGCCGCTGGCGCAGGCGGCGAAATTCCTGCAACAGGCGGACAAGTGCGATCACCAGGGTCGAACTGACGATCATCACGATGCTGAAGGCAATCAGGGCAATCAATAAATTCATGGCCGGATCCTATGGCGTAAAATCGACGTTCTCGCCGCGTGTGTCGATGTGAACAAAATTCTTGGCCGTGTAGATGCCGATACCGCCGCTGAAATCCCCGGCGGCGCGATAGGTCTTCAGTGTTGCCCCCCAATGTTCCGGGCTCTGGCCGTTGTTGCAGAAGAAATCGACTGCGTTGAATTGCATGTGCTGGCTGTTGGGCGCGCCGCCGATGGCACTGTTGTAGGCGGGCGAGCGATAGACATTGGTCAGCCGGATCGAGGCTTGCAGGTCGCGCCGTAACCGTTCCAGAATACGCGCGGTCGGCATCATGTTGGCCCAAAGCGATTCATGCGGCAGATAGTTCAGCCCGAACCCCTTGCCGACCTTGTCGGGATTGGAATGGCTGGCGCCCAGATAGCGGAATTCATCCGGCGTGAAGAACTTGAGATCGAGCGCGGAAAAGAACGCATCGAACCTGTCCTGCGCGCTTGTGACGGCGATGGCCGGGGCTGCCTCTGGCGGTTGCGAAATACCCCAGTCGCGCAGGTTGTACTGCACACCCTTGACCCTGCCGAACCCCTTGGCGATGGTCAGCAGACGCTCGCGCAACAAGTCGTCGGACCCGCTGTGTTCGGCCAGCACGCTGGCCACGATCTCGCGCCGCCGTCGCTGGCCGATCGTGCCGCAGGCCGCCGCGAACTGTTCCTCGATCAGGGTGATGTCGGGGGCCGCGATGCGGCCCATCTGAACCGCGATGTCAAAGCAAAGCGCAACGCCCAGCGGCCCGGTCAGCCCCAGTTTCGCGGCCTGGGGGCGGGCGGTGTTTTCCAGCAACTGGCGCGGCGGGGCGACGGTGGGGCCGTCGAAGCTGGCGGTCAGCTGGCTGAGCACCTCGAATTCGCCCGCCGTCTTGCTGGTCAGCTGGCGATACTGGTCATAGGTCAGATCCCCGGTCACCGGCGCGTTGGTGTTGCGCTGCCAGATCCGTACCGCCGCCGCCGTCACCGCGTCATAGATTCCGTTTGCGGGCGGCGACATGTAACCGTCGGCGATCAGGATGGATTGTGCGTCTTTGACCAGTTGACCCCGAACATGGGAAAAGCCGGTGTCGCGGTCGGCAAGGCCGATCAAAATGCTGCCCATGGGGACGCCCCCCTCACCAGAAAAATTCGATTTCGTGCAAATGCTGCGCGTGCAGATTAGCATCGGTACACGTAAAAGTCGACTGGTCTGGCAATGCGCCAGAGTCGTCGGCCCGCACCAGGCCCGCGCCACCGGAAACCGGCCGAAAAACGCGATCGGATCAGGCGTCCTGATCACTGTCGGGACGGATGGCTGGCGGTGCGGTCACCGCCCCTTTTTTCAAATGCGCCGACAGCTTCACGTCCGCCGTCAGCGGCAAGTATCTGCCTGTGGTTGCATTGGGTTGTCCGGCGATGCCCAGTCCGGGCAATCATTTGACGGCGCCCGATAAATCGGTTTCGATTGCCGGGTACATTTGCGAGGGGGCGACCATTCATGGCGACGATTGATTTCAGCAATCTGGACAGCGATTACAACATGCTGACCCATGACCTGAGTTACGGGGTTGCGGGTGCGGTCGAGAATGGCGGTGATTTTTCCTATGGCAACAATCTGACGCCCTTTGACGATATCGAGCTTTTCGGCGCTGTCTCTTACTCGGCTTCGGCAGGACAATTGGGGGGTCTTTTCAACCGAATGGAGGTCGCCCTTGGCAACGGCAACGAGACCAACCCCGATGTGGTGTTCGATCTGGACCATAACATAAGTGGCGGGTTCATCAGGACGGTCATCGATCCGGCCGGCTATGAAGCGCTGATCCGCGCAATGATCGCCGGCCCCGACACGTTCCTGTTTACCGGCTCCAGCGCAGACATCACCGTTGCCGGAGATTTCATTCACGCAACCAACGGCGAAACCATCACCAGAGGCGGGGGCAGTGGGCAGGCCGGGGATGACATTTTTACCGGCACCGGCGTCAATGACAGTTTCCTGCGGGGCGACGGCGATACCATTACCACCGGCGCGACCGTCACCGCGGGATGGGACATGTTTACCGGCGTGTTCGACATTGTATATGGCGATGTCCACACCGTCTATGATGGAACGCTGGCTGGTGGCAACGACACCTTCACCGAAACCGGCTTCTGGACCGGTGATGCGCAAACCGCGTTCGTCGGTGATGCCAATTACGTGCAAAACGGCAGTATGGTCACCGGCGGCGACGACACCATGACCGGTGCGGCGGGCACATCGCATGGTTATGATGTGTGGGGCGACGCTGCCTATGTATCGGGCGCCAGCACCCTGATCGGTGGTGATGACAATCTGGTTATTGGCGGGTCCGGTGCCAAATCCATATACGGGGATGCGTTCGATGTCACTGACGCGTCCGAGGTGACCGGCGGCAACGACTTTATCGATCTTTCGAATTCGACCGGCGGTTCCCAGGTATTCGGCGATTTCAACGCCGTCCAGTCCGGGTCCACTGCGACCGGGGGCAATGACACGCTTATCGGCGGGTCAGGCGGCGATCTTCTGGTCGGGGATTATCGGACCGAGGATGGCACTGGTGTGGTTTCCGGCGGCAATGATCTGCTGATCGGGGGCGCTGGCATCGACAACCTCTTTGGCGACGGATATGATTTTAGTACGGCTGGCGCCAATGGCGGCAATGACACGCTGGAGGGCGGCGCGGGCGCTGACACGATCGTCGGCGGGGCGGGAATTGACGAGGCGCGCTATACGACCTCTTCGTCGGGGGTCAACATCAATCTGGCGACGGGGTCCAGCAGCGGCGGCGATGCGGCGGGCGACTATCTGGTCGGTATCGAAAACCTGACCGGGTCCGATCACACGGATTTTCTGTTCGGCAATAACCAGAACAACGTCCTGCGCGGCGGCAAAAGCGGCGATGTCCTGAGCGGCGGCGCCGGCGTGGACACGCTGTATGGCGGAGCCGGCAACGACAATTTCTGGCTGGAGCAGGGTGATCTGGAAGCGGGCGATGTGTTCAACGCCGGCGCAGGGAAAGGCGACCAGTTATATGTAAGGGCAACCAACGGGATGCTGCACTTTCAGGATGCCACGTTCAGCGGCTTCGAAAAGATGCGCATCGACAACCAGTGGACCGGACTGCTGGTCGTGCAACTTGACGTCTCTCAGTTGCTGGCGAATTTCACCGACATCTTCGTCGAGCCGCACGCCGGGCATACTTTTGTTCTTCATGTCTCGCTGGACGGGCAGACAGATTTCGATCTGTCTGCGATCTCGCTGGGCGGGATGAGCGAGCCATTCGACCGCACCCAGATCGACGGAAATGCACTGGCCAACACGCTGACGGGGTCGATGTTTTCGGAATTGCTCAAGGGGTCGGACGGTTATGACACGCTGATCGGCAATGACGGCGATGACACGTTGCGGGGGATGAACGATAACGATTCACTGATCGGCGGCGGTGGCCAGGATGATCTGCAGGGCGGCAGTGGCGACGACGCGCTTGACGGCAGCCAGGGCAACGACACGCTGTCGGGAGAGTCCGGCAATGACACGCTGGGCGGCGGATCCGGGTTCGACCGGCTGCTGGGTGGCGACGGAGAGGACGAACTGAATGGCGGGGTCCAGGGCGATATCCTGTTTGGCGGCGCCGACAACGACATTCTGCACGGCGACGACGGGGCCGACACGCTGAACGGCGATGCCGGTTCCGACACGCTGTCGGGCGATGACGGTGATGATCTTCTGCGCGGCGGTGCGGATGCCGACCAGCTTGGCGGCGGGATCGGGGACGATCTGCTTTTTGGCGGTTTGGGTGCCGATGTCATGACCGGTGACAACAACAATGACACGCTTTTCGGCGGCGATGGCGGCGACACGCTGATGGGCAACGCCGGGTTCGATCTGCTTTACGGTGACGGCGGCGACGACCTTCTGGGCGGTGGCGGCAACAGCGACAAGCTGTTCGGCGGCAACGGGAGCGACCTGCTGTCGGGCGATAGCGGTGCCGACACGCTGAATGGCAATGCGGGTCAGGACACGATCCTGGGTGGCGGCGGTGGCGACACGCTGAATGGCGGTGCCGGGTTCGACCGAATGCTGGGTGGCGACAATGACGACGTCCTGAATGGCGGCAACCAGGCCGACAACCTGTTCGGCGGCACCGGCGACGACATTCTGAACGGCGATGGCGGTGCGGATATCCTGCAGGGCGATGGCGGGTTCGATACGCTGACCGGCGGGGCGGGCGATGACACGCTGACCGGGGGCAGCAATGCCGACCGGTTCATCTTTGCCGACGGGTTCGGCGATGATGTGATCACGGATTTCGCCGCCACCAACAACGCCGAGAAGATCGACCTGTCGGGT
>JAJDOB010000262.1 GCA_022340385.1 Rhodobacter sp.
GATGGAAATCACCAGCGCGATTCCGGTGGCCTGCAAGACCCGCCAGTCATAGGCGCCGCGCAGCCCAAGATAGACCGCCGTCAGGGCCAGAATGGCGGCGTTGTAGGGTTGCAGAACCGCCCGTGTTTCGGCGCGCGGCCAGGGGCGCAGCGCGCACCACATCGCCGGCAGCGCGCCCGACAGGCCGGCCAGCCCGCCAAGCACGCCCCCGGCAAATCCGATCACCGAGTCCGCGACCGGCGTGCGCCGCTCGAACCGGGGCAAGGACCGCCGGGCCAGGAAGAACAGACCGTACAGGATCAGGAAACCCGCGATCAGCAGCTTCAGCGCGCGCGGGTCCACGTAGATCAGCGAATAGACCCCCAGCGGTATGCCGATCACCCCGGGAATGACAAAACGCAGCAACCGTCGCGGCTGGTCCAGGATTTGCCTGCGCACCACCCACAAGCCCTGAAGTCCGGTAATCACCGACACCACCAGGCTGATCGCGACCGCCTGCAACGGCGGAAAGACCTGCAACCAGAAGCCAAGTGCGAACAGCGCCGTGCCAAACCCCGCCAGCCCGTTGACGAACCCGGCACAGGCCGCCCCGGCGACCAGCATCGAAAGCGAGGCGGCCTCCATCCGCTAGACCACCGCGCGGCGGATCAGGTTCAGACCCATCAGCGCGAAAACGATCAGCAGGAACCGTTTGAACCCGGTCTCGGACAGGCGATGCCGCAGGCTTTCGCCAAAGGCGAAACCGGCGAATGTCGGCACCAGCATCGCCAGCGACATCAGGCCAAGCTGACGGTCCAGAAACCCCTGCCCCAGATACCCGATCGCCAGCGGCAGGCTGCCAAGGAAGATCAGCAGCCCGCTGGCCCGCACGAATTCGTCCTTCGCCACCCCCCGCGCCGCCAGATAGACCGCCATCGGCGGCGCCCAGACAGAGGTGACGCCGCCCATGATCCCGGCGAACGCGCCGGTGAACATCTGCGCGGCGTGGTCCCTGTGATCCGGAATGCGCGGTGCCCACCTGCTGGCGTTCACTGCCACGAATATCAGGATCGCACCCCCCAGCAGCGCCATCAGCACCCGGTCCGGCGCATTCCGGCTAAGCGAGACCGTGACGGCAACGCCGATCATCAGCGCGGCGGCAAACGGCAGGTAGGTGCGGAACGCACGCGGGATCTGGCCGGAACGATAGACCTGCCAGGCGTTGGACAGCAACATCGGCATCAGGATCAGCGAAATCGCGGTGCGCGGGTCCAGCACCAGCGTCATCAGCCCCATCGCCGCCGTCGGCAGCCCCATGCCGACCGCGCCCTTGATTGCCCCGGCGAGCAGAAAGCTGATGGCGATCAGGCCAAGGATCAGGGGGTCGCTCATGTCCGCTTTGGTATCGGCAAAGGCGGGCAAAGGCCAAGGACAAAACCAACCGGTCGCTTCGGGAAAAGCGGCGTGCTAGGATCCCCGGGATACACGCAGGCAGGAGCAGGCAATGCGCGCAGCAGACAGGTTTGACGACGATTTGGCGGGGCGTCTGGACGGGCTGCGCGATGACGGGCTTTACAAGACGGAACGGGTGATCACCTCGCCCCAGTCGGGCGCGGTGGAACTGGCCGGGCGCGGCCGGGCGATCAACCTTTGCGCCAACAATTACCTTGGTCTGGCCGATCACCCGCGCGTCGTCGCGGCGGCGCATGACGCGCTTGACCGCTACGGCTATGGCATGGCCAGCGTGCGTTTCATCTGCGGCACCCAGGAAGAGCACAAGGCGCTGGAGGCGCGGATATCGGCCTTTCTGGGAACCCAGGATTCGATCCTGTATTCCAGCTGTTTCGACGCCAATACCGGGCTGTTCGAAACCCTGCTGGGCCCGGAAGATGCCATCATCAGCGACGCGCTGAACCATGCCAGCATCATCGACGGCGTGCGCCTGTGCAAGGCGCAGCGGCTGCGCTATGCCAACAGCGACATGGCCGATCTGGAACGTTGCCTGCAACAGGCCGGCGGCGCGCGCCACCGCATGATCGCCACCGACGGCATCTTCTCGATGGACGGATATATCGCGAAACTGGCCGAGATCTGCGATCTGGCGGATAAATACGATGCGATGGTGATGGTCGACGACAGCCATGCAGTCGGATTCGTCGGGCCGACAGGGCGCGGCACGCCCGAACATTGCGGCGTTCTGGACCGTGTCGACATCATCACCGGCACGCTGGGAAAGGCGCTTGGCGGGGCCTCCGGCGGCTACACCGCGGCGTCGGCCCAAGTGGTCGACTGGCTGCGCCAACGCTCGCGACCCTATCTGTTTTCCAACACCCTGGCGCCGGTGATCGCCGCCGCGTCCCTGACCGTGTTCGACCTGCTCGAGGATGGCGGCGAATTGCGCGCGCGGCTTTGGGACAATGCCGCCTATTTCCGCCAGCGGATGTCCGCGCTTGGGTTCGAACTGCTGCCGGGCGATCATGCGATCATCCCGGTCATGCTGCGCGACCCGAAACTGGCGCAGGACATGGCGGCACGGCTGAATGAACGCGGCGTTTTCGTCACCGCTTTCAGCTTTCCGGTGGTGCCGCAGGGCCAGGACCGGATCCGCACGCAGATGAGCGCGGCGCTGACGCGCGACATGCTGGACACGGCGATTGCCGCCTTTGGCGACGTCGGCCGCGAACTGGGAGTGATCTGATGGACAACCGGATGAAGGCGCTGGTCAAGGCCGAGGCGCGCGAAGGCTTGTGGATGCAACAGGTGCCGGTGCCCGAACCGGGGCCGACCGACGTGCTGATCCGGGTGAAGAAATCGGCGATCTGCGGCACCGACGTGCATATCTGGAAATGGGATGACTGGGCCAGCGCCACGGTGCCGGTGCCGATGGTGGTGGGCCACGAGTTTTGCGGCGAGATCGTCGAATGCGGCGCGGCTGCGGTGAAATACCGGATTGGCCAGCGCGTTTCGGGCGAGGGCCATATCGTTTGCGGAATCTGCCGCAACTGCCGGGCCGGTCGCGGGCATTTATGCCGCAATACCAAGGGTGTAGGCGTGCACAGACCGGGCAGCTTTGCGCAATACCTGTGCATTCCAGAGACGAATGTCGTGCCGATTCCGGATACCATCCCGGACGAGATCGCCGCGATTTTCGACCCGTTCGGAAACGCCGTCCACACGGCGCTGTCCTTTGATCTGGTGGGCGAGGATGTGCTGGTCACCGGCGCCGGGCCGATCGGCATCATGGGCGCGCTGGTGGCGCAGCGGGTCGGGGCGCAGCGCGTGGTGATCACCGACATCAACCCCTACCGGCTGGATCTGGCCCGGAAACTGGGCATTCAGCATGTGGTCAAGGCCGACGAGGAAACGCTCGATCAGGTGATGGCGCGGATCGGCATGAAGGAAGGCTTTGACGTCGGCCTGGAAATGTCGGGCGCGCCGCCCGCGATGCGCGACATGATCCACTTCATGAACAACGGCGGCAAGCTGGCGCTGCTGGGCATCGCCCCGAACGGCTTTGCAGTTGACTGGAACGAAGTGATCTTCAAGATGCTGCATATCAAGGGCATCTACGGGCGGGAAATGTTCGAGACCTGGTACAAGATGATCGCGCTGGTGCAGTCCGGGCTGGACGTGTCGGGGCTGATCACCCACCGGATATCCATCGACGACTACGAGGTCGGATTTGCGGCGATGCTGTCGGGCAATGCCGGCAAGGTGGTGATGGATTGGGGCTGACGCGCGCGCTTACCCTGTGGCTTGTGCTGCTGGCGGGCCCGGTCTGGGCGACACCGCCGCGCGTGACCTATTCCGATGACCGGCTGGTCGCCGCGACGCAGACGCATTTCTATGTGCTGCGCGAACTGGTCGACAATCGCGGTTCGCACTGGTCCGAACTGCGCGACCAGTATCTGGTTGAAATATCATTGGATTCCGGAAAGGCCAGCAACCACTGGCTGCTGCGCTCGATGCAGATCGACCGGCTGTTGACGAATGTGTTCCTGTCGCCCGGAACCGTCACAGAGCACGCTGGCGGGACGCATGACATGATGGCGCTGCTCGCGGCACAGGGGGCCGCGCCGATGCGGCTGGGCTATTCCGCCGCGCAGCAGTTCACGGTGGATGGCGACGGCCTGCGCAACGCCGACGGCGCCGTGGTGGCAGACATGGCCCGGATCGCCAGAACGGCCAAGGCGCAGCTTCTGCCGCTTGCCATTCGCTATCCGCCGCTGGCCAGCACACCTGAACCGGGCGGCGCGGATGTGCTGGAATATTACGTGATGGGCGATCCGGCGGACTGGCTGTGCGTCGTGCTGCCCGGCAGCCAAACCCTGTATCGCGAGAGCGGCGAAATGCAGCTTTTGCCGATGCAATGCGAGGACGACGCGACGCTGGGCCGCTGGTCGTTTCACATGGTGCTGGAACAATAAGGCACCCTACCGGCTTGCCCGGACGGCGGTTGAAATCGGCGCCAGTCCGGACCGTCAGATTTCCCCATCGTCATGGATTTGGCGCGGATTTTCGTTAATCGCGCGTTTACGCATCGCCGATTTCGTGCCGCTGCTTCCTGAAAATGTCATTCCTGTCAAAGCCAAACCGGTTTTTCGGTTTTCCGGTTTTCCGAATTCCAGGCGGCGAAAGCACAAGACCAGGGTCAGCCCGAAGGCTTCACCACCAACACATCGACAACCTGTGCCGCATTGTTGGCAAATCCGGACACGTCCCAGGGCGCATCCAGGGGCTGCACCGCGCCGTTTGCATCCGTGGCCCGGCAGCGCAGCCTGTGCTCGCCCGGCGCGGCATCCCAGGCAAACCGCCACTTCGCCCAGGCATAACGCCCCGGTGATGGCTCCAGTTCCGCGTCGAACCAGTCGTCGCCGACGCCAACCTCCACCCGCGCCACCGGCACGCCGCCACCCGACCATGCGCGCCCGACCAGATCGACGCGCCCGGCCTGCACATACCGCGCCCGGGTCAGCCAGTCGGGCACCCCCGGCGGCACCATCAGCGATTTGACCCGGATCTCGGTGATCGGGCGCCCCACGTCTTCGCGCGTGTCGCGAAACTGGTAGGTCTTGACCTGCTGATAGCCCTGATACGGCGCGGCAAGCGCCTCTATGTCGGTCAGCCATTTGACCGAGGCCATGCCGTACCATCCCGGCACGATGATCCGCAGCGGCGCACCATGCTGGGGCAGCAGCGGCTGGCCGTTCATCGCGTATACCAGCAACACGTCAAGGTCTGCCAACTGTTGCAGTGTCAACGACCGGCCGAACGCGTGCAGATGCCCGGCGTCAAACCCGCGATCCGCCCCGGTGAACGAAATCTCGACCGTATCGGCCAGCGGTCCCGCGGTTTCGATCAGCGGCGCCAGCGGCGTGCCGGTCCATTCGCTGGTGCCCACCGCCTCGTAGATCCAGGGTTGCGAACGGCTGCGCGGCGCCACCCCGGCGCGGCCATTGCCGGCACATTCCATCGTCACCGGCAGGGTCTCGGCCGGCATCGCCCGGATCTCGTCGAGTGTCAGCGTGCAGGGTCGCGCAAAGCGACCGTGAAACCGCAACTCATGCGCCCCGGCGTCCAGCAATGGCACATCGAAATGCGTCAGCAGATAATGCGTACCGGTCGGCGTGACATCGAGGCCCAGCGTTTCCAGCAACGCGCCGGAATTGCGGTTCGCCAGCCGCACCTCGTCGCGCGAATACTCATCGGTTTCGGAATGCGCGCGCGCCTCGGCGCTGTGAAAGATATCGGCAAGCGGTTTCATCGGCTGGGTCACTTCTGACAAGGGAACGTCGGGGTGAAACCTAGCCGCAGTCGCGGCGCTGCGAAACCCCGGCTCAGCGCGCCATGCGTGAAATCAGGCGGTCGAACACCCGGTCGCCCAGCCATTTGCGTATGCCGATCATCAGGCGCGCGTATTTGCCGGCCACATAGCGCGTTTTCGGATGCCGCGCCTTCACCGCCCGCGACACCACATCGGCGATCACCTGCGGCGAAGACCCTTTACCCGGCGCATAGTTCGCCGCCGTCGAGCGCGCGACATTGCGCGCCATCTCGCCATAGGCACCATCGCCGGAATATTTCAGCAGCGGCCCGCCCAGCACATCGGCAAACCCCGTCTCGATGATCCCCGGCTCGATCACCACCACGTCGATGTCGAACTCCTTCAGTTCCAGCCGCAGGCAATCCGAAAGGCCCTCGACCGCGTGTTTGCTGGCGTGATACCAGCCGCCCAGCGGCGTATACATCCGGCCACCCATGGACGAGATGTTGATGATCCGCCCCGCGCCCCGGGCCCGCATCCCCGGCAAAAGCGCCCGGGTCATGGCGGCAAGACCGAACAGGTTGACCTCGAACTGATAGCGCGCGTCAGCCATCGGCACGTCTTCCAGCGCGCCGTACAGCCCGAAACCGGCGTTGTTGACAAGGACATCGACGCCGCGGTGACGCATTTCAATCGTGGCGGCCGCGGCGTCGATGCTGGCCTGATCGGCCACATCCAGCGTCAGCACCGCGGCTCCGGCATCGGCCAGATCCTGCATCCGGTCGATGCGCCGCGCCGCCACGATCACATGCAGGCCATCGGCCAGCAACTGCTGGGCGATCACCTTGCCCATGCCAGAGGACGCCCCGGTCACCAAAGCCACCTGCATGGCCGTTCCTTTCGCCAGTTTCCCTGCTTCACGGCAGAGCTTCACCCTAAACGCGAGAACTGGCAATCGCAAATCGCGCGTCGCGTGCATTTCGGCCCGGCACAGCCCGGCGCTAGAACTCCTGGTTCAGCGCGTCCATCGCCGGAATCTCACGCTCGCGCCGCGCGATATACGCGCGCAGCGCCTCGTCGGTGCCGGGTTCCAGCCGGGGCTCCTGATATTCGTTCAGCAAATCCCGGCAGCGCTGCAACGCGCGCGCGTTGATTTCGACAGACCCTTCGGCCTGCCATTGCTCGATCGAGTTGTTGTCGAACAGTTCCGGCATGAAGAAGGCCCGCTGAAAATTCTCCAGCGTATGCGGGTGGCCAAGGTAATGCCCGCCGGGGCCGACATCGCGCACCGCCGCCAGCGCCTCGTCGAAATCGTCCCAGCGGATGCCTTCCGCCATGCGATAGCCCATCGCGCATTGTTCCGCGTCGACGACGAATTTCGCCATCGAGCAATGCATCCCGGCCTCGTTCCAGCCGGCGGAATGCCAGATGTAATTGCAGCCCGCATGCAGGACCGCCATCAGTGTCGTGGCGCTTTCATACCCGGCCTGCGCGTCAAATGTCTTGGCCCCGCCCAGCGTGTTCGAGGATCGCCACGGCACATCGTAATGCCGCGCCATCTGGCCGATCATGTAGTTCATCAAGCTGATCTCGGGCGTGCCGGCCATCGGTGCGCCGGATTTCATCGAAACCGTCGACAGGTAATGCCCGTAGATCGCCGGCGCGCCCTTGCGGACCACCTGGGTATAGGCCAGCGCGCTCAGCGCCTCGGCGTTCAGTTGCGCCACGGTGGGCGCGACCGAGGCGGGCGTATTCGCCCCGCCCAGCACGAAGGGCGAACACAGCACCGGCTGGTTCCTGCGCGAGAACGCCCGCATCGCCCCCAGCATCGTCTCGTCCCAGACCAGCGGCGAATTGCCGTTGCAGTTGCCGGTAACGACCGCATGGGTTTCCATGAACTCTGCACCGAACAGGATGGCGCACATCTCGATCACGTCCTCGGCGTTTTTCGGGCTGGTGGTCATGCCCATGAAGGTCTTGTCGCTGTGCTTCATCGACGAATAGGTGATCCGCAGATGCCGGTGACTGATCGCATGGTCGTAGGGTTCGACGATGTGATGCGCCGATGAATGGATCGCGGGCAGCATGTGGCTGAGCTTGTGAAAATTCGCCAGATCGTCCAGCGTCGGATTGCGGCGCACGTCGTCCAGGTCGCGCAGATAGGGCGCACCGGTCATCGGCACGAAGATTGAATGATCATTGCCGAACGGCAGGTCATTGTCCGGATTGCGCGCGTGATAGGTGAAACTTGCCGGGATTGTCGCGATCAGTTCGCGCACAAGCCCGCGATCCAGATGCACCGTCTCGCCACGCACATCCGCCCCCGCGCGGCGCCAGTCGTCCAGTGCAATCGGATCCCGGAACACCACGCCCACGTCTTCGAGAATGGCCATCGAGGCGGCATCTATCCGCGCGACCTGTTGCGCGTCCATCGGCTCGCACAGCGGCAACCGCCGCTTCAGCGCCGGCAGCATCGTCACATCGCGCTGCTGGCGGATGGCCTTGCGCGCGCCACGACCGCGGCGGGTGGTGCCGACGGCATCGACGCTCAAGTGTCCTTGTCCATGCTCGCGGAAACCCGATCCAGAATGTCGGGCAGCCTGTCGAACGCACCGGCCTCGGCCAGCCCGGTGACCATCTGCAAATTCAGCGTGTTCGGCGTGGCCAGCGATGATCTTTCGCCGGCCAGACTGCCGGCGCGGGATTTGTCCATATGCTGCAACACGCCCGACACCAGGTTGGCGACATAGACCTCTGCCGCGTCTGCATTTGCAGTCTTTCCGGCCAGCCAGATGGCGGCGGTGTCCAGAAAATCCAGCACGCCAGAGACCACCGCCGACGCGGCGAAATGGTGTTGCAGGGCGGATTCGTCGTCCTGCGGCAACACCAGGTTGTCGGCCCCGAACAGGGCCTGCACCGCGCCCGGATCGCCCGCCACCGGCAGCGGGCAGCCACCCTTTTCGACGAACCCGTAGGGGATCGTTGCCGAAAGTGTCGCAACCGGCGCGCAGCTGTCCGCGATTTCCGCCAGAGGCACGCCCGCCATGACAGAGACGATCTGTTGTTCGGCGCGCCAGTCCAGCCCCGCAACCGCGTCGGCCCAGATCGCCGGGCGCAGGCACAGGAACACGATGTCAGCGCCATCGACCACGCCCTGATTGGGCGCAACCCTGATCCCCAGCCCGGCCCCTGCCAGCGACGCGGCAACCCCAGCGTTGCGTTCTGATACGGTGACGTCATGCCCCTTGCGCGCCAACGCCCGCGCCATCGGCGCCGCAATATGCCCCGCCCCTATGAAACCGACACGGCTCATTCCAAATTCTCCCCTTCGCGCGGATCGGAAAGGCCGACCCGGATTGGTTCTGCTTCTGTATGCTCGTCACATGCGGCCGGACCAAGGCCGGCGCCTTCAAACTGCATGGGCCCTGTCCTTGAACGAAATGACATCCACCGGCAACGGATCGGGGTGCACGTACCGTTCCATCCGGTCGCGCGACAGATCCCAGTGCGCCAGCGTCAGGTCGATCGCCTGAGGGCCATCCTGTGCCTCGATCGCGCGGATCATGCCGTCATGCTGATCGACCGCTTGCAGGATCAGCACCGATTCCGCGGGCGAGGCCGGCCGATAGAAGGTCTGGCTCAGACGCGTGTGGTCGATCAACAGCCGGTTCAGCGCCGCGACCAGGTAGACATTATGCGCCATCGCCCCGATCTGCACATGAAACCGGTGATTGGCAAGCACCGCCGCAGCGGCGTCCCGGGCGGTGGTCGCGCGAACAAAGTCGTGCTGGGCCGCTTTCAGCGCGGCCATCTGGCCGGCGTCGCGATTTTCAGCGGCCAGCCGCGCGATATTGGCATAAACCATTGGCGCTGTTTGAAAAAACACCCGAAGCGTGGCGATGTCCATCGGCGCGACCTTGGCACCGCGATTGGCCTGCAACGCGATGAACCCGGCCCCGGCAAGACGTTGCAGAACCTCGCGCAAAGGCGTGCGCGACATGCCGTAATGCGCGCAAAGCGAGGCTTCATCAAGGTCAAGCCCCGGCGCCAGTTCGGTCGACAGAATCCGGTGTTTCAGGTCGGCAAGGCAGGCGTCTTTGGTAAATTTGGCCATGAAGATCCGGAGGTCGATACGGTTGGCGACTCGGCGCTATTTGTATACATAATGTATACATCGCCCGCACCTGACAAGCCCCGACGCAACGTGGCCGGCATGCATCCGTTACCCGGATTCCGGGCAAAGCCGCCGGGCCGCGCCGGTGTCTTGCCGGTGACCTCAGTCCGTGGCCTTGCCGCCGAACCCCGCGAACAATCCTGCCAACGCGCGGCGGACCAGCCCGGTGACGGACGGGCGGGCGCTGGCGCGGAACGGCAGCGGGCGGCAGACCTCGATCGCCGCGACCCCGACCCGCGCGGTCAGCGCCCCGTTGACCACGCCTTCGCCGAACCGCCTTGAAATCTTCGACAGAACGCTGCCGCCCGCACCCGAGCCGATCAGATCGTCGCCCACCGCCACCGCGCCGGTCGCCACCAGATGCGTCAGCACCGACCGGGTCAGCCGCCAGCTGCCCAATGTGCCGGACCGGCCGCCGTAGATCTCGGCAATCCGCCGGATCATCCGCAGGTTCGCAGTCAGCGCCACCGCGACATCGGCCAGCGCCAGCGGCACCACCGCCGTCACCGTCGCGACCTGGCGCGCCGCCGCCTGCACCTCGATCTGCGCCGCCGCGTCCAGCGGCACCAGCAGTTCGGTCTCGGTCATTGCCAGCAGGCCATCGGCGTCAAACACATCGCCCTGCCGCTCGGCCAGCCGGGCGCGGCCCCAGTCAAGCTCTGCCCGCGCCTCGTACAATCCGGACAGCCGGTCGGACACCGCGCGCGCCATCGCAAGATCGCCGCCCGCCAGCGCCTCGCCCGCTGCCAGACGCACCGAATCCAACCGCTGCAGCCGTGCGAAAGCCGCCCATTCGCGCACCGCGATCAGCAGCAGCACCAACACGAACATCGCCGTCAGCGTCACTGCGATACCGCCCAGAACCGGGCTGCGCGCCAGCAAGGATGTGACCATATCCCAGGCCGCGACCGACAGAAGAAACGTCAGCAATGACAACAGGATACCCCAGAACCACCGGGCAAGGCGCGACACCGGGCGCGCCGCCAGCCGGGCCGCGGTCTGCAATGCGGCGTTGCCCGGCAATGCGGCCACATCGCTGACCGGCGGAGCCTCTGCCGGCGACAGCTTGGGCGCAGTGTTCAATTCGATCAGCACCGGTCCGCGTTTGTCGGTCATGCCCCGCTCCTGTGCCATTCCAGCCGCACGTCGGGCAGCTTTTCGTCATTGCCCGCGCCATCGGTTTCCTCGACCTCGACGAACCCCTCGCGCGCATAAAAAGCCCGCGCGCGCGTGTTGGCCTGAAAGGTCCACAGCGTCAGCCGCGCCGATTGCGCCTTGGCCGCATCAAGCAGCCGCCTGCCATGTCCCTGCCCGCGCGTCTGCCGGGCGATATACAGCGCGTGAACCACCTGATCGTCGCGCGCCAGAAACCCCCGCGCCCCGCGCCAGTTGCGCAGCACGATCACATCTGTCGTGTCGATCAGCCTTGCCAGGAAACCGGCATCCTCTTCGCGCGAATGCAGATCGGGCAGCCACCGGGTTTCATCCTTCCAGTCTGCCAGAATCGCGGCCAGCGGTTCCGCATCGCGCGGTTTCGCGGCGGTCAGCCTCACAACAGATCCCCGATCAGAAATTGCAGCGCCTTGTCCAGACGGATATGCGGCGGGCCTTCGCCGGGTTTCAGGGACAGCGCGGCGGGGGCGAAATTCATGATCTCGTAATCCGCATCCAGCCATTTTTCCGCGCCCTCGCGCGCCGGGTTCAGCAGGCGCTGCGGATCGTCGGGCAATTCGCCGGGATAGAACGCCGCCTGCCGCCCGTCGGCAAGGGTTCCGCGCACGCAATCGAGTGTGCCGTCGGCGTGATCCAGAGTTTCCTCGACCGTGGCGCGCAGCGCGGCAATCGCCATCGCCTGCGTCCCCGCACCGGCATAGTCGGCGCGCGCGCGGGCGTCTTTCACCAGCCCGTCCATGATCGCGGTCAGGCGCGGGTGCTGGCGGTGGTGCAGATGGTCGGCCTTGGTCGCGGCAAACAGGATCTTCTCGACCCGCTTGCCAAACAGCAGCCGGGTCAGAAACGCGTTTCGCCCGGGCCGGAACGCGGCAAGGATATCCCCCATCGCGCGGCGCAGATCCTCGACCGCCGGCGGCCCGGCATGGATCGCACCCAGCGCGTCGACCAGCACGATCTGACGGTCGATGCGGGCGAAATGGTCGCGAAAGAACGGTTTGACCACGCGGGATTTATAGGCTTCGAACCGCCGCTCCATCTCTCGCCACAGGCTGCGGCGGCTTGGGCTGGCGGGTTTGCCCAGCGGTGCGAATGTCAGCGCGGGCGAGCCTTCCAGTTCGCCGGGCAAAAGGAAGCGCCCCGGGGTGCAGTCGGAAAATCCCGCCGACCGCGCCGCGCCCAGATAGGCGGCAAAACGGGTGGCAAGATCGCGGGCGCGCGATTCGTCGAATTTATCCGCCGCGTCCGTTGCCTGCACCTGCGCCAGATAGTCAGAGGCCTGCGGCCGCGTCGCGATCCGGGCCAGCGTCTGCGCGGCCCATTCCTCATAGCCAAGGTCCAGGAGCTCCAGATCCAGCAGCCATTCGCCGGGATAGTCGACGATGTCCAGATGCACCGTGCGCACGCCGCGAAAACCACCCAGCAGCCCACCCGGCTGCACCCGCAACGACAGCCGCAACTGGCTGACCGCGCGGGTCGAGGCCGGCCAGTGCGGGCTTGGTCCGGTCAGGGCCGCCAGATGGGTTTCATAGTCGAACCGAGGCACGGTGTCGTCGGGCTGGGGTTGCAGATAGGCGGTCAGGATCCGGCCCTGCGCCGCCGCCGTCAGCCCCGGCAGGCGCGCCCGGTCGATCAGGTTGGCGACCATCGAGGTGATGAACACGGTCTTGCCGGCACGGCTGAGCCCGGTGACCCCAAGCCGGATCGTCGGCTCGAAAAATGCCTCTGAAACGGCATCGCTGGCGCGCTCGACGCTGCGGGTCAGGCTGTCTGCGATATCGCCGATGATCAAGGGCCGCTCCGGGTTGGTGTCTGGCGAAGATAGGCACGGGCGCACCGCACCGCTAGGGGGAAAGCGCGCAGGCGCGCGGCGGTTTGCCATCGGCGCGGCGCGGCGCTATGGCTGCGCCCATGCCGCGCTATGCCTTGAAAATCGAATACCACGGGGGACCGTTCCACGGCTGGCAGCGGCAGGCGCTGCACCCCTCGGTGCAGGGCGCGGTCGAAACGGCGCTGGCGGCACTTGAACCGGATGTCCCCGGCATCGCGGCGGCGGGGCGCACGGATGCGGGCGTGCACGCGCTGGGTCAGGTGGCGCATTGCGACCTGGCCAAAGACTGGGACGCGTTCCGCCTGTCAGAGGCGCTGAACCACCATCTGAAGCCTTTGCCGGTGGCGGTGGTTGCCGCGGCCAGGGTCGATGCCGATTTTCACGCGCGGTTTTCCGCGGTCGAGCGGCGCTATCGCTATCGCGTGATCTGCCGCCGCGCGCCGCTGACGCATCTGCGCGGGCTGGCGTGGAAAGTGCCGCAGATGCTGGACCTTGCGGCGATGCAGAAGGCGGCGGAATACCTGGTGGGGCGGCATGATTTCACCACCTTCCGCGCATCGGAATGCCAGGCGAACAGTCCGGTGAAAACGGTGGATGAATTTCGGGTGACGGCCACCGGGCCAGAGGTGGAATTCCACGTGCGGGCTCGCAGTTTTCTGCACAGCCAGGTGCGCAGTTTCGTCGGAACGCTGGAACGCGTCGGTGCCGGAGCCTGGACTGCGGAAGATGTGCACGAGGCGTTGCAGACCCGCGCCCGCGCCGCATGCGGCCCGGTGGCGCCGCCGGACGGGCTGTACCTGGAATCCGTGGGCTATGCGGCGGATCCATTTGCCGACAGATGTTTCGCGCGCGAAACATTTTCCGGTAAGTCGTTGAGATAAATTAATAATCATTACGATTTGGTGAATTTTTCACCGCGTGCACACTACTGGAAAGAAGATGGTGAATGGGCGGGGACTGCCAGGGCGGCGGCCGGTTTTCCGGTTTTCCGGTTTTCCGGTTTTCCGGTTTTCCGGTTTTCCGGTTTTCCGGTTTTCCGGTTTTCCGGTTTTCCGGTTTTCCGGTGAACTGCATCCGTGACAAGCCTTTGTAAAGGCTGAACTTGCCAATTCACCTATTGTCAGGGATCAGTTGTCAGGGATCAGCCGAAAATCCTGCGGGATTTGACCGACAGCCCGGATCTATTCGCGGCGAACAAGATAGTTTGCGCCGGCCGCAAACGGCCCCGGGATGTCGGATTGGCTGCCATCCGGCCAGTGCACCGTCAGGCGGGCGATCTCGGCCTCCGCGCCGATCCCGAAATGCGCCACGGGCGCGTCGAACGACATGAAACCGCCGCCCGATTGCAGTTCCCGGCTCAGCTGCATGCCCCCCGGCAGGGTCGCCACGATCCGCGCGCCGATCGCCTGGCTGTTGCCGCGCGCGTCGCGCAGTTCCACCGCCACGGCATTGCCGGTCTGCGCGTTGTTCACGAACAGTGCCAGCGGGCCGTTCACCGGGTGGGTAAGCACGTCGAGATCGCCGTCATTGTCGATATCGAAGGTCACGGCAGCGGCGGTCATCAGGTAATCCTCCAGCCCGAAGGGGCCGGATGCCTCTGTGAAACGGCCACCGCCGGTGTTGTGGAAGAACATGTTGGAGGGCGAAACCTCGTTCGGCACCCAGGTGCCGTTGACGATGTAGATATCGAGCCAGCCGTCATTGTCGAAATCGGCGATCTTGGTATCCCAGGACCAGCCGCCGAACTCCAGCCCCTCGGCCTTGGCGGTATCGGCGTAATCGGCGCCCTGACGGGTCAGCAGGACGTTGGATTGCCGGATCTGCGGGATCGTCGTGTCGAACACCGATTGCAGCGGCGCGACATGCGGTTTGAAATGGATGTCGCAATAGGCGCGCGCCAGTTTCTGCCCCGCCGGGATCAGCGCGCAAATCTTCGGATCCTGTTTCTGGATCGCCAGATCCTTGACCAGCATGCCCTTGCATTCATCCTGCAGATCGCCGGTCAGTTCCTGGCATTTCGCGGCATAGGTCGGGTCGAACCGGTTGCCGGATTTATACCAGTCCTTGATCGCCATGTTGCGCTGGCACAGCGCCTTGGCCTGCGGATCTTGGATGGCATCGCAGTATTTCGCCAGGGGCTGCATCTTGAGCCGGTCCGACACGCCCGAGGACCGCCCGGCAATCTGGGCGAAATACATCTCTGGCATGCCGTCATTGTGCAAATCCCCGGTGGCGATGGCCATGGTGGTGTTGGTCGTGTGCGGAATGTGACCCTGCGTGCGGGTGACCGGGGTGAACCCGCCCTGCCCGTCGCCGTAATAGACGTAGTCGGGCAGCTCGAAGTCATTCCCGACCAGCAGGTCGGCGTCGCCGTCGAGGTCGATGTCGCTGAACAGAATCGACAGGGTCTCGCCGGGCAGGCCGGGCAGATCGGCGAACTGGCTGCCGTCCAGCGTTCCGTTCTGGTTGAACAGGATGCGATTGCGCGATTCCTCGCCCGGGATACGGCGGTACCAGCCGGCGGTCCAGTTGCCCAGCGCGGCATCGAGATCGCCATCGCGATCGACATCGGCGAATGACAGCGCCAGCGTCAGCATCGCGCCGTCGCGGTTGGCGACCACCTGCGGTGCCTCGACCGCCAGCCTGCCGTTGTCATTGTGGATCAGCAGGTTGCCGTCGATATAGGTGGCCAGGAACAGGTCAAGCCAGCCGTCGTTGTCGATGTCGACAAGGACCGCGTTGAAGATGTCGAGATCGGCGAGCGGGCCAAGGTCAAGCGTCTGGCGGGCGAACTGTCCGGTGCCGTCGTTGTCATAGACATACAGCCCCGCCTCGGTCGAGGCGATCACCAGATCGGGGTCGCCATCATGGTCGATATCCCCGGTCGACAGGCTGCGCCCCTCCCAGAATGGCGGCCACATGTCCTTCATCGAGAATTCCAGCGGTTTGTCGATGCCGCGGGTGATGGCCTCGACCCGGGTGAACGCGGTGTCCCCGGCCGGAGACCGGGCGGCGAAGGGACGCCGTTCGATGATGATGTTTTCCGCCGTCTGCGCCTCTGCCATCGGCAGGACCAGGCGTTCCAGTCCCAAAAGGATGTCAAGCGCGCGCTGGGTCTGCCAGGAATGGTAGCTGTGCACCGCCGCGCCGCCAAGGATGCCCAGTGCGGCGATCGTCGCCGCCAGCAATGTTGCCGCCCGCGTCGATATCGACCCCGCCACGATCATGTAGGAATAGACGCTGAAACTGCCCAGCGTGAACAGCAGCGCAAAGACATAGCCCTGCGTCAGCCCGCCCGACAGCAGCGCGCCGGCAAGCACCACGTCGAATGCGATCGGCACCGGCAGAAAGGTGCCCGCCAGCGCGACAAGCACCAGCACGATCAGACTGAACGGCGCGCCGAGGATCAGATCCTGGGGCAGCAGCGTGCCCGCGGTGGCGCCCAGCAGCCCGGCCAGAAACATCAGCGGCACGGTGACCTTGACGATGAACCAGAGATTCCTGCCATAGGATGCCAGGAACGACACCAGCGCCGCGCCATAGCTTTCGCGGGGTTCGCTGTCCCAGCCGGTCGCCGGCGGCAGCTCTATCTTGCGCGCGACCTCCAGCTGTTCCGGCGGCAGCATCCGGCAGATCAGCGGCACCGCCACCAGGATGACGAACAGGCTGAGCCCGATCTTGGCCAGCGCCATGTAGACCGGCAGCAGGCTGAACAGCATGGTCAGCACGATGATGTTCAGCGTCGGCGAGGCGATCATCGCGCTGAGCGTGGTTTCCGCCCGCAGCCCGCCCGCATACAGCCCGCGCGCAATCGGCGCGGCACAGTTGACGCAGACCCCCAGCGGCGCGCCCATCGCCAGCCCCAGGGCCGAATTCGAGAACCCGCCCCGGAAGCTGCGCTTTTGCAGGTAGCCGAACAGGGTCAGGAATGCGGCGGCGATCAGCACGCCGAAAGTCATGCCCTTCTTGTTGGTATCCAGCCAGTTGACCGTGCTTTTGGCGATGCGTTCATGGACCGGCAAATCCGGGCTGACGTCATAGATGACATCGAAACTGATCGGGTCTTCCAGCTGGATCGCGCCCGACATCATCGCCTTTTCGTCAAGCTGGGGATAGCGCGACTGGGTCCAGAACAGGGCCGCCAGAACCACCACCGTCAGCAGCGCAAAGATCAGCCGGCGTTCGCTGGATCGCACAATTATGCCTGTCATTGGAAACTCCGTTGCCGCTTCGGTGAAATACGCGGGCACAGGTGTCGGCCCCAACTGGCTATCTGGCGATCATTGACCTGCGCACGGCGGAAATCCAACCGAAAACCGGCCCGATACATCGGCGAGGACTGACACAACCGCCGGGACTATTCGCTCGAGTCCCCGTCAGAGCCGGTCTTCATCTCTTCCTGGGGCACGATTGTGCCGCGCGAAATCTCGAAAATGCCGGTCATGTTGAAGGGTTTCAGCAGGTAGTCGCGTTCGGTCGCGCCGCGGCCATTGTTGACCGGGCGCTTGATGGTCACTTTCTCGTCGGTCGCCGCGCTGAGCGTGTACTGGTAAAAGCCGTCTTTCATCCGCCCGCCCTGAACCCGGAAAACCGGCAGTCCGCGACTTGCGGTTTCCTCGGCCTCGAAATCATCGGGGCCGGTGATCAGCAGCTGTGCGTTGGTGAAACCGGTGCCGCCGGAAAAAGACAGCGACCCGGCCTGAAGACGGGCTTCGACCTCGGCGGCGCTGGCGGTCGAAACGCCGGCAAGGCCAACCGCAAGCAAGAGGGACAGGGCCTTGTGTTTCATCGCGAATTCTCCGTTTCAAATCATGGGGCCGCGATCGGGCCTTGGGTGCAGCCGGCCGCCTGTCAGCATAGCGTCCGGACCGGGTCAGATCAATTGGTGCGACGCCCGGATTGCCGGATCGGCGCGATTTACGTCAGTTGCCGCCGGATTGGATTTCGGACCAGGCGGATTCGGCCTGCGCATTGGCCATGTTGATCTGGTCGGGCGTCATCCGGGCGGCCAGTTGATCGCGCACCCCGATCACCCCGGGCAATCCGGCGGCGGCGGCCAGCGTCAGCAGGCGGTAGCCCTCGACGTAGTCCTGCAGAACGCCCTTGCCCTGGAAGGTCAGCACACCAAGATTTGCAATCGCAACCGGCAGGCCCTTGTCTGCGGCCGCCCGGAACAACTGCGCCACCTGACGATACTCTGCGCCGGACCCGGCCTGCGACGCCAGCAGATAGCCCAGCAGGAACTGCGCCACCGGATCGCCGGCGCGCGCCGCGGCCAGATAGGCCTCTGCCCCGGCCGGATCGGCGGGTTGCAGGCGCGTGTCGAAAACCAGCCCCGGCCCGCCGCCCGATCCATCGCCGCCGGTCTGCGCGGCAAGACGGTACAGGCGCTTGGCCTCGTCCTCGTCCACGGCGACGCCAAAGCCGTTTTCGTACATCACGCCAAGATTGGTCAGCGCCACCGGCAGGCCCTGGGCGGCGGCGTCCTCGAACCATTGCACGGCCAGGTCATAGTCCTGCGGCACGCCGTCGCCGCGCACGTAGATCAGGCCCAGGTTGTTCTGCGCGCGGGCGTGGCCGGCGCGGGCCGGTCCGCTGTAAAGCTCGATCGCCCGGGCAATGTCACGCTCGACCCCGATGCCTTCCTGGTAAAGCAGGCCCAGCGACACGGTCGATTCGACCCAGCCCAGATCCGACGCCTGTTGAAACAGGTCCGCCGCGCGGGCCGGATCGGCGGCAATGCCCGTGCCGCTTTGCAGGACGGTCGCAAGATCATGCAGATGTTTCGGCGCGCCCTGCTGCGCGGCTTCGGTCAGCAACTGCACGCCGCGCGGCGCGTCCCGGGCGACGCCCAGCCCCTGGATATAAAGCGCGCCAAGGCTGTTTTGCGCATCCGCATCGCCCTGCGCGGCGGCGGCGGCGTACCATTCGGCGGCGCGCGCATAGCTCTGCAACACTTCGGTTCCGGTCCGGTAACGCTCTGCCAGCTGGAACTGCGCGGCAGGCTGACCGGACTCTGCCGCGCGTTGCAACGCCGCGATATCCGCCGGCTGGGCGGCGGCACCAAGGCACAGCGCCAGCCAGATCAGGATGGCCGCAAGCCCTTTCATGGATTGCGCATGTAGCCGCGGGCGCGTTCCTGCGCTTCGGCGATCTGTTCGGGCGTCATCAGCGCGGCCAGCACGTCGCGCTGTTCGGCCGCCGCGTCGCTGCCGGCCGCGGCGGCGACATTGGCCCATTTATGCGCCTCGACATAATCCTGATCGACCCCGGTTCCGGATGCGTACAGCCCGGCCAGCGCGTGTTGCGCATCGCGGTTGCCGCCGGTCGCGGATTTGATGAAATACGCGGCCGCGCGGACCGGATCGGCATCGACGCCAGTGCCGTCGCGATAGATTTGCGCCAGTCGAAGATACGCATAGGGTTCGCCGCTTTGCGCCCGTTCAAGCAGCCAGTCGCGGGCGGCGGCATCGCCGGTTTCGGCCATCGTCGCAACCCAGACCACGCCCGCTTCGGGTTCGTCGGCGGGGGCGATCTCGCCCGAGACCAGCATCTGCCCAAGCCGCGCCGCAGCAACGGGATCGCGGCCCAGATAGGCGATCTCGAAATATTTCACCGCCTGCTCAAGGTCTTTTTCGACGCCGCGCCCGGTGTAATAGAACTCTCCCAGCACCAGGGCGGCGCGGGTCAGGCCCTGATCGGCGGCCATGCGATACCAGTCCGCCGCCCTAGCGTCATCCTGTTCGACGCCGATCCCGGCGGCATAGGCATAACCGAGGTTGCTTTGCGCGCCGGGTTCACCCTTGGCGGCGGCGCGCAGCAGCAGCGAAACACCGCGTTCCGGGTCGGCCTCGGCGCCTTCGCCCGTCAGATAGGCGCTGCCCAGTATCCGTTCTGCCAAAGCCTCGCCATTGTCGGCGGCCGCTTCGAGCCAGTGCTGC
>JAJDOB010000042.1 GCA_022340385.1 Rhodobacter sp.
CACCCAGCAAAGCGGTGATACCGCCCTTGGGAACCGACAGGCTGACGCCCTTCAGCACCAGGATAACGTGGTTGTAGATCACCTCGATATTGTTGACCTCAAGCAGGGTCTCTTGGGCAGGCATGGCATCTGGCATGATTGAACCTCTGTCATCCCCACGAATGCGGGGAGCCTTGTCAGACAGGCGCGGCGATCAGACCGCCGCGCCCGGTGTTCGCAAACCCCCGATCATGCGGGGGGGCACAGCCGCCTAGTTGCAGCCTTCGGTGATGCCATTCTCGGCGGCATAGGCAGCGCTGTCTTCCAGTACCAGCGGGTCGATGATCGACTTGTCGGATTCGATCCAGTCGGTGATCACGTTCCACTTGCCTGTGGCCGCATCCCACTGCTGGACCTTGCCCAAACCGGAACCGCCGTGGTTTTCGCAAGTGACCGCGAACTCGGGGCCAAAGTTGGGCAAGCCCAGCTCTGTCATCCGCGCCTCGGTGATTGCCAGCGCTTCCATGCCGTCGCGCATCATCCCCGCATCGATCTGCGCAACGCCGCTCAGCTCTTGTGCCTTGCGCGCCGCCTCGGCGGCCAGCATTGCGGCGTACATGCCACGGTTGTACAGTACCGTGCCCGCCTGATCGCCGGCGCCTGCGGCCATGCCCTTGTCGTAGACATAGGTCTTCAGCGCGTCATAGATCGGGTAATCCATGCCCGGGTTCGCCAGCGTCAGCGCCTTGTAACCGTTGGCGCCATCGCCCACCGGCAGCACGTCGTTTTCGGAACCGGACCACCAGATGCCGATGAAATTCTCCATCGGGAACCGGATGTTGGCGGCTTCCTGGATGGCAACCTGGTTCATCACGCCCCAGCCCCACATCAGCACATAGTCGGGCTTTTCACGGCGAATTTGCAGCCACTGCGATTTCTGCTCCTGACCGGGGTGGTCAACAGGCAGCAACGACAGTTCATAGCCGTGCTTTTTTGCCAGTTCTTCCAGGGTGCGGATCGGCTCTTTGCCATAGGCAGAGTTGTGGTAGACCAGCGCGACCTTCTTGCCGGCGATGTCGCCGCCGTTCAGATCCAGCAGGTGCTTGACCGCGATGCTGGCTCCGTCCCAGTAGTTGGCCGGATAGTTGAAGATGAACGGGAAAACCTTGCCGTTCTTCGCGCTGGTCCGTCCGTAGCCCATCGAGTGGACCGGGATGCCGTCAGCGGTGGCTTTGGGAATCAGCTGGTAGGTGATGCCGGTCGACAGCGGCTGATAGACCAGCGCGCCTTCGCCCTTGGTGCTCTCGTAGCATTCGACACCTTTTTCGGTGTTATAGCCGGTCTCGCATTCCAGCATCTTGATCGGCACGCCGCCGATGCCGCCATCACGCTCGTTCAGCAGCGTGAGGTAATCCGCATAGCCATCGGCAAACGGAATGCCGTTCGCCGCATAGGGCCCGGTGCGATAAGACAGCGACGGGAACACAAGGTCCGCCATCGCAGGCACAGCGGCGGTCATTGCCCCCGCCAGCGCCAGAGTTGCAAGCTTGAGTTTCATTTTGGTCTTCCTCCCATGATACGTTTTTTGCTTTCGTAGGGTGTGCAATCCTGCGCACCACACCTCGCGCCACACCGATTTAATACGGAAATGGCCAAAGTCTCAATTTTTCCTTCGCGACACGCCAAAGCTGGGCCAGTCCATGCGGTTCCAGGATCAGGAACACCACGATCAGCGCGCCGACGATAATGAACTCGATATGCGCGGCCAGATCGGTTGGCCAGCCCAGCGTGCCCACCAGGGTATTCTTCAACAGGACCGGCAACAGCACCATGAAGGCCGCCCCCGCGAAACTGCCGAAAATGCTGCCAAGGCCACCGATGATGATCATGAACAGCACCAGGAACGACTTCTGGATGCCGAACGCCTCGCCGACCTCGACCGCGCCAAGATACACGCTGAAGAACAGCGCCCCCGAGACGCCGACAAAGAACGACGACACCGCAAAGGCGGACAGTTTGGCGCGCAGCGGGTTCACCCCGATGATTTCGGCGGCGATGTCCATATCGCGGATCGCCATCCATTTGCGCCCCACCGAACCGCGCGTCAGGTTGCGCGCCAGCACGGCAGAGCCGATCACGAACATCAGGCAGAACAGGTAGGTGGCCCATGCTTCGGTCGCCGGCCCCGTGACATCGACGCCAAGGAATCCGCGCGTCGGCGCGTTGATCTGCCCCGAGGCGGAATAGTTGTAGGCCCACTCCCACTTGTTGAACAGCCACACCAGAAAGAACTGCGCCGCCAGCGTCGCCACCGCCAGATAGAACCCCTTGATCCGCAGGCTGGGCAAACCGAACAGCACACCCACCGCCGCCGTGACCAGTCCGGCCAGAATGACCGAAAAGAAGATATTGATCGGCGGCAGGGCATACTGAATCATCTGGCCATCCGCGCCCATCAGCCAGATATCGACGCCGGTCATGAACTTGTAACAGCTATAGGCCCCCACGGCCATGAACCCGCCGGTTCCCAGCGACACCTGACCGCAATAGCCGACCAGAATGTTCAGCCCGATCGCCGCGATCGAGTAAATCAGGAACGGCAGGAAGATCGCGTTCAGCCAGTAGTCGTTGATGATGAACGGCACCACGGCAAAGGCAATGACCAGCACGGCGTAGTAGCGATACCGGTCGAACCTGATCGGAAACGTCTGGCTGTCCTGCGGATATGTGGTGCTGAAATCGCCAGCTTCACGGTAGAACATTCATGCCACTCCCGTTTGCAAACTGCGTGAAATCACGCGCCTTGCGGATCTATCGGTAGGGTGCGTGTTCACACGCACCATTCGATTTTCACACCCGCTCAATGATCTTCTCCCCGAACAGCCCCTGCGGGCGGAACACCAGGAACAGCAGTGCCAGCACATAGGCAAACCAGTTCTCGGTCGCGCCGCCCAGCGCCGGACCGGCGATGAACTCGAACAGCTTTTCGCCGACCCCGATGATCAGCCCGCCGACGATGGCGCCGGGGATCGAGGTGAACCCGCCCAGCATCAGTACCGGCAGCGCCTTCAGCGCGATCAGCGACAGCGAAAACTGCACGCCGGATTTCGCGCCCCACATGATCCCCGCCACCAGCGCGACAAAGCCGGCCACCGACCAGACCAGCACCCAGATGAAGTTCAGCGAGATGCCGACCGACAGCGCCGCCTGGTGGTCATCGGCCACCGCGCGCAAGGCCCTGCCCTGCTTGGTATACTGGCTGAACAGCACCAGCCCGGTCACCAGCAGCGCCGCGATCACCGTCGCCACGATATCCAGATTGTCGATGAAGAACCCATAACCGAACCAGCCATAGGTCGTGTCGTCGATAAACGCGTTCAGCCCCTGCGGCAGCCCGACATCCAGCTTCTTGATGTCGCTGCCCCACATGATGTCGCCGAAGCCTTCCAGAAAATACGCCAGCCCGATGGTGGCCATGAACAGGATGATCGGTTCCTGATTGACCAGATGGCGCAGCACCAGCCGGTTCACCAGCCAGGCAAATCCGACCATCAAGACCATTGTCAGCGCAATCGCCAGCACCGCCGGCACATGCCAGCCGAAATCATGGATATCGGTGCCGAACATCGCATTGATCAGGTGGCTGAACGGCACCTGCCCGTCCATGATCCCGACCAGCGTCAGTGCGGCAAACAGCGCCATGACGCCCTGCGCATAGTTGAAGATGCCGGACGCCTTGAAGATCAGCACGAACCCCAGCGCGACGAGCGCATAAAGCACCCCCGCCATCAGCCCGTTCAGGGTGACTTCCATCGCGAATAGTAGTTGGTCAGGCATCATGCAATCTCCGCCAAACAGACGATTTCGGCGCGTATGCACGCCCGGTGTACGTGCTGTGCACAGGTTGCGTAGGCTCTGTGTACTCTCTGTGCAGTATTCGGCGCGGCAAAATCAGTCATGCGCCACCCCGAGATAGGCGTCGATCACGTCCTGATTGTTGCGCACCTCGTCCGGCGAGCCGTCGCCGATCTTCTTGCCGTAATCCATCACGACAACCCGGTCGGACAGGTCCATCACCACGCCCATGTCATGCTCGATCAGCGCAATGGTCGTCCCGAATTCGTCGTTCACATCCAGGATAAAGCGGCTCATGTCCTCTTTCTCCTCGACATTCATCCCCGCCATCGGTTCGTCCAGCAGCAACAGTTTCGGCTCCGCCGCCAGCGCCCGCGCCAGTTCGACCCGTTTCTTCAAACCATAGGGCAGCCGCCCCACGGGCGTCTTGCGGATATGCTGAATCTCAAGGAAATCAATGACTTTTTCGACCTTCTCGCGGTTCTCGGTCTCTTCCTTCTCGGCCTTGCCCCACCAGATCGCCTGCGCCATCATGCCGGTTTTCATCTGCGTCAGCCGCCCGGTCATGACGTTGTCCAGCACCGACATGCCCTCGAACAGGGCAATGTTCTGAAAGGTGCGCGCGATGCCCTGCCGGGCCACCTGAAAGGGCTTCATCGACGGGCGTCGGCTGCCGTGAAACCAGACCTCGCCCTCTTGCGGATGATAGAATCCGCTGATGACATTCAGCATGCTCGACTTGCCGGCCCCGTTCGGCCCGATGATCGCGCGGATCTCGCCCTCGCGGATATCAAATGAAATATCCTTGATCGCCACCACCCCGCCAAAGCGCAGTGTGATGTGCTTCATCTCCATCATCACTCCACCGATGGTGCGGCCATCCGGCGTCTGAAAGCTTTCGACTGTGTCTTTCATGTGCAGTTCCCCATGCGGGATGGCGGGCGGGGCGATGCCGCTTGCGGCGAGCGTCTTGCCGCAGGCAAGCCCGTCCGGCCCCGCGCCATCATTCCGCCGCCATCTTCTGACCGGCCACCGGCACCACCGCCGCGTCGCGGATCATCAGCGTCGCGGTGATCTTGCCCTTGCGGCCGTCCTCGTATGTCACCTCTGTCTCCGTATAAATCTCGTTCGAGCCATCATACAAAGCATCCACCAGATCCTTGAACTTCTCTCCGATCACCGCCCGGCGGACCTTGCCTGTGCGGGTCAGTTCGCCGTCATCGGCATCCAGTTCCTTGTGCAGGATCATGAACCGGTGAATCTGGCAGCCCGACAGCATCGGATCCTCCGCGACAGAGCGGTTGACCTCTTCGATATGTCCCTGAACCGTATTCAGCACCTCGGGATGCTGCGCCAGTTCCTGGTAGGAGGCATAGGCGATGTTGTTGCGCTCGGCCCAGTTGCCGACCGCCGTCAGGTCGATGTTGACAAAGGCACAGCACCGGTCGCGCCCGGCGCCGAACACCACCGCCTCCAGGATGTTGGGATAGAATTTCAGTTTGTTTTCGACGTATTTGGGCGCAAACATCCGTCCGTCCGACAGTTTGGCGACATCCTTGGCCCGGTCGATGATGCGCAGATGCCCGGTGCCTTCCTCGATGAACCCGGCATCGCCGGTGGCAACCCAGCCTTCGGAATCCTTGGTCGACGCGGTGCTTTCGGGGTTCTTGTAATATTCCACGAATGCCCCCGGCGAACGGTAGTGAACCTCGCCGTTCTCGTCGATCCGGATCTCTACTCCGGGCGACGGCACGCCAACCGTATCGGCCCGGACTTCGCCATCCGGCTGCGCGGTGACGAAGACCGACGCCTCTGTCTGCCCGTAAAGCTGTTTCAGGTTGATCCCCAGGGAGCGGTAGAAATCAAAGATTTCAGGTCCGATCGCCTCGCCCGCCGTATACCCGACCCGCACCCGGCTGAATCCCAGCGTGTTCTTCAGCGGCCCGTACACGAAGATATTGCCCAGCCAGTATTTGAAGCGGTCCATCGCGCCGACCGGCTTTGCGTCCAGCAGCCTTGGCCCGACCTTGCGCGCCACGTCCATGAACGTGTCGAACAGCCATTTCTTCAGGCGGCCGGCGTCTTCCATCCGGATCATCACGTTGGTCAGTTGGGTTTCGAACACCCGCGGCGGCGCGAAATAATAGGTCGGGCCGATTTCCCGCAGATCGGTCATCATCGTTTCGGGGCTTTCGGGGCAGTTCACGCAGAACCCGGTCCAATAGGCCTGACCTATGGAAAAGATGAAATCGCCCACCCAGGCCATCGGCAGATAAGCCAGCACCTCGTCGCTTTCGCGCAGGTGGTCGAATTCGGAACTGGATTTCGAGGCCTCGATGATATTGCGGTTGGACAGCACCACGCCCTTGGGCCGTCCGGTGGTGCCAGAGGTATAAAGCATCACACAGGTATTATCATACCCCAGCTCGGCGATGCGCGCATCAAGTTCCGCGGCCAGGCGTTGTTCGGCGGCACGCCCCTCGGCCTTGATGTCTTCAAGCGCGTTCATGTGCGAATGGTCGTATTTCCGCATGCCGCGCTTGTCGTTGTAGATCACGTGTTCGATATGAGCCACCGAGGCCCGCACCTCTATCACCTTGTCGACCTGTTCCTGATCGCCGCACAGAACAAAGCGCGCGCCGCAGTGATCGAGCACATAGGTCATCTCTTCCGCGACCGCATCCTGGTACAGCGGGACGGGGATTGCGCCGGCCATCTGGGCCGCGACCATCGCCATGTAATGCGCCGGGCGGTTGCGTCCGATCACGGCAATGTAATCGCCGCGCTTGACCCCAAGGTTTACCAAACCCAGCGCGATGGCGCGAATCTCTTTCGCGGCATCGGCCCAGGTCCAGGTCTGCCAGATGCCGAATTCCTTCTCGCGGTAGGCGGGCCGGTCGGCATATCTGACCGCATTTCGCGCCAAAAGCGCAGGAATTGATGTAAGATCGGCCGTTTGACTGGTCGTATCCGGCACGTCATCCTCCCTGATGGCTGGCCTTGCCCGGGATTTCCCCAAACCCCTGCTGCAATAGACCCGTTTGCCACCCACAGGTCAACTTATTTTATGAACGCTTGTTCAGTTAACGCTATCATCGCAACCGGCCGTTCCGCTTCGGCATTTTACCTGTCACGAGCCTGTGCTAGGCTGCGGTCATGGACCCGATAGCTCTTGGATTCTACGCGCTGGTTTGCGGCGGCCTCAGCGTCATCGCCCCGAACTTTCCGCGCCTTCCGGTGCGGCTTGGCATCGGTGCGGTGGTGGGGCTTGTCGCGGCAACGGTTCTGCCCTGGATCAAGGGGATGCTGGGGGTCTAGCGATGCCCGCGTGCGGACGCCGCCAATTCAAGACCCGCGACCGCGACATATCGCGATCCATGCTTATCCCGTCCGCGCCACTGCGCCGGCCAGCACGCGCAGGCCCGCGACCAGGTCGGCCTCGTCGGTGTCCTCGGCAAAATCGTGGCTGATCCCGCCGATCGAGGGAACAAACAGCATCGCCACAGGCAGAACCCGCGCCACATAGCCCGCGTCATGCACGGCACCCGAGGGCATGCGCTGCCAGCGGCCTGGCGCGAAATCCTCTGCCGACCGGGCCAGAAGGTCCTGCAGATGGGCATCCATCGCGACCGGCGGCAGTGCCGGTTGCTCGCCGACATTCAGGCGCAGCCCACGCGCCGCCGCCACCTCTGCCACGGTGTCGCGGATAATCGTCTCCATCCGGTCCAGCCTTGCGCTGTCGGCATCGCGCCACTGCACCGAGAACACGCAGCGCCCCGGCACGATGGACCCGGCATTGGGCGACACGACCACGCGCCCGATGGTCCAGACGGTGCGTTCGGTCGCAACTTCGGCCAGCCGCGCGTTCAGAGCCGACGCAATCGCAACCATGCCCTGCACCGCGTCACGGCGCAGCGCCATCGATGTCGTACCGGCGTGATTTTGCTGACCGTCCAGCGTGACCTCGATCTGGCGCAGCCCGACTATCGTGGTGACCACCCCGACGGCATGACCCGCCTGTTCCAGCCACGGCCCCTGTTCGATATGAGGCTCGATGAATCCGGTAAACCTGTCGCTGGGCACCGGATCGCCAGCCAGATGAGCCATCGCCCGGCGCGCGCTGGCCAGAGTCACGCCGGCGTCGTCCACCGCATTGTCGGCCTCGGCCAGCGGCACCGCGCCGGTCCACACGCCGCTGCCCACGGTCGCGCCGAAGCGGCCTTCCTCGTCCTGAAACGACACGACCGACACCGGCGGGCCGCCCGCATCCTGCGCCGCGCGCGCCACTTCCAGCGCCGCGATCACGCCGAACGCGCCGTCCAGCCAGCCGCCCGCTGGCTGGCTGTCGGAATGCGATCCCAGCAAGATCCCGCGCCCCTTTGCCAGTCCGAACAGGTTGCCCACCGCATCGAACCGCGGCTTCAACCCGGCCTCGGTCATCTGCGCGGCCAGCCATTCCCGCGCCGCCACGTCGGCGTCGGAAAACGCAGGCCGGATCACGCCCTTGGCGACACCAGCGGCCCCGAAGCGACGCAAATTGTGTAGATCGGCGAGGAAACGGTCAGGTTGAACTGGCAGCATCTGCGGCAACTCCATATCGGTCCGCCGCCACCCTAGCGCGGCCTGACCGGACTGCGAAGCCCCGAGATTTCCGGTTGTGCCGATCCCGCAAATATCCGATCACCAAGGTCCCGAGGTCACCCCAGCACAAGGACCGCACCCGATGGGCGAAATTCTATTTGTCCGCCACGGGCAGGCCAATTCGCAGGCCCGGAACGAGGTGGACTATGACCGTTTGTCGGACCTTGGGCGACAACAGGCAGCCTGGCTGGGCGATCATCTGCGTGCGCATGAAGCGCCGTTCGACACGATCCTGACCGGCACGCTGCAACGCCAGATCCAGACTGCCGCCGCAATGGGCGACCTTGGCGCGCGCCCGACCACCGACCCACGCCTGAACGAGATGGATTATTTCACACTCGGGCGCGCGCTGGAACAAAGCCACGGCGTCCCGATGCCATCGCCTGACGATTTCGTGCTGCACGCCCCGCTGGTTCTGGAAGCCTGGCATCGCGCCGAGATCGAAGGCTGCGAAAGCTTCGCCAGTTTCGAGACCCGCGTCACCGGAGTTCTGGCAGAGGCGACACAACCCGGGCGGCGGGTGCTGTGCGTGACATCGGGCGGCGTGATCGGCATGATGATGCGGGCGCTGCTGAACCTCGATCCGCGACGGGTGGCGCATGTGCTGACGCCGATCCTGAACAGCTCGCTGCACCGGGTGCAGGTGACACCGCATGGAACGCTGCTGTCCGGCTTCAACGCGACGCCGCATCTGGATTCACCAGAGCGCGCCCATGCCCGCACCACGTATTAGAAAGGTTTCCGATGACACATCTTTGGGTGCGTGCCGAACAACGCGAACATGAACAGCGCGTCGGTCTGACGCCGGAGGGCGCGGCGACGCTGCTGGCGCGCGGCTTTCAGATCACGGTCGAAGACAGTTCCGCCCGCGCCATCCCGATCGACGGTTATCGCAGCGCAGGCTGCACGATCGCACCGGAAAACAGCTGGCCCGGCGCGCCGCCGGACGCCATCATCCTTGGGCTGAAGGAACTACCTGACGATGGCACCCCGCTGCCGCATCGCCACATCATGTTCGGCCACGCCTACAAGGGGCAGCCTGCCGGGCAAATCCTGCTGAACCGCTTCACGGCGGGCAAGGGTGTTCTTTACGACCTGGAATATCTGGTGGATGACTCGGGCCGCCGCGTTGCCGCGTTCGGCTACTGGGCCGGCTATGCGGGGGCCGCGGTGGCGCTGAAATGCTGGGCCGCGCAACAGCGGGGCAGCATCGCCGGCCCGCTTGGCGTCTACCCCAATTCAGCGGCGATGCAGGCGGACCTGAACCAAGAGCTTGACGGGTTGCACAGTCCCGCGGCAATCGTCATCGGCGCGTTGGGCCGGGTCGGGTCGGGTGCGGTCGATCTGTGCAGCGCCGTGGGCGTCGCCACCACGAAATGGGACATCGCCGAAACCGCGCATGGCGGGCCGTTTCCGGAAATCCTGCAGCACGAGATCTTCCTGAACGCCATTCTGGCGCGCCCCGGCTGCCCGGTTTTCGTACCGGCCAGCGCCACCACCGCAAAACGCCGGCTGGGCGTCATCGGCGATATCGCTTGCGATCCGACCAGCGCGTTCTCTCCGATCAAGGTCTATGATCGCGTCACCACCTGGGATCAGCCGGCCCTGCGCGTGCATACCGATCCACCGCTGGACGTAACCGCCATCGACAATCTGCCATCGCTGTTGCCCCTGGAATCCTCGCAGGACTACGCCGCACAGTTGTTGCCGACGCTGCAAAGCCTAGATGCGATGGATCGCGGCGTCTGGGCCCGCACCAGGGCGGAATTCGACCGTCACGCCGGGACAACCTGACCGGGGGGTGCGCGTTGGTCAGCCTGTCGCGCGCGCCCTGACTCCGGCCATCACGCACAGCAATTCGAACATGATCGACACGCCCAGAAAGGCAGTGCCACCGGTCTGATCGAACGGCGGCGATACTTCTACCAGATCGGCCCCGACGACATTCACGCCTTCCAGCAGCCGGGCGACCATCAGCGCCTCGAACGAGTTCGGCCCGCCGACTTCGGGCGTTCCGGTGCCCGGCGCAAAGGACGGGTCAACGAAGTCTATGTCATAGGTGACATAGGTCTCGCCGGTCCCGGCGATTTCGCGCGCCTCGGCCATCACGTCGTCGACGCCGCGCTTGAAATATTCCTCGATCGGGATGATGCGAATGCCCTCTGCTCGCGCGAAATCGCGATCTTCCATGTCATAGGCAGTGCCGCGAATTCCGATCTGCACCACGCGTTTTGGGTCCAGCAGCCCCTCTTCCACTGCGCGGCGAAAGGGGGTGCCGTGGGTAAACATGGTGCCCCCGAAATAGCTGTGAAACAGGTCGGTGTGGCTGTCAAAATGGATCATCCCCAATGGCCTGTCCCGCGCCAGCGCCCGCAGGATCGGCAGGCTGGAAAGATGGTCGCCCCCCGCCGTCAGCGGCATGATCCCGGCCTTTAGAACATGGTCATAAAACGCCGTGATCCGGTCCATGCTGTCGACGATATCCGCCGGGTTGGGCCCGACATCGCCCAGGTCGGCGCAATTCACCGCCTCGAATGGGCGCACGCCGGTGGCGGCATTCTCGGCCCGGATCATCGTGGACAGGTCGCGCAACTGGCGCGGACCGTGCCGGGGACCGGGGCGATTGGTGGTGCCGCTGTCCCAGGGCACGCCAATGATGCCGATATCGACATCGCCAAACCGGTCATGATCGAACCCGACAAGCGGCAGCCGCATGAAAGTCGGCACCCCGGCAAAGCGCGGCAGGTCCATGCCGGACACCGGCTGAAAGAATACGTCGCTCATGGCAGGGGCTCCCTTGCAACAGTTGCCCCACTGAACCCTAGCTGTCGGACTGGCGCAAGGGCACAACGCGCGGCGCTTCCGCGTCCGGTGCCAATTCCTCGAAATCGAAATTGTCCAGCCGGTCGGCACGTTTGCCTGCCCGCTCGGATGCCACCAGAATGCCGGACACATCGTCATTCGCCTGCCTGAGATGGGTCTCCAGCTTGCCGGCCCGTTCGCCGATCATCTCGACATCGCGGTGCAATTGGCGCAGCGCCTTGCGGATTTCCCCGGCCTGTTCGCGCATTCGCGCATCTTTCAGAATCGCGCGCATCGTGTTCAGCGTTGCCATGCAGGTGGTGGGCGAAACGATCCAGACCCGCGCGTCGAACCCCTTGCGCACCACGTCGGGCAGGCGCGCGTGCAATTCGGCATAGACCGCTTCGGAGGGCAGGAACATCAGCGCGCCATCGGCGGTTTCGCCCTCGATCAGATAGCGGTCCGCAATCGCGGCAATATGGACCAGCACCGCCTGACGCAATCCGGCCAGCGCCCGCGCGGCCTGTTCCTTGGTGTCTGCCGCGACCAGGGCTTCGTAGGCCTCGAGCGGGAACTTGGCATCAATCACGATCGGTCCCGGAGGGTTGGGCAGATGGATCAGGCAATCGGCCCGCCGCCCATTGCTAAGCGTCGCCTGAAACACATAGGCATCCGGCGGCAGCGCTTTGGACACGATATCGTTCAGCTGGATTTCGCCAAATGCGCCGCGCGTCTGCTTGTTGCTAAGGATGTCCTGCAGGCTAAGCACATCGCCGCTGAGCTTTTCGATATTGGTCTGCGCCTTGTCGATGGTCGCCAGCCGTTCCTGCAATTGCGTCAGACTTTGCGTGGTCCTTTCCGAGTTTCCGTGCAGGCTTTCCTTCATGCGGTCCTGCATTTCACCCAATGCCAGCGCGGCGCGGCGGGCATTTTCGGCCAGACGTTCGTTCATCTGCAACTGAACATCCGCCAGCCGGGTCTCGACCGTCTGGATCACATGCAACTGGGCGTTGGTCTGGGTTTCGGAAACGGTTTGCAGATTGCCCGTCAGTTGCTGCTGACCCTGCCCAAGGGTTTGCACATCCGCGTTCAGCCGCCCGACCTGCAGGGCCACCAGATCGACGTTGCGGGCAGAACGCCCCGCCGCACGCACCGCCATGATCAGCAGAATCACGATCAGCACGATCAGCGCCGCACCCAGGATCGCGCCCTGGGTCATGCGATCATTCAAATCGATTGTATAACCGGCAACCTGGATCATGTGCGCCCGAACAGCCGTTCGATATCAGACAGTTTCAACTCGACATAGGTGGGGCGGCCGTGATTGCACTGGCCGGAATGCGGTGTCGCCTCCATCTCGCGCAGCAGGGCGTTCATTTCGTCGGCCTGCATCCGGCGGCCCGAACGGACCGACCCGTGGCAGGCGACCCGGCTTAGCACCGCCTCGATCCGCGCCCGCACGTTCCGGCTGTCGCCCATATCAGCAAGTTCGTCCAAGATATCGGCCAGCATCGCCCCGACATTCACCGGGCCAAGGATGGCCGGGGTTTCGCGAACGGCGACCGCGCCGCCGCCGAACGCCTCGATCACTAGGCCGAGTCGCGCCAGATCATCGGCCATCTCCAGCAGCTGCGCCGCATCGCTTTGCGGCAGTTCCACGATCTCGGGGATCAGCAACGCCTGCGAGGCGACACCGTTTTCCGCCATCTGGCGCTTCAGCCGCTCGTAGATCAGCCGTTCATGCGCGGCGTGCTGGTCGACGATGACCATACCGGTGGCGGTTTGCGCTATGATGTAGTTCTCGTGTACCTGCGCGCGCGCGGCCCCCAGCGGATGGTCGGATGTCGTCTTTTCGGCCCCTTGCAGGTCGGCCTCGACACGCGCGGAAAAGACATGTGCGGTTTCGGCAAAACCGGGCGCCTGTGCCTGATGTGCTGCACGCAGGGCGCCGGGCGACGGGCGGTCCATCTGATAGACCCGCGCCGTACCGGCGGGTTCGGGCCGCATCGCGCCCAAGGTTGCACCGGCCACGGTGGTCGAGGCGCGATGTCCTGCCTCTGCCAGCGCATGGCGCAGCCCCGAAACGATCAGGCCGCGCGCCAGACCGGGGTCGCGGAATCGCACCTCTGCCTTGGCCGGGTGCACGTTCACGTCAACCAGTTGCGGATCGCAGTCGATGAACAGTGCCGCCACCGGGTGGCGATCTCGGGACAGGAAATCCATGTAGGCGGCGCGCAACGCGCCGTACAGCATCTTGTCGCGCACCGGGCGGCCATTGACGAACAGGTATTGCGCCACGGACGACCCGCGCGAATAGGTCGGCAGCGCGGCATACCCGGTCAGGTGCAGCCCTTCGCGCTGCGTGTCGATGCGCAGTGCATTCTCTGCAAAATCAGAGCCGAGAATACGTGACAGCCGCCCGTGCAGCGCGTCGAACAGGTCGCCATTCTCGGCATCGGCCCGGAAGATCAACCGCCCCTCGCCGCCGCCGGACAAGTCGCGCAGTGTGAAGGCAACGAACGGCTCGGCCATCGCCAGCCGTCTGACCACATCGGCAATCGCCTGAGCCTCTGCCCGGTCGCTGCGCAGGAATTTCAGCCGCGCCGGCGTGGCAAAAAACAGATCCCGCAATTCGACGACAGTGCCGGCGTTCAGCGCGGCGGGGCGCATTGGTTTCGGCAGTCCGCCCGCCACGGATATCTCGGCGGCGTCAGCCCCCGGCACGCGTGATGTGATCGTCAGCCGCCCGACCGCGCCCAGCGATGGCAAGGCCTCTCCGCGGAACCCGAAGGTGTGGATGTTCAGCAGATCGCTGCCGTCGATCTTGGAGGTGGCGTGACGCGACAGCGCCAGCGGCAGGTCGGCGCCCGCAATGCCGTGGCCATCATCGGCCACCCGGATCAGGGTCTTGCCACCATCGGCATAGGCGATATCAACCCGCCGCGCCTGCGCATCCAGCGCGTTCTCGACCAGTTCCTTTACCGCAGAGGCCGGGCGTTCCACCACTTCACCGGCCGCAATCCGGTTGATTGCAGCCTCGTCCAGCTGGCGGATTGCCGGGCGGGTATCGGTTATCTTGGGGTCAAGCGCGGACATGACGCTATACCTAGCATGCCCGCACCCGATTCGACCATGGGGATTGACGCGTGAACCCTGTTAGTTCGTCGTCTCCAGCCCCTCTGGCTGACCGACCACGACAAAGGTCAGATGTTCGGGATCCATCAGCCGGGCGGCGACGCGTTTCACGTCGTCCATCGTCACCGCACGCACCTTGTCATTGCGCGTCGCGATATAGTCGATGGGCAGGTCCGACATCTGCATTCCAACCATGATGCCGGCGATCTGGGCATTGCCGTCAAAGCGCAGCGGGTAGGCACCGGTCAGATAGGTGATGGCGTTTTCCAGCTCTTCCTCGGTCACGCCCTCGGCCGCGATCCTGGCCCATTCGTCCTTGATCACGGAAATCGCCTCGGCAACGCGGTCATTGGCCGAAGCGACCCGTCCGATCACCAGATCGGCGTAATCCTTCGAGGCAAGATAGCTGTAAACCCCATATGTCAGTCCGCGCTTTTCGCGCACTTCGGTCATCAGACGGCTGTCGAAATTGCCCGCTCCCAACACCGTGTTCATCACGAACGCGGCAAAGAAATCCGGATCGTCGCGGTCGATGCCGGCGTGTCCGAACAGGGCCACCGATTGCGGCGTTTCATATGGAACCACGGTGATGCCGCCGTCGAAATGCAACCTGGCCTCGGCGGGTTCCGGTCGTCCGGTTGCGGGCAATTCGGCCAGCAGCGTGTCAAGCAGCGCGCCAAGTTCTGCGGCGGTGATGTCTCCGACCGCGCCGACATAAAGGTGATCGCGGGTCAGTGTTCCCTGATGCGCAGCCACGATATCGTCGCGTGTCAGCGCCGAAACGCTCTGCTCGGTTCCGTTCAGCGAGGTCGCGTAGGGATGGTCGCCATAGGCCATGCGGTCAAAAGTGGCGCGGGCGATTTCGTCGGGATCCTTGCTGTCTGACCGGATGATCGACAGAACCTGACCGCGCACGCGTTCGATCGCATCCGCGTCAAAACGCGGCTCGACAAGGGCGGATTTCAGCAGCGCGACCGAGGCGTCGCGATTTTCGGTCAGGAACCGGGCCGAAATCGACAAGGCATCGTCATAGACGTCAAAGTCATAATCCGCCGCCAGAGCTTCCTGTGCGGCCGCAAAGCCGCGGGCATCCAGATCGCCGGCGCCTTCCTCGATCAGCCCGGTCATCAGGTTGATCGCACCACGTTTGCCCGGCAGGTCCAGCGAAGCCCCGCCGCGAAACCGGATTTCAAGCGCGACGAAAGGGATCGAGTGTTCCTCGACCAGCCAGGCATTGATGCCGCCGGGCGAAGAGACCTGCTGGATTTCAACGGCAGCGCGGGCAGGAAACGCCAGCGCCAGTGTGGCCAGAACAGCCAGGAACAGGCGGCTCATTGGGTCACCTCTGCGGATTGTGGTTTCTGCAGCCAGCCGGTGACCGAATTCTTGCGGTCAAACACCGTTTCGGCGGCTGCCATGATATCTTCGGCGGTGACCGCCTGAAGGATGCCGGGCCAGGCCTCGATATCTTCCAGCGTCAGCCCGGATGTCAGCGCTGCACCGTACCGGCGCGCCAGCCGCTGCACCGAATCCTGTTCGTAGATCTGCGAGGCGCGCATCTGCATCTTGATCCGGTCCAGCTGCACCGGATCGACGCCTTCCTCGATGAATTCTGCGATGGCCTTGTCCAGCGCATCCTCGGCCTCTTGCAGTGTCACACCCGGCACCGGCACGATGATCAGTCCGAACATCGTGTCGTCATAGGAAAGGCCCTGGTAGAAGGCAGAGGCATAGATCGCTTTCTGCTGTTCGAACTGCAACTTCTGGCCCAGCACCGAGGTCGCGCCATTGCCGCCCAGAATATCCGACAGCAGCACAAGCGCGGCGGCCTGTTCCTGTGCGCCGGGATCACGTTCGGGCGCGCGGTAGGTTCGGACCACGTAGGGTTCCGAAACGCGCGGATCCTCGAATATCAGCCGCCGCTCTGCCAGATGCGGCGGATCGGACGGGCGCACGCGGTCGCCCAGACCCGGTGTCGGCGCCAGCGGACCATAGTATTTTTCGGCCAGCGCGCGCACCTCGTCGGGCTGCACGTCGCCGGCAACGATCAGGTAGGCGTTGTTGGGCGCATAATAGGTACGGTAGAATGCAAGCGCGTCTTCCAGTTCCAGCGCCGCGGCTTCGTGTTTCCAGCCGATGACCGGGATGCCGTAGGGGTGATTGAGGTTCATCGCCGCATTGCGCTGTTCGCCGAACAGCGCGCCGGGGTCATTTTCGACCCGCTGGTTGCGTTCTTCCAGGATCACGTCACGCTCGGTGCCGATGTCTTCGGGTGTCAGGCGCAGATCACGCATCCTGTCGGCTTCCATCCGCATCATCAGTTCCAGCCGGTCGGCGGCGACACGCTGAAAATAACCGGTATAGTCCCAGGAGGTGAACGCGTTGTCCGATCCGCCGTTCTTGGCCACGACCGAGGAAAACTCGCCCGGTGCCATGTCGTCGGTGCCCTTGAACAGCAGATGTTCCAGAAAATGGGCGATGCCCGATTTACCGGGCGGTTCGTCGGCGGCCCCAGCCTTGTACCAGACCATGTGAACAACGACCGGGGCGCGGTGATCCTCGATCACGACCACGTCCAGACCGTTTTCGAGCGAAAAACTGGTGACCTCGGCGGCGGTTGCCGGGACGGTGACAAGACAGGCGATAAGGCAGGCAACGAGATGGCGCATTGGCTTTCCCTTTGGCGCGGCAGGTGCTGTCATAGGTACATCGCCCGGGCCGGGCTTCAACCCGGTCAACGCAGATGTGAGATCAGCGGTTTCTCGAGATGTCCGGCGGGGCAGCCGGTGTGCGCACGCCCAGCCGGCGGAAACGTTCCAGTTCGGCGTATTTGTCCAGCGACTGTTTGCGATAGGCGCGGAAATAGACGTTCACGTTGAACAACCGTTCCAGCACGCGGCCATCCTTGCGGCGGCGGAATTCCAGATCTTCGGCGGCCAGTTGCTGGCGGATGCCAGACTGGCGGCCATAACGGCTGGCGTGGTTGACAAGACCCGCGTCGCTGGCGGGAACCCCGCCGCGCGAAACCGCCGCGGGATTTCCGCCAAGCGCGGCAATCGCATCGCTGTTCGGCGTCGCATCCACCCGATTTGCACCCCCCGGCGTCGGCACCGGCAAGGCCTTGAAATCCTCGGGCTGCTGCAGCGGCTTGTTGGGCAGGATCGAAAATTCGTCCGGGCCGGAACTGCTGGCCCTGATGTTCAACAGCTTCGGCTCTTTGTTGCGGCTGCAGCCCGACATCACAGCCAGGGCCAGAACCACCAACAGAAATTTTACGCCAATCGCGCGCATCAAGACGCTCCTCACCGCACTTTCGATATTGTTTAGCCTATACGAATCCGCTCGTCACGGGGTCTTCTTTTCGCCGGTGAAGAAGATCAGCCCGATTGCACCGGCAAAAATGGCAATATCGGCGACATTGTACGAATACGGGTTTTCGAAACCGCAGCATGACATGTTCAGAAAATCCGCCACCGCGCCATAAACCACACGGTCCACCACATTGCCCAGCGCGCCGCCGATCAGCACACCCGCCGAAATGCGCGCCAATGTCCGGGTTTCGCGCCGCATCCACCAGATCACCCAGGCGCTGATCGCCAGCGCGATCGCGATCAGCACCCAGCGGACGATATCGTTGTTGCTGGAAAACAGGCCGAAGTTGATCCCGTAGTTCCAGGCCATCCGCAGGTTCAGCAACGGCGAGACCAGGTCTATTTCGCGCACGGTCCGCAGATCCAAAAGCTGAACGACCAACAGCTTGCTCAGCTGATCCACGACGAACACGATGCCCGCGATAAGGAACATGCGCTTCATCGGCGATCAGTGCCGGAAATGCCGCATGCCGGTAAATACCATCGCCAGCCCGGCCTCGTCGGCGGCCGCGATCACCTCGTCATCGCGCATGCTGCCGCCGGGCTGGATCACCGCCGTAGCACCCGCCTCTGCCGCGGCCAGCAGCCCGTCGGCAAAGGGAAAGAACGCGTCCGACGCCACAACCGAGCCAATGGCGACGCTTTCGGTCAGGCCGATTTCCTCTGCCATCCGCCGCGCCTTCAGCGCGGCGATGGTGGAACTGTCGACCCGGCTCATCTGGCCGGCCCCGACACCCACCGTGGCCCCCTTGTTGACATAGACGATGGCATTGGATTTCACATGTTTCGCCACGATCCAGGCAAACCGCATGTCGGCGACTTCCTGTTCGGTCGGCGCGCGTTTGGTGACGACTTTCAGATCCTTGGCGGAAATCTGACCGTTGTCCTTGTCCTGAACAAGAAACCCACCCGACACCTGGCGCACCGAAAGCATCTGGCGCGCCGGATTGGCCAGCCGTTCGGTGGTCAGCAGGCGCAGGTTCTTCTTCCTGGCAAACACCGCGCGCGCGGCGGCGTCGGCGCCCGGCGCGATCACCACCTCGGTGAAAATCTCTGCGATCGCGGCGGCCGTCTCGGCATCCAGCGGCTGGTTCAGCGCAACGATGCCGCCAAAGGCGGAAGTGCGGTCGCAGTCGAACGCCCTTTGATAGGCCTCGAGCAGGGTCGCGCCGCTTGCCACACCGCTGGGATTGGCGTGTTTGATGATCGCGCAGGCCGGTCCCCGTTCGCCGCGAAACTCGCTGATTAGTTCATAGGCCGCATCGGTGTCGTTGATGTTGTTGTAGCTCAGTTCCTTGCCCTGATGCTGAACCGCCGTGGCGACACCAGGCCGGGACGAGCCGTTGGTATAGAACGCCGCCGTCTGATGCGGGTTTTCGCCATATCGCAACGACTGTCGCAATGTGCCGGCAAAGGCGCGGCGGCGGGGCGTGAAATCGCCCAATTCGCCGGCAAGCCAGCTGGAAACCGCCGCGTCGTAGGCTGCGGTGCGGGCATAGGCGCGCTGCGCGAAGGTCTGGCGAAACTGGTGGCTGGTGGCACCGTCATGCTGATCCAGTTCCGTCAGCACGGCCTCGTAATCCTCGACATCCACGACCACGGTGACAAACCCGTGGTTCTTGGCCGCAGCCCGGATCATCGCCGGACCGCCAATGTCTATGTTTTCGACGCAGGTGTCATAGTCGCCGCCCTTGGCGACGGTTTCCTCGAACGGGTACAGATTGACCACCAGCAGGTCGATCGGCGCGATACCATGCTTTTGCATCGCCGCCTGATGATCGGCATTGTCGCGCAGCGCCAGCAATCCGCCATGCACCGCGGGGTGCAATGTCTTGACCCGGCCATCCATCATTTCCGGAAAACCCGTCACATCCGCCACATCGCGCACCGTCAGGCCGGCCTCGCGCAGCATTCCGGCGGAACCGCCGGTTGACAGCAGTTCGACCCCGCGCGCGGCCAGTCCCCTGGCAAATTCCAGCAAACCGGACTTGTCAGAAACGGAAATCAGGGCGCGACGCACCGGGCTCAGATCAGTCATTGGCAGCAGTTCCTTCGTTCAGCTCATCATTTCGCTGTCGTCGCGTTCCAGATCGCGCACATGGGATGGCGTGTCCTGTGCCTTGGCCAGCGTCCAGCGGATGCGTGTCGCATACTCTATCGCCCGGGCAGAGAGAACGATCTGTTTTGTCGCGCGTGGCTTCAGCCGGCCTTTTTCCAGATATACGCTGGGTTGAAGGGCCATGTTTGCCAGGCCGTCATGGCGGAAAATCCAGATCTCGCCGCTTTTCAGTGCCAGCGACACGGCGGCCCCGCCCATGTCGAGATTGGCATCGACGTCGGGATGCAGGTGAAACCGGATGTGAAACGGGATGCCTTGCAGTTTGTGCACGTCCTGCGCGCGATCAAAGGTGCGCTTGTCCTCTGCCGAAACGGTCGCGATGGTGTCATCGCCGGCCAGCCCGCGCCCGCTTACCGTCAGGTCGATGGTGCGCACATGGGTCAGCCCATGGGTCACGACATAGCCGTCATGCCCGGCCAGTATTCCGGTGCCGCCGGTGTCCGCATTCTGCCGCATCCGCACGTCTTTGGGCACATCCGCCAGCACGTCGCGAAAACTGCCGCCCAGTCGTTTCTGCAATCCGAAACGCGAGGACGAATAGCCCTCGATCTCCAGCGTCGAATGCGAGGCCGTGGCCCGCCCGGCATTGGCCCATTCCTGTCCGAAAGGCACACCGGACCCGCAGTTGACGATCAACGGGCGACGCCCCGAAGTCAGTTCGAACGCCAGGGTCGAGGCATGGGCATTGCCCTGTTCCGGCCCCGTCGGCGGCGCGGCCACGTCCATCAGGATCGACGTGCGCGCCGCCGTCAGCCGCGCATACCCCATCGCCAGCCCCGGGGGCGGCTGGGTGCGCACGCCCGAACTGGCCAGGGCATGGTCAAGCCGCCCTTCAAGCCCGCGCCCGCCACCGTGAAACCGCGCCAGCCCGCCATCGCTGTGGCGCAACGCGCGCAGGGTCGGTGCGACCCGTTCGATCGCCTCCAGAATCGGCTTGGGCGGGATGCGCCCGGCCTCTGCCAGCGCCGAGGCGGCCCAGTTCAGCAGCGTGAAGACGTCCAGCAATTCCTCTGGGTTTCGACTGGGGATTCCGCCTTGCGCATCAATCTGCGTGCTACATTCGCGCGCCAGCGCGGCAACGGCAGGGGACACGTGATGTTCCATTCCGATCAGCGCCAGCCCCGCATAGACCAGCCCGGTCAACGCCTCGAACCGCGGCACGCCACGGTCGGTCGTGCGCCAGCGCCGCGCCAGAAAGGTGGTCTGGTGGCCAAGCGAGGCATAATAGCCTTCCGACCCTTCGCGATCCTGCGCATTCAGCAGAAAGATTGCATGGTTGATCCAGCGGATCAGTCGCCGGCCGGTGCTTTCCGGGGTCCAGCCCGGCCCGGTGCCGCGCCCGAATCGTTTCACCCAGCCTTCGGTCCAGTCCTGTGCGCGTTTGCGCGCCAGCGTGTCGCCTGCCGCCGCCAGATCGTCCAGCCAGGTGAAACCGTGCAGTTCCTCTTCGAACATCGCGTCGGGAACCGGCAGATCCCAGATCGACCTCTCCGGCGCTTCGATGACATGTCCGGCGATCAGGAAATTGCCCGCGCAAAGCTGGCGCCCGCGCGCCACGCGCCCGATGGTGCGCGGTTCGGGCTGCGACACGAATCCGGTCGCGGCATGACCATGCGCCGCGCGGCGGGCATGAAATCGATTCATCGTCCGCGTCCAGCGCCCGGACAAGGATCGGTTTTGCGGCACGGGCCTGCATTGCCTCGTATTTGTCTGGCACTCAGTGATTTGGTGCCCTTTTTAAGCAATCATACAACCGCAGGGCATTTCTGTCATGGCCCAATTCGGGCCTCAGGCAGCTTTTCGCAGGGCTCAGGCAGTTTTTCGCAGGGCCGCGATGAAGAACCCGTCCATGCCGCCGTATTCCGCCCAGTAATCGGGGCGCAGACGCAGGCCGTTTTCGACCTGCCAGCCGGCAGATACACCCGGGATCATCAGAGCATCGGGATCTACCGAAACCTGCGCGTGGCGCTGCAATGCCGCGTCCACCTGCACCTCGCCTTCGTCGGGTAGCAACGAGCAGGTGCAATAGACCAGCCGACCGCCCGGGCGCAGCAGGGCAATGGCGCGGTCCAGCATCTGTTCCTGCAGTTCGAACAGCGCCATGAACCCCGAACCGTCCTTGGCATAGGGCAGGTCGGGATGGCGGCGCACGGTGCCGGTTGCCGAACATGGCGCATCCAGCAGGATCGCATCGAACCCGGCCGGGCTGTCCCATTGCAGCGCATCGGCGACGACCAGCTCTGCCGAAAGCCCGGTGCGTTCAAGGTTTTCCGCGATCCGGGCCACGCGTGATTTCGAGATATCCAGCGTCGTCACCCGCGCGCCGCCTGCCGCCAATTGCAGCGTCTTGCCCCCCGGTGCGGCGCACATGTCCAGCACCGACTCGCCCGGGGTTGCCGCCAGGATGCGCGCCGGGATCGCCGCAGCCGCGTCCTGGACCCACCAGTCGCCACCCGTGTACCCGGGCAAGGCCGTTACCTGCCCCGGATCGGCCAGCCGCAGGCTGCCGGTGGGCAGTTCGACCGCATTCAATCCGGCGACAGGCCCGGATTTCAACGTGATATCCAGCGGTGCGCCCGCGGCATGCGCCGCCTCGATATCGGCGATGACGGATTTGCCATAGGCGTCGACCAGCGGACCGCGCAGCCATTTGGGCAGGCGCGGCACCGGCAGCGCATCCCATTTGGGCAGGTCGGCAGCCACCTTGCGCAGCACCGCGTTGGCCAGACCAGCCAGCCCGGCGGTTCGCCGCCCCTCGCGCAGCAGATCCACGGCTGCGTCAACCACACCGTGCGGTGCCGCCCCGCCAACCGCCATCTCGACCACCCCAAGGCGCAGCGTGTTCAGCACCTCCAGCGGCGGTCTTTTCTTCAGGTGCGGGCCCAGCATCCGGTCGGCCCGGTCCATCCAGCGCAGCGTTGCGACCGTCAGCCTTTGCGCGCGCGCGCGTTCTTCCGGGGCCAGCCGGTCCAGCGCGCGCGGCAGCAGTTCCGACAGCAGGCGGCCCTCGCCGATGACCTGACAAAGCAGGAAAACGGCGCTGCGGCGCGGTGCCAGACCGGGTTTAGCCATCTTCACTTGTCCTGCTTTTGCAATTATTATCGCCGGGGCGTATATCACCCGCACAGTCCCGGCAAGGAGGCTCGCCATGCCTGACGCACCATCCGGCGACATGCCCGCCGCCGCCAAACGCGCGCTGGCAGAGGCCGAAGACCGCCGCAAGAATGCCCGCCCGTCGAACCTGCCCACAGAACTTGGCGGTCGCGACGGCCCCGAACCCGTGCGCTACGGCGACTGGGAGAAAAAGGGGATTGCGGTCGATTTCTGAACTGGCGGTTCGCAGGGTGCGTGGCGACGCTTCAATCCAGCGCGCGCGCCTCGTCGATCAACATTACCGGAATTCCATTGCGGATCGGATAGGCCAGATGCGCGGCCTTCGACACCAGTTCCTGACGCTCTGCATCGTAGCTCAGAACGCCGTGGGTCTGCGGACAGACCAGCGCCTCCAGCATCTTGCGGTCGAACTCCGGCGTTTCGCTCATTGCAGCGTCTCATCACCGTCGCCGCGATGCAGGTCGAATTCGATCAGCGTCACAAGGGTTTCGCGGCGACAGTCCAGCGAGGGCGCTTCCAGCAGCGCCTGTTTGTCTTCGGGCTCGAACGGGCACAGCATGCACAGCGAATTGATCAGCAGCTCATCCTCTGCCTGACGCAGCGACTCCCAATCGGTGCGCAAATCCTTGTCCTCGAAATACCGTTTCAGGAGGTCCAAAAATCCGTCGCGATCAAAGCTCCGGTCTTTTTCTGTCGGTCCAAGATCGCGGGAAAATCCATCCCATGACACGGTGCAGCGCCGGTAGGGGGCAAATCCGTCCTGCTCTGACTTGACCCGATAGCGGGATATGCCGGCCAGCGTGATCATGTAGCGTCCGTCCTCGGTTTCCGAAAACGCCGTCACCCGGCCGGCACAGCCGATACGATGCAGCTGCGCGCCCGCGGCCCCCTCGAATGGCTGGATCATCCCGATCAGCCGGTGCGAGGTTTTCAGCGTGTCATCCAGCATCGCCAGATAGCGCGGCTCGAAGATGTGCAGCGGCAGGCGTGCGCGCGGCAACAGCAATGCGCCCGGCAGCGGGAACACCGGAATCGTTTCTGGCAGATCGGCGGCGGAGAACATGACCGCTAAACTAGCCCATTGCGAGGCTTAGGCAAATATCATTGACGAGAGTTTTCGCCGCCCGTTCAGGGCGATCGGATCCTGCGCCGTCAGCGCGTCGAAAATCGTGAAAAGCTGCGTTTTGGCAGCACCGTCATTCCATTCGCGGTCGCGGCGGAACAGGTCAAGCAATTCGTCTACGGCACCCTGCACATCGCCGGATGCGTGCAGCGCCAGCGCCAGATCGAAACGTGCCTGCAGGTTGTCGGGGCTGGCATCGACTGCGGCGCGCAAATCCGCCACCGGACCGGCGTTTGCGGCCTGTTTGGCCAGTTCGATCTGGGCATGGGCAGCTTCCAGTTCGGGCGATTTGCTGATCGACACCGGCGCGCCATTCAGAATCGCCTCGGCCTGGTCCAGATCACCCAGCGCCAGATGGCTGCGGACCATTCCGCCATAGGCGGCGGCATTTTCGGGCTCTTCCTCCAGGATCGCGGCAAAGGTTTGCGCGGCATCGACGGCAGCACCTTCGGCCAGCATCGCCTCTGCCGCCTCAATCGCCTCTGACAATCCGCCATCGCCGGCCAGCGCGGCGGCGCGGTCGATGAATGCCTTGATCTCGGCGGGCGGGATATTGCCCTGAAACATGTCGACCGGGCGGCCCTGATAGAACGCCACCACGGTTGGGATGGATTGCAGCGGCAACCCCTGCTGGGTCAGCGCCTGGGCCAACCGCTGGTTTTCATCGACGTTGATCTTGGCCATGCGCACCTTGCCGCGCGCGGCGGTCACCGCGGCCTCGAGCGCGGGGCCCAGGGTCTTGCAGGGCCCACACCAGGGGGCCCAGAAATCGACGATGACAGGCACCTCGTTCGAGGCGTCGGCGACATCGGCCATGAAAGTTGCCTCTGTCGTGTCCTTGATCAGATCGCTCTGCGGCGCGGCGGCTGCCGCCTGACCGAATTCCAGCATGTGAAAGCTCCTGCATTTGCTTGCGCCCTATATGTGCGCGAGGGCCGGGAAATTAAAGCGCAATCGGAAAAACCAGCCGCGGTTTCCGTCCAGAACGGCGCGTTTGTCTACAGATCGAACGATGCGAATACCGGCGCGTGGTCGCTGGGCTTTTCCCAGCCACGCGCGTCGCGCAGAATCCGCGAATTGTGGCCGGCGGCGGAAATGTCGGGAGTCGCCCAGATATGATCCAGCCGGCGGCCCTTGTCGGCGGCGTCCCAGTCGCGGGCGCGGTAGGACCACCAGCTGTACAGCAGCCCGTCGGGAATATCCTGCCGCGTAATGTCGACCCAGTTGCCCGAGTCCTGCACCTGGGCCAGATGCTCGACTTCCACGGGCGTATGACTGACGACCTTCAGCAATTGCTTGTGGCCCCAGACGTCATCCTCGCGCGGCGCGATGTTGAAATCGCCGACAATGATGGTTTTCGCGGGGGGAGCGGCGTGAAACCAGTCGCGCATTTCGGTCAGAAAATCGAGCTTCTGGCCGAATTTGTCGTTCAGATCGCGATCCGGCACGTCTCCGCCTGCGGGGATATAGAAATTCTGGATCGTCACGCCGTTGTCCAGCCGTGCCGCGACGTGGCGGGCATGGCCCATGCCGACGAAATCGCGCGCCCCGGCATCCGTGATCGGCAGTTTCGACAGGATCGCGACCCCGTTATAGCCCTTTTGGCCGCGCGCAACCATGTGGGTGTAGCCAAGACCCTGAAAACCTTCGAGCGGGATTTTCTCGACCGGTGATTTGCATTCCTGCAGGCACAGGATGTCGGGGGCTTCTTCCTGCAGCAGTTTCAAAACGATGGGTTCGCGCAGACGGACGGAATTGATATTCCACGTGGCGATGGTGAGGGGCATGGGTTTTCTCCGGGAAATTTGCCGGAACCCTATCGCCCCCCGCCAGATGCCTCAAGCAGATCGACCCGCCCCTACGGGCAGGTATTGATGACTGCGCCGGTCGAGGTGATATTGATGCACGGATTGACGTCGAACATCGTGTTGAAAATCCGGTTGGCCTCGTCGCGGGCGAACGCGCGCCGCACCGAACCGCCGGTGATGGAATCCGAATCCACCGTGAACCACCAAAGCCAGACAGCCTGATATCCGGTCGCACCCCGTCCCGATGGCGACGCGAAGCCCGAACACCCGTTGGTAAAGCTTTCATCGCAGGAGTTCGATCCGGACGGGCAAGGGTTTGAACCGTCATTTCCACTATGCCCGCACCAATCCGCGTGCCGGGCCTCGTGCAGGATCGTGCCGGCACGCTCGATCACGTTCTCATTGTAAAAGAACGGCCGGAAAAGTTCGGTCTTGTTGTCGATGAAAATGCCCCATGTGGTGCGCGCGCGCGGGGCGCTCGACCCGCCGCATTTTCCGTCGAGTTCGTCAATCTCGCGCATCGAGTAGTTGCCGCCCCAATGCAGGATGCTGCCGGAAAAGTCGTTTGTGGATTTCGAGCCGGGACCATCGGCATAGTTCAGCACATAGATCGCGTTGAACGTGCGCGCCAACGGACGGCGAAGGTTGCACGCGTCGAAAAAGCCGAAGCCCCCGTCCCAGTCGCCCTTGTCGAAATCATAGGCGTCCCAGAAGAAATCGACCCAGTTCTGGTTGCACCATCCGCCGATGCGCGCCTCGCTGGAGGTGCTGA
>JAJDOB010000079.1 GCA_022340385.1 Rhodobacter sp.
GATGCAGGTGCCGCCGGACCCTGAGCTGCGCGACAGTTTCATCGGCGCGATGAGCCATGCGGCGGCCACCGTCAACATCATCACCACCGATGGCGCGGCAGGGCGCGCCGGTGTGACCGTGTCGGCGATGTCGTCGGTTTCTGCCGACACGCCGAAGCCGACGCTGCTGGTCTGCGTCCATCACCGAAGCGCCGCCGCGCAAAAGATCATCGACAACGGCGTGTTCTGCGTGAATGTCCTGAAAGACGACCAGTCCTATATCTCCGACAGTTTCGCGGGCCGGTTCAGCGACGTGCTGAACGACAAGTTCGACTGCACCGATTGGGCCGCCATGCCTTCAGGCGCGCCGCGTGTCGTGGATCCGCTGGTCGGGTTCGACTGCCGCGTCGCCTCGTCCGAACGGGTCGGCACGCATCACGTGTTCATCGGCGAGGTCAATGACATATTCATCGCCGATCAGGGCTCGCCGCTGATCTATGCCAGACGCGCCTATGGCACCGCCACCCGGATCGACGCCGCGGCCTCGATCGCCGCGGGCCGCGCGGCTGCGGACACGACGCTGGCGGTGGGCTGTTTCCATACGTTCGGCCCCTACATCCTGCCCGAAATGATCCAGCGCATGACCAGCGCGGAACCGGGATTGCGGATCGAACTGGTCGAGGGCGATCAGCGCCGGGTTCAGGAAAGCCTGCTGGCCGGCGAGACAGAGGTCGGCCTGCTTTACGACATCGGGATCTCGCCCGAGTTGGACACCCTGGTCCTGACCCGGCTGAAACCCTATGTCCTGCTGGCCGAGGGCCACGCATTGGCCGAAAAATCCGAACTGGCACCACGGGATCTGGCCGGTCAGCCGATGGTGCTGCTGGATATGCCGCCCAGCCGCGATTTCGCCCGGAAGATCCTGGAAAGCGCCGGGATCACGCCCGACATCGCCTATCGCTCGACCAGTTTCGAAATGGTGCGCGGTCTTGTCGGGCACGGGCTGGGCTTTACGATCCTGGCCACCCGGCCCGCAACCGACATGACCTATGACGGGCGGGCGCTGGTCACCCGGCCGCTGGCGTCGGACGCCGCCCCCAGCCGCGTGGTGCTGGCCACCCGCAAGCGCGGAACGCTCGGCAGGCCAGCGCAACAGTTCCTGCGGTTCTGCCGCGAATTCTTTGACCTCGACGACTAGGAAAGCCGAAGCCCCAAATGGCCCACACCCGCATCAGAACATTCAACACCGCCGACACCTACCCCGAGCAGAACCTGGACAATGATCTGTGCCAGGCCGTGATCACCCGCGGCGGCAGTACCGTCTATTTGCGCGGCCAGTGCCCGCAGAACATCGAGGACGCCAGGAACATCGACAGCCACGACCCGGTCGAACAGACCCACAAGGTGATGCAGAATATCCGCCAGTTGATCGGGGAATGCGGCGGCGACATGCAGCATCTGGTCAAGGTCGTCGTCTACATCACCGACGTGCGCCATCGCGAGGCGGTGTACCGGACGATGGGCGAATACATCAGGGGCGTGCACCCGGTGTCGACCGGGCTGGTCGTACAGGCGCTGGCGCGGCCAGAGTGGCTGGTAGAGATCGACGCAACTGCCGTAATCCCGGATTGAAACCGGGCGCCGGGGGCCGCCCCCGGCACCTCAGGGATATTTCGGACCAGAAGAAAAACGGAACCAAGGCAATGACATTTTCCCTAGTGGCGCGGTGCGAGGCGACCGGCATGTTCGGAGTGGCGATATCGTCGTCCTCGCCGGCGGTGGCGGCGCGCTGTTCGTATGCGCGCGCGGGCGTCGGCGCGGTGGCATCGCAGAATATCACCGACCCGACACTGGGGCCGGCGGTGCTGGACCTGATGCAGGGCGGGCTGAGCGCGGATGCGGCGATTGCCAGGCTGCAAACCAGCGCAAGGTTCATGGAATACCGGCAGGTTCTGGCGGTCGACGGCGGCGGGCGCTGCGCGATTCATTCCGGCCCGAATTCGCTGGGCATCTGGACCCAGGCGATGGCGCGGAATGTCGCGTCTGGCGGCAACCTTCTGGCGAATGCGGCGGTGCCGCAGGCCATTGTCGACGGGTATCTCGGCGCATCCGGCCATATCGGCGACCGGCTGATCGCGGCGATGCGCGCGGGGCTGGCGGCGGGTGGCGAGGCCGGGCCGGTGCATTCGGCTGGCATGATGATCGTCGACCGGGTCAGCTGGCCGGTTGCCGATCTGCGCTGCGACTGGACCGGGGATTGCCCGATCGAACAGGTCGCCGCCGCGTGGCAGGTCTACAAGCCGCAGCTTGACGCCTATGTCCAGCGCGCGCTGGACCCACGCAGCGCGCCGTCCTACGGCGTTCCGGGCGACGAATGAGCCGGGTCGCCGATCTGCGCGCGCAGTTGCAGGCAACCGCGTCCCTGCCCGCCGACCGCCCGCAGGGCCTGTCCGGCGCATTCTATACCGATCCGGATTATTTTGACTGGGAATGCCGGTCGGTGCTGCGAAGCGGCTGGTATTGCCTGGGCCGGACCGATGAAATCCCCGAGCCGGGGGATTATTTCACCGCCCGCATCCTGAACGAGCCGCTGATCGTGGTGCGCGGCGACGATTGCCGCATCCGGGTGCTGTCGAATGTCTGCCGCCATCGCGGGATGCCGCTGGCCGAAGGCAGCGGCAACACCCGGCGGTTCGTCTGCCCCTACCATGCCTGGGCCTACGGACGCGACGGGGCGCTGCTGCGCGCGGCCCGGATGGACAATGCCGGGTTCGACGCGAAATCCTGCCGCCTGCCCGGCTTTGCGTCCACGCATTGGCGCGGCTTCGTCTATTGCAACCTGAACCCAGAGGCCGCGCCCTTCATCGACGCGGCACCCGATCTCGACACGCTGGTCGCGCCGTATCAGGGCGAAACGTTCCGCGTCGTTCACAGCGCCGAGGAAGCGTGGCGCACGAACTGGAAATGCCTGGTCGAAAATTTCATGGAAGGCTATCACCTGTCGGTCGTGCATCCGGTCACGCTGCATGGCTATACCCCGACGGGGCTGGCGAAAAAGGCGGCCTCTGGCCCCGGGTTCACCAGCTACAACGCGAATTATCCGCTGGACATTCCGCCGCGCGGCACCGGCGCCCCCGGGCTGAGCGATGCGGAACGCAAACGCTCGACGCTGTTTGCCGTCTTTCCCGCCCAGGTCGCCAGCCAGGCGTCCAGCCTGCTGGTGTCGCTGTCGATCTTCCCGCTGGCGGTCGATCTGATCCGGGTGAAATGGACGATGTCGGTATTTGGCGACGATCTGGACGAGGCGACCGTCAGCGCGCGCATCGCGCTGTGGGAGCAGGTCAACGCAGAGGACCGCGACAAGCTGGAGAAGCTGCAACAGGCGCTTGGCTCGGATCACGCCAGGGCCGGGCCACTGGCCGGGGACGACTACGAGGGCACGATCCGCGATTTTCACCTCTGGCTGGCCACGCTCGACCGGGCGGCGGGCGGATCGGGATAAGACCATGACGCGGACGCTGGAAATCCTCGACCGGCTGATCGGCTTTGCCACCGTCAGCGCCGACAGCAATCTTGGCCTTGTCGATTATGTTCAGGATTTTCTGACCACACGCGGCTATGCGGTGCATCGCATTGCCGACCCGGCGGGTGAAAAGGCCGGGCTGTTCGCCCGTCTCGGCCCGCCGGGTGCGGGTGTGATGCTGTCGGCCCACAGCGACGTGGTGCCGGTTGCCGGGCAGGACTGGACGCGCGAACCGTTCGCGCTGACGCGTGACGGCGGGCGGGTATTCGGGCGCGGCACCACCGACATGAAGGGCTATCTTGCCTGCGTGCTGGCACTGGCCGATCGCGCCGCCCGCGCCGGGCTGCGCGAACCGCTGAAAATCGCCCTGTCCTATGACGAGGAAATCGGCTGTGTCGGGATCGGGCACATGATTGACCATCTGAAACGGACCATCGGCCTGCCACGCGCCTGCATCGTGGGCGAACCGACAGGCATGCAGGTGGCCATCGGGCACAAGGGAAAGGCCGCCCTGCGCGCCGCCTGTTTCGGCGAGGCCGGGCATTCCGCACTGGCCCCGAAATTTCTGAACGCATTGCATCTGGCGGCGGATTTCGTGACCGAATTGCGCAATTTGCAGGATGATATCGCCGCGAACGGCGCGCGCGATCCGGACTACGACATCCCGTATTCCACCGTTCACGTCGGCACGCTGCACGGCGGAAGCGCACTGAATATCGTCCCGGATCGGGCGCTGATTGACTTTGAAATCCGGTATCTGGCCGAAGATCCGCTGGATCGGTTGCTGACCCGCATCCACGCCTGCGCGGATCGGGTGACCGCGCGCCACCGGGCAAAATTTGCCGCGGCCCGGATCACGCTGGACCAGCGCACCGCCTATCCCGGTCTGGACGCGCCGCGCGAGGACGCCGCATTCGCGCTGTCGCTGGCGCAATCGGCGCTGACCAAGGTTCCCTTCGGCACCGAGGCGGGCTATTTCGCGGGGCTTGGCATTCCGACCGTGGTCTGTGGTCCCGGCGACATGCAGGGTCAGGGCCACAAGCCGGACGAATACATCGAATTGTCGCAACTTGCCGCGTGCGATGCCATGATGGACCGGCTGTTGGTCGAATTGACCGGTACACACCCAGAAGCGAAAGGAACCCGAGCATGAGTGACACAGGCCCCGCCGTGGAGCTGAGCGAAGCCGAACAGCAGGTGGATCTGCCCGAGATCGGCGATACCACCCGCTATGACGCGCTGATGCAGACCATTCGCAACCGGGTGACCGTGCGCAAGTTCGACGCCGGATATATGGTGCCGGATGAACATTACGACATGATACTGGAGGCCGCGCGCCACGCGCCGTCCGGCGCCAACGCCCAGCCCTGGCAGTATATCGTCGTCCGCGACCAGAAGATCAAAGACCGGATCACCGAATATTTCGTCGCCGAACAGCGGTTCCGCGCCAAGGCGAAGATGAAGTTTCCGACCCCCGACTATCGCGGGCTGGCCACTGCGCCGGGCTTTGTCGTGGTCTGTTCCGACATGCGCTGGGTCAACGCCTTTCCGGTGTTCAACGACGGCTCGGAACAGGACCGGATGTACCGCGAGAACGCAGAGCGTATCCTGCTGCAGTCGGTTGCGGCATCGACCATGTCGGCGCATCTGGCAGCGGCGGCGCTTGGCTATAACGTCTGGTGGGTGACGGCGATCGGGCAGGAGGACGCGCAAAAGGCAATGCGGCCGTTGCTGGACATTCCCGACGAGATCTCGGTGCTGGATATCCTGTTGTTCGGCCCCGCGGCCGCGAAACCCTACAAAAGATATCGCAAGCCGCTGGACGAGATCGCGCATTTCGACCGCTACAACCGCGATCATTTCATGTCCGACGACGAACTGGACGACTGGATCAGGAACCGCCGCCACAAGGTCATGTACAAGGACGCGACCCGGGTGGACTGACCTGTCGGGGGTTCAGGCGTTGAACAGGAAATGCAGCACGTCGCCGTCCTTGACGGTATAGGTCTTGCCTTCGACCCGCATCTTGCCGGCATCCTTGCAGGCCTGTTCGCCGCCCAGCGAAACGAAATCGTCATAGGCGATGGTTTCAGCCCGGATGAAGCCGCGTTCGAAATCGCCATGGATCACCCCGGCAGCCTGTGGCGCGGCGGTGCCCTTGCGGATCGTCCAGGCGCGGGCTTCCTTGGGACCGACGGTGAAATAGGTCTGCAGGCCCAGCAATTCGTGACCGGCGCGGATCAGCTTATCAAGGCCGGCCTCTTTCAACCCCAGTTCTTCAAGGAACATGACCGCCTCTTCCGGGTCCAGTTGCGAGATCTCTTCCTCGATCCGGGCGGAAATCACCACGGCGGCCGCGCCCTCGGCGGCGGCTTTCGCGGCAACGGCGGCAGAATGGGCATTGCCGGTCGCGGCTTCTTCTTCTGCCACGTTGCAGACATACAGGATCGGCTTGGTGGTCAGAAGCTGCAGCATCTTCCAGGCCTTGGCGTCTTCGGCATCGACCTCGACCGTGCGCGCGGGCTGGCCCTGTTCCAGCACCGTCAGGGCGGATTTCAGCAGGCGTTCCTGCTGCAAGGCATCCTTGTCGCCGCCGCGCACCTTGCGCAACAGACCCTGCAGGCGCTTTTCGATGCTTTCGATATCGGCCAGCATCAGTTCGGTTTCTATGGTTTCGGCATCCGCAACCGGATCGACACGGCCCTCGACATGGGTCACATCGCCGCCCTCGAAACAGCGCAGCACATGGGCTATGGCGTCGCATTCGCGGATATTGGCCAGGAACTGATTGCCCAGCCCCTCGCCCTTGCTGGCGCCCTTGACCAGCCCGGCGATGTCGACAAAAGTCATCTGTGTCGGAATGATCGCCTTGGATTTGGCAATCGCCGCCAGCTTGTCCAGCCGTTCGTCCGGCACCGCGACCGCACCGACATTGGGCTCGATCGTGCAGAACGGAAAATTCGCGGCCTGCGCCGCGGCGGTGCGGGTCAGCGCATTGAACAGCGTCGATTTGCCGACATTCGGCAGCCCGACGATCCCGGTCTTGAAACCCATGCAAACGTCCTTTGTGCAAGTCGCGCAGCCTCTACCGCGCGCCGCGCCCCTTCGCAAGCGCGCGCGCATGGGGATACGACGGGATCACAGGGAAACAACCCCGACGGGGTGCAGAACCGTTCCGAAATTTCCGATCCGGCAGTTTCGGGACCACCCGCCTGCCCCCGGCCGGCAAGACCGCTTGATTTCCATGGTACTTCTGAGGCACATCACTCTGGCTGAGCAACGGGGGTTCCCATGACACGGATCGACGCCAAATTCGCAGACCTTCTGGCCGCCGGGCAGAAGGCATTCGTCGCCTATGTCATGGCCGGCGATCCCGACTATGCGACCTCGCTTGAAATCGTCAAGGGCCTGCCCGCCGCCGGGGTCGACATCATCGAACTGGGCCTGCCCTTTACCGATCCGATGGCGGACGGGCCGACGATTCAGCTGGCCGGGCAACGCGCGCTGGAAGCCGGGCAGACCCTGCAAAAGACCCTTGCGATGGCAGCGGAGTTCCGCAAATCCGACGACACCACACCGATCGTGCTGATGGGCTATTACAACCCGATCTATTCGCGCGGCGTCGACCGGTTCCTGGCAGAGGCGAAGGCGGCGGGCATCGACGGGCTGATCATCGTCGATCTGCCGCCCGAAGAGGACGAAGAACTGTGTATCCCGGCGCAAAAGGCGGGGTTGAATTTCATTCGCCTGGCCACGCCCACCACCGATGACAAGCGCCTGCCCAAGGTGCTGACCAATACATCGGGTTTCGTCTATTACGTCTCGATCACCGGGATCACCGGCGCCGCGGCGGCAGAGGCCGGGGATGTTGGCCCCGAAGTGGCCCGGATCAAGGCGCATACCGATCTGCCGGTGATCGTCGGCTTCGGCATCCGCACGCCCGAAACCTCGAAGGCCATCGCATCGGTGGCCGACGGAGCCGTGGTCGGGTCTGCCATCGTGGCAGAGATTGCAGCGGGCAAGCCGGTATCCGAAGTGCTGGATTTCGTGCGTTCGCTGGCGGACGGGGCGCATCGGGCTTGACCGGCGAGGCAAAGCCAATACCCGACGAGGCCGGGCTGGCCGCGGACCTGCTGGCGGCCTATGACGCAAAGCGCCAGTTGGCGCCCCTGTGTTCGCGCTTTGACGACTTTCCGACCAGCTGCGCCTATCGGATCGCGCATCACGTCACGGCAATGCGCCGCGCACGGGGCGAAACGACGGTGGGCCGCAAGATCGGATTCACCAACCGCACGATCTGGTCGCTTTATGGCGTGACCGGTCCGATGTGGGGCCATGTCTACCGCCACACCCTGCATGATCTGCCGGCCCTGCCCGCGACCGTGCCCTTGCCGATACTGACAGAGCCACGCATTGAACCGGAAATCATCTTTGGGTTGAAACACGCGCCAATTGCCGGGATGAGCCAGGCGCAGATCGCCGATTGCATCGACTGGGTCGCGCATGGGTTCGAGATCGTGTTCTCGCCCTTCCCCGGCTGGAAATTCACCGGCGCGGATTGCGCAGCCGGATTTGGGCTGCACGGCGCGTTGTTCGTGGGTCCGCGGGTGGCGATGGCGTCGATGGATCCAAAGGTCTTGTCGGATTTCAGCGTAACCTTGCGCGGCAGTAACGGTACGGAATTGCACGGCCACAGCACCGATGTGCTGGATGGCCCGCTGGCCGCGCTTGGCTTTTTGCTGGACACGCTGGCGCAGGATCCGCAGGCCGAACCGCTGCGCGCCGGCGAGGTGGTGACCACCGGCACCCTGACCGACGCGGCGCCGCTTTCGGCGGGCGGGCGCTGGGTGACCACGCTGGAAGGAATCGACCTGCCGGGGCTTGACGTCCGCTTTGGACCGTCTGCACCTGTAGGCTAGGCATATACCGGCGCGCCCTTCTATTATTGCGCGGATTGCGCAAGCGGGCGCGACTTGGTAACCCGACCTGACCTCTGAAGCGAAAGGCGCACCCCATGCCCGTCATTACCGAAATCGAGGACCTCAAGCGCATCTACAAACGCCGGGTGCCCAAGATGTTTTTCGACTACTGCGAATCCGGCAGCTGGACCGAACAGACCTTTCGCGAAAATTCCAGCGATTTCGACCAGATCCGCCTGCGGCAGCGCGTGGCGGTCAATATGGAAGGCCGCTCGATCGCCAGCCAGATGATCGGTCAGGACGTGGCGATGCCGGTGGCGCTGGCCCCGGTCGGGGCGACGGGGATGCAGCATGCCGATGGCGAGATTCTTGCGGCAAAGGCCGCCGAGGCATTCGGGGTACCCTTCACCCTGTCCACGATGTCGGTCTGTTCCATCGAGGCCGTCGCCGAGGCCACGACCAAACCGTTCTGGTTCCAGCTATACGTGATGCGCGACGAGGCCTTCGTGCAGGGCATGATCGACCGCGCCAAGGCGGCGAAGTGTTCGGCGCTTGTCCTGACGCTCGATCTGCAAATCCTTGGCCAGCGGCACAAGGATCTGAAGAACAAACTGACCGTGCCGTTCAAGCCGAACCTCGCCAACCTGCTGGATCTGTCGACCAAATGGGGTTGGGGGATGGAAATGATGCGTACGAAACACAAGAGTTTCGGCAACATCGTCGGCCATGCAAGCGGCGTCAGCGACCTCAACTCGCTGAGCTCCTGGGCGGCGGAAAGCTTTGATCCGCGGCTTGACTGGGACAAGGTGAAGGCGATCAAGAAGGCCTGGGGCGGACCGCTGATCCTGAAAGGCATCCTGGACGCCGAAGACGCGAAAATGGCGCTGGGCGTCGGGGCCGACGCGATCATCGTTTCCAACCACGGCGGGCGGCAACTGGACGGTGCGCTCAGCTCGATCCGGGCGCTGCCAGAGATCATGGATGCGGTTGGCGACAAGGTAGAAGTGCATCTCGACAGCGGCATCCGCAGCGGCCAGGACGTGCTGAAGGCGCTGGCGATGGGGGCCAAGGGCACCTATATCGGCCGCGCCTTCATCTATGGGCTGGGCGCACTGGGACAGGCCGGTGTCACCCAGGCGCTGGAGGTGATTCACAAGGAACTGGATGTGTCGATGGCGCTGTGCGGGCGCCGCAATGTGCAGGATCTGGATCGTGACGTGCTGCTGATCCCGCAAGGGTTCGAAGGTGAATGGGTGGGCCGCGGCTAGGGACTGGAATCCGACGCTTCGAACCACCGCGCCTGCCTGAAGGCGGATCGGCTTGTCTGGACATTCCTGTGTCTTGGGCCGCCCGCGTTGCGACCCGTTGGCAGACTGAAACGTACCGGTCGCAAGGGCTGCGGTTCCCGACGCCCCTTGCCGCGCCGCCCCGCTGTCGGTTACGCCTGTTTCGGCCTGGGCCTTGTCTGACGCTCCATGATCAGCACGGCCGGCAGGACCGGAGCGATCACCAGCGCGATGGCGACGAAGGCGGCGCGCAGGCCGAACCACTCGGCAATCCCGCCCATCAGCGTCGGACCGACGAAAAACCCGAATATCCCGAACATCCACGCCCGCGACAGGGCGTGGCTGCGCTGGGCCTCGCTTACATGCGCGCCCAGCATCGAATTGGCCGAGGGCACGATGACCGCCATGCCCAGCGCAGTGACCGACACGCCGATGATCGCCACCGCGGGCGTCGGCGCGGCGGCGATGATCAGCGCGCCGATCATGCCCAGCACCGCCGACCAGAAGATCAGCAGCGCATGACCAAGCCAGGCGGCGGCCACCTGCCCGGACAACCGCCCCAGCCCCATCACCAGCCCCAGCAT
>JAJDOB010000142.1 GCA_022340385.1 Rhodobacter sp.
GGCGGAATTCGGATGTGGCCAGCACAACCCCTGCAAGGAATGTGCCAAGCGCGGGCGACAGACCGACCAGCGTCATCAGAAAGGCGATTCCGATGACGATCAGCAGGGCAAAGGCGGTGTACATCTCTCGCAGGCGCGCGGCATGGATGAACCGGAACAGCGGCCGGGTCAGATAGATGCCGGCAAATATGACCGTGGCCACCGCGCCCAGCGTCACCAGCGTCGCCCCCCATCCGGGCAATCCCTCGACCAGCGACAGGCTGTGGTCGATCTCGGGGCCGGTGCCGACAGCCGGGTTCAGCGGGCGCTGCACCGATCCATCCGGCGCAAGGCTGGGCGTGGCGCGAAAGGCCAGCAGCGGCAGCAGGATCAGCATCGGGATCACCGCCAGATCCTGGCTCAGCAGCACCGAAAACGCCGACCGCCCGCCACCGGTGCGCATCAGCCCCATCTCGCTGAGCGTCTGCAACACGATCGCGGTTGACGACAGCGCAAAGATCAGACCGATGGCGATGGCGGCGGCGGGTGGCTGGCCCAGCAGGACCGCGCCCGCCGAAATCAGCGTCGCGGTGACCAGTATCTGCAGAACGCCCAGCCCGAACAGCCGGTGCCGCATGTCCCACAGCGTGCGCGGATCCAGTTCCAGCCCGATCAGGAACAGCATCATCACCACGCCGAATTCGGCAAAATGCTGCAACTCGCTGGGCTGATCGCTGACCAGCCCCAGCACCGGGCCGATGATCAGACCGGCGGCCAGGTAGCCAAGCACCGATCCCAACCCGAGCCGCGCCGCAATCGGCACCGCGATGACAGCGGCGGCGAGGTAGATCGTGGCTTGGAAAAGCAGGCCTTCCATGCGGGTCGGGGTCCTTTTTCGGGTTGCGCCCAGCATAGGGGCGGACGTCGGGAAACTTAAGCACCTGAAACGTCGCGGGCACCGATTTTTGCGTGCGGTTACCCGGTTCTGGTCAGGTGGGCAGCGGCGCGTCGGCCTTGAACTGATCCATGACGATCTGGCTTTGCACCCGGGCGACGGCGGGCTGGGGCAACAGCACCTGATGGATCAGCACATTCAGCGCCGCCAGATCCTCGGCATAGACCCGCAACAGGTAATCGGCATCGCCGGTCAGGGTCCAGGCGCTGACGATCTCTGGCCGGGCGGCGACTATGCGCGCGAAGGTGCGCACTTTCTCGGGCTCGTGCGTGGCCATCTGCACCTGCACGAAGGCCTGCACGGTCAGGCCCAGCCGTTCGGGGCGCAGCCGCGCGGTGTAGCCGTCGATATAGCCCTCTGCCTCCAGCCGCTGCCGCCGCCGGCCGGCCTGGCTGGGCGACAGGTTCAGAATCTGGCTCAAGGCCTCGGCCGTCAGATGCGCGTCTTTCTGCAGCGCGGCCAGCAGGCGTTTGTCGGTTTCATCAAGCGGCATGCGGATTTTATGCGCAGAATTATCCAGGAATGTCAATTATCCGCACAACTTCGTGATGAAAGGCATGACAATGCGCAGAAACCCCGGCGAATCCGGCTTATAATCCGCGACAAATCCGAACCTGAAAGGACAGTTCCATGGGCCCGTTTCCGCATGACGCCCCGAAAGCGACGATTTCCGAACAGAACCCGGCAGGCACCGACGGGTTCGAGTTTGTCGAATTCGCCCATCCCGATCCGCAAGAGCTGCGCGACCTGTTCACGAAGATGGGCTATCAGCACACCGCGACCCACAAGACAAAGGCGATCGAACTGTGGCAGCAGGGCGATATCACCTATGTCATCAATGCCGAGGCCGACAGCCACGCGATGCGTTTTGTCACCGAACACGGGCCGTGCTGCCCGTCTATGGGCTGGCGCGTTGTCGATGCCGATCACGCCTTCGCCCACGCGGTCGCCCAGGGGGCCAAGCGGTATGATGGCCACGGCAAGACCATGGACGTGCCCGCGATTGTCGGTATCGGGGGGTCGCTGATCTATTTCATCGACCAGTATTACGACACCTCGCCCTACAACGAGGAATTCGACTGGATCAGCAAGGCGCATCCGGATGGCGTGGGTTTCTACTATCTCGATCACCTGACCCACAATGTCCACAAGGGCAACATGGATGTCTGGTTCGAATTCTACGGCAAGGTCTTCGGGTTCCGCGAAATCCGCTTTTTCGATATCGAGGGCAAGTTCACCGGGCTGTTCAGCCGCGCGCTGACGTCGCCCTGCGGGCGCATCCGCATTCCGATCAACGAGGATCGCGGCGAAAAGGGCCAGATCGTCGAATATCTGAAACGCTACAACGGCGAGGGGATTCAGCATATCGCCGTGGGCGCACAGGATATCTACGCCTCGGTGGACGAGATCGCGCGGCGCGGCATCCGCTTCATGCCGGCCCCGCCCGAAGCCTATTACGACCTCAGCTACGAGCGTGTCGTCGGCCATTCAGAGCCCAAGGAGGCGATGATGAGACACGGCGTCATGATCGACGGCGAAGGCGTGGTGGACGGCGGCGAAACCCGCATCCTGTTGCAGATCTTCTCGAAAACCGTGATCGGGCCGATCTTTTTCGAATTCATCCAGCGCAAGGGGGATGACGGGTTCGGCGAGGGCAATTTCAAGGCTCTGTTCGAATCGATCGAGGCCGACCAGATCGCGCGCGGCGTGCTGGACGCTGCCGAATAACCTGCCGCTCACGGCATGAATACCGCTCGGCCAGGGGATGGCCGGGCGGTATTTCCTTGGCAGGTTCAGATGCGCCGCGCGGCCATGCGGGCGATCAGCCCTTGGGCATCTTCAGCGTGATGTTGCGCCCGCCTTTGACATAGCGCAATTCGTCGTCGCCGATTGCCGCGACGCGGCCGCCATCGACGCGGTCACCGACCTCGACCTTGATGTAACGGCCCGACTTCAGCCGCACCAGCGCGCGCCGGTCCGACGGCGAGCCGTAGACGCCGATCAGGTTGACCTTGCTAAGGTTGATGGCGTTGCGTTCGGTTGCCTGTTTGGCGACCGAGGCGGTGCTGGGAATCGACGGCACCCGCGCCGCCGCAATCGCCTGATCGGGGGCAGGGTCGGGCTTGGACGGGCTTTGGGCCGCCTCTTGCAGCGCCTTTTCGACGGTCGCGGAAAAATCGGACGGGCGCAGTTTCGGCGAAAGCGACGCCACCACCGCCAGATCGGTGGCGCTTTCGGCATCGGACTCGGGCTCGGGTTCTTCCGCCTGCGCGACTTCCTCCTGAAGGTCCGCCTCTGCTGCTTCCTGAATCGAGCGCGGGCGGATCGCGGGGCGGATCCCGGCAAGTTCGGTTATCGAGAACCCGCCAAGGCGCGAGCGCTCGTTGGTTTCCTGCAACGTGTCCGGGCGGATTTTCGGCCTGATCTGGCGCAGCCGTTCGGTTTCGGGGTCCAGGTTCTCGCCGCCAGGTGTGGCGGCCTGTTCGCTGCCCGCGGCGCCCGGGCGAATGCCGGGCACCACGGCGGGCACACCGGAATAGACCAGCACACCATCCGGCGACAGGGTGCCGTCGGGCGAGGCGCGCACCAGCCCGCGCGCATCAAGATCAAAGGTTATTCCCAGCGCGGCCGGCGGGCGCAGAGCATCGGGGCGCAGGTCGTTGGTCAGCGAACCGGCATCGGGCAGCGCCACCGCATCCTGCGACGTGACGACCGGGTCGATCGAGGCAACATAGATATCTTCCAGCCGGTCGCCCCCCGCCAGCCCGGGCAGGGGTTCCGGGTCAAGCTGCCAGATTCCGGTGGCGGCATAGCTGGTTTCGGCCTCGGCCCGCGTGGGCGGCGGTTGCGTCACCTGATCGGGGGCCGGCTGCATCGCCGGTGTTTCGCCGGCGGGCTGCAACATCGCGGTTTCAAGGCCCGCGTCGGCGGCTTCCTCGGGGTCCGGTTCCGGCATTGCCAGGGCGGTCGCGTCGGGGCCGGTTTCCGTCTCTGTCGCAGCGCCCGACATTTCGGGGGCATCCGCGATTGCGCCCGCCGGGTCTTCCAGTGGCAGCGCGGGATCGCTCAGCGCCTCTTCGACCGCCGCCGTGATCGGATCGGGGTTCACCGGTTCGGGCGTCTGGATGGTATCGACCGCCGCAGGCTCGGGTTCCGGCTCAAGCTCTGTTTCTGCCAAAGGTGCATCGACGATGGTCTGGACCGGATCGACGGCGGCAATCTGCGGTGCGGCAGGATCGGGGCCTGGCAGGGCGATCTGCCGGTCGCCCAGGAAATAGGTCGACCAAAGTGCCAGCACCGCCAGCGCCAGCAACAGCAGAACCGTCAGCATCAGCCCCAGGTAGCGCGGTTTGCCGCGCGTCACGGTTCCGCCGCGCGCGCCGAATACCGTCATCGCGTCGGCTTCGGTCGCCGAGGCCGCGATGGCGGCCTGCCGGTTGCGGCTTGCCTGCATTCCGTTGGCCGCGCCCTTGCCAAGCTTGCCCAGCGTGCCGGCAATTGCCGTGCCCGCCGCGAGCGCCTTGTCGCGCGCCACGCGCTTGCGGTCGACCGGTTCGTCCAGATCGGCGGCATGGGCCGCAGTCACCGGCATCGGCGCGGGGGCGTGGCCATTGGTGCTGCGCCAGGCGGGCATGTCGGGGATATCGTCGATATCCAGCGCGGTGTCGGCAGCGCGCGCGCGCGGCGTGATGCGCGGAGCGGGCGGCGGCAGCGGCTCTATCGGCTTGGCGGTGGCGCGTCGTGACGTGAAGGTGATCGCAACGGTTCCGGTTTCGGTCTCGGGCTCCGGCGCTTCGGATTTGGTCTCGGGCTTTGGCTTTGATTTGGCTTTTGACCCGGCCTTGGCACCGGCCTTCGAATTGGCCTTCGAATTGGCCTTGGACCGGGCGCGGGGTTTTTCCCCGGCGGCATCCGCCTGACCGGCAGGGTCCGCCGGTTCGTCGCCATCCGCCTGTTGCGACAACAACAGCACCTTGTCTTCGCCAGCCGGCCTGGCGCGGGGCGTCTTGTCGCCCAGCACCACCATCTTTTCCGTGTCCGGCTCTATCGTCTCGCCGTCCACCAGCAACGCGTCGGCATGTTTGCAATGGCCGAAAAACGGCTCTCCATCAAACACGTCATCCACCGGGATCGCGACGAAACAGATCGGGTTGAACCGAAACTCCGCCGCGAACGCCTCTGCCTCGCTCAGGGTCTCGCGCGCGACAACCGCCACCTGCGCCCGTGTGCCCGCCAGGCGCCAGTCAAACACCAGATCGTCGACATCATAGGGCGTCAGCCCGACCAGCCCGTCACGGATCTGCGACAGGCGCGCGTTCCTGTCCGGGCCGGGCACCTCGATCTCGGTGTACAGAACCTGCGAATTCGGAATCACCAGCTTGCTGGTCAACCCGCCGCTTTCCAGATCGGCAGCGGTCCGGCGCAAAAGCTTCAGGTGTTGCCCAAGATCGGGATCATCCAGCGCCACGCCGCCGACGCGCAGCCAGCCGGCTTTGGCCCGGTGCAGAAGGCTGATGCCATCGTGGCTCAGGTTAAGGGCAAAGTTCGGCTTCATCCGCTTGATCTATCACAGACTTTATGGCCGCTTGGAGTCTCGCTGGGCCTGTTTCAAACCTATAGCAGGTTTCCGCCGAGGGAAAGCGGCACACGGCGCTTTTACCTTGCTGCCTGCCGGATCGCGGGTGCAGGCTGTTTGCGATCAAGTGACGGAGTTGGAATGCGACAGATATTCATCGTGCTTGCCCTGCTTTGGGCCGGACATGCGGCGGCCGAGGATGTGACGCCGGGCCGGCTTTCCGTGACCGGCGTCGGCGTGGTCGACAGCCAGCCGGACATGGCCACGATCAGCATGGGCGCGCTGGCACAGGCCGCCACCGCCGCCGAGGCGCTTGCCGAAACCTCGCGTGCGACGGCCGCCACGCTGGCGTTGCTGACCGAGGCCGGCGTCGAGGGGCGCGACATGCAGACCAGCAACCTGTCGCTGCAACCGGTCTGGGACAACCGCACAACCTCTGGCAGCCGGCCAAGGATATCGGGCTATCAGGCCAGCAATACGGTGACGGTGCGGGTGCGCGACCTTGAAAAGCTTGGCGGAATTCTGGATGCGGTGGTTCAGAACGGCGCCAACACGTTCCAGGGCCTGACCTTCGGCCTGCAGGATGCCGGCCCGGTTCAGGATCAGGCGCGCCGCGCGGCGGTGGCAGAGGCGATGCGCAAGGCCCGCCTGTACGCAGAGGCAGCGGGCCTGACGCTTGGGGCGGTTCTGGAACTGAGCGAATCCGGCAGCGCCACCCCCCGACCCGAAATGCTGGGCCGAATGGCGACGATGGCAGAGGCGGTTCCGGTGGCCGCGGGCGAAGTCTCGACGCAGGCCCAGGTCACGATGGTTTTCGCCCTCTCCGGGTCATAGCACCGCCATCCCCGGTTTGACTGCCGCGGGCCCGGTGCGATCCGCTATTCCACGCCGCCGACCTGGCTGGCGCAGAGATGCGCCTCGGCAAGCCGGATCGGCGCCTGACCGTACCCTTTCATGAATGCGATCAGCCCGTGCAGCGGCAAGGGCCGGGACACGCCATAGCCCTGCGCAACGTCACAGCCAAGACCGCGAATCAGCGCATATTGCGCCGTTGTTTCAATGCCTTCTGCGGTGACGTTCAGGTCAAGTTCCTTGGCCATTGCGATAATCGCGCGCACCACGGTTTCGGCGCGCTCGTCCGGCAGCAGCGAAATCATCGAACGGTCGAGTTTGATTGCGCTGATCGAAAGGCGGGACAGGTTCGACATCGCCGAATAGCCCGAACCGAAATCATCAAGTTCCACCTCGAACCCGGCGTCGGACAGGGCGTTGATATTGGTGAATGCCTGCTCGCTGCCCTGCGCCATCAGGTCGGTTTCGCGGACTTCCACCACCAGATCCTCGGGGGCCAGCCCCTGTTGCAGCACCTCCCACAACAGGCTGTCGAGCAGATCGGGATCGCCCAGCGTGCGCGCCGAGGCGTTGAACGACATCTTCGGCGTATCCCAGCCGTCGGCGCGCAACTGGCGGATGGCGGCCAGCCCCTTGGCGCGCACGATGCTGTCGATCTGATCGGTCAGCCCGGCTTCTGCGGACAATTCGATGAAATCCGCCGGATCAATCAGCCCGAGCGACGGGTGCGGCCAGCGCGCCAGCATCTCGAATCCGCTGAAATGGCCGGTCGCCATTGAAACCTGTGGCTGGAAATAGGGCACGAAGCAGCGCGATTCGACGGCGTCGCGCAGATCGGCCAACAGCCGCGTCCGGCGTTCGCAGGCGATGCGCATTTCGCCGGCAAAGGCGCGCACGCCGCCGCGACCGCTGCGCTTGACCTCGTAAAGCGCGATGTCGGCATTGCCGATCAGCCGTTCGGCGCTGCGCACCGTCCCGCTGGACATGGCGGTGCCGATGCTGGTGCCGACGCGCGCCTCGACATCGCCGATCCGCAGCGGTTGGCTGACCGCCCGGGTGATTTCAGTCGCAAGATTGGCCAGGTGGTGGCCGGCGGGGTCGGTCCGGGTCACGATCACGAATTCGTCGCCGCCGACACGCGCCACCAGATCCTTGCCCGATACGGTCGATTGCATCGCGCGCGCTGCGTGCCGCAGGATCGCGTCGCCGACGCCGTGGCCCAGCGTGTCGTTGACCTGTTTGAAATGGTCGAGATCGACATGCATCACGCCAATCACGTTGCCCTCTGAATCGGGTTTGTGCAGCGTGCCCGGCCCGTCCAGCACCCGCATCAGGCGCGCGCGGTTGGCCAGCCCGGTCAGCGTGTCGGTTTCCGACAGGCGTGCGGTGTTGCGGGCCTGCTGCATCAGCCGGGCCTGGCTGGCGATCCAGCGCCCGAAACTGACCAGCGCCAGCGCGTCGTCCTCGCTGATGCCGTCGGGTTCGCGACTGCCCAGCGACAGCGTGCCCACGCATTCTTCGCCCCCCAGCATCGGCGCGATTGCCAACGACCGGATGCCGGAATCCAGCAGTTTCGTCAGCGGCTCTGTCCTTGCGTCGCGCATCGCGGTTTCGTCAAGGATCACCGGCGTGCCCGCCAGCAGAACCTTTTCGCGCCATGTCAGGTGCCAGATCCGCGATTTCTCGAAAACCGGGTCGGCCATGCCATCGGTGCGCGAGACGCTGTTGATCAGCTTGTCACCGTCCAGGAACCCGATCGAACTGCGCGCCGCCGGGATCAGCCGGGGCAGCCAGTCGGCTGCCACGGAAATCACCGTCTCGATGCTGTTGGCATGCGACAGCGCGTCGATAAACGGGACCGGGACGAATATGGACGGGTCAGATGAAACGGGCATGATGATCCTTTGCCCGGGCAAACTGAACCTGAGAATATTAACGAAAGGTTAAGAACGCGCGGCACAGCGGCCCCCGGCGCCCAATCAAATACAAACAAGTTGATCTTCCCTTAACCGGGCTACAATGGCCCTCTCACGGGAAATGACGCGTGCAGGCCCGTCGCGCGCGGTTTTCGGGCGCGACGGGCGAGTCTTGCGGCCTAGCTGGCGGCCTTGTTCAGCGCCTGGTCGAGATCGGCGATCAGGTCATCGGCATCCTCGATCCCGATCGACAGGCGCACCACGTTCGGTGCGGCGCCGGCGGCGATCTGCTGTTCGGCGGTCAGTTGACGGTGCGTGGTCGAGGCCGAATGAATGATCAGACTGCGCGCGTCGCCCAGGTTGGCGACATGGCTGAACAACTCAAGGCTGTCGACCATCTTGATGCAGGAATCATAGCCGCCCTTCAGCGCCACGGTGAACAGCGCGCCGGCCCCGCGCGGGCAAATCTTGGCGACCCGGTCGAAATAGGGCGAGGATTTGAGCCCGGCATAGGTGACCGCCTCGACGGCGTCGTGTTTTTCCAGCCACGCCGCGATCTTCTCGGCATTCTCGACATGGCGCTGCATCCGCAGGCTCAGCGTCTCGATCCCCATCAGCGTGTAATGCGCGGCCTGCGGGTTCATCGTCATGCCAAGGTCGCGCAGGCCGATGGCGATGGAATGGAAGGTGAAGGCTAGGTGCTGGAACGTCTCGTGGAATTTCAGCCCGTGATAGGCGGGTTCGGGTTGCGACAGCGACGGAAACTTGTCGCTTGCCGACCAGTCGAAATCGCCCGAATCCACGACGCAGCCGCCCATGACGGTGCCGTTGCCGGTCAGGTATTTCGTCGTCGAATGGACGATCAGCGTGGCGCCATGCTCGATCGGGCGGCAAAGGAAGGGCGTGGCGCTGGTGTTGTCGACGATCATCGGCAGCCCGGCGTCGTTGGCAATCTTGCCGATGGCATCGAGATCGGTGATATAGCCGCCCGGATTGGCGATGGATTCACAGAATATCGCGCGGGTCTTTTCGTCTATCGCGCCCTTCACCGCCCCGAGGTCGTCGAAGTCGACAAACTTCGCTTCCCAGCCAAAGCGTTTGATGGTGTGGCTGAACTGGGTCACCGTGCCGCCGTAAAGCCGGGTCGAGACCACCACGTTGCAGCCCGGCGTCATCAGCGGGAACAGCGCCATGATCTGCGCGGCGTGGCCGGACGAACAGCATACCGCACCATCGCCGGTTTCAAGCGCTGCGATCCGTTCGGCCAGCGCCGCCACGGTCGGATTGGTCAGGCGCGAATAGATATAGCCCACTTCCTGCAGATTGAACAAAGCCGCTGCGTGATCGGCGTCTTTGAACACATAGGCTGTCGTCTGGTAGATCGGCACCTGTCGCGCGCCGGTTGCCGGGTCCGGGCGCGCACCTGCGTGTACTTGCAGCGTGTCAAAGCCATAGTCGTGGGGTTCGCTCATTATTCGGGCCTCCGATAAGAATTTCCATTTCGGTGTAGGCCATCGCGCGGGGGCCGACAATGCCCAAGCGCCGGCCGGCAGAGCCCGGATCCGCGCCAAGCGCCGGCAGGAAAATACCGCGTCGGAAATACCGGATTTCCGGAAAACCGGATTTCCGGGTTTCATTCAATACATTGACAATGAACGCTTAATTGCGAAGCCTGGCACCGATTGCGCCCGAAATCCTGGCAAAGGGTCAACCCGAAAGGCGCGCCATCACCGGTTGCTCAGCCGGATCACGCCCCGCTGGCCGCCGCGCTCGAACTCGATCTCGAAACGCGCGACCCGCGCCGCCGCGATGGCGTCCACGTCGCCGCTGCGCCCGATCTGGGCGCCGTTGATACGCACCAGCACATCGCCGACCCGCAGCCGCGAACGGGTGGCCACGCCCTCGACCCCGGTCACGACCACGCCGGTGGTCTCGAACGGCAGGCCCAGTTCGGCGATCAGCGCCGGGTTGGCATTGGCCACGCTCAGCCCGTTCAGCACGCTGCGCGCTGTGACCGTCAGCAACTCGCGCGGCGGATCCTCGGGGGCGGGGGCCAGCGCGACCTTGGCGACCCGCGGTTCGAAATCCCGCAAGTACGCCACCTCGGTCTCGGTGCCGATACCCAGCGTCAGCAGCCGGAACTGCATCTCGGGGCCGCCATCCACCGGCAGGCCGCCAATCGCCGTCACCACATCGCCGACCTTCAGCCCGGCCCGGGCAAACGGGCTGGCGGGGTGCAGCGCGCTGATCAGCACGCCCTGCGGCAGATCCAGCCCCAGCGCCTCTGCCAGCGGCCCGTCGATGGGTTGCACGGTCAGCCCGGCCCAGGGCCGCGTCAGTTCGCTCTGGCCGGCCTCGGCCTGGGTCACGTACTGGTGCACCAGGTTGGCCGGTATCGCAAAGCCGATGCCGTTCGATCCGCCAGAGCGCGTGACGATCGCCGTGTTGATCCCCACCAGCCGCCCGGTCATGTCCACCAGCGCCCCGCCGGAATTGCCGGGGTTGATCGGCGCGTCGGTCTGGATGAAATACCCCGGCCGCCCGCCGACCTGACCGCTGCGCGCGGCGGCCGAGATGATGCCGCTGCTGACGGTCTGGCCAACGCCGAACGGGTTGCCGATTGCCAGCACCAGATCGCCGACCTCGACCAGATCGCTGTCGGCAAAGTCCAGCCCCGGCAGATCCGGTGCATTGACCAGCCGCAGGATCGCCAGATCGGTCTGGGCATCCGCCAGCAGCAGTTCGGCGTCATATTCGCGCCGGTCCGCCAGGACCACGCGGATGTCGGTGGCCTCGCCGACGACATGGTAGTTCGACACCACGATGCCGCGGTCGCCCAGGATCACGCCCGAACCCAGCGAGTTCTGCAGCCGGGGTTTCGCGTGGAGATTGCCGAAGAATTGCGAAAAGAACGGGTCATCGGCAAAGGGCGAGGCGCGCGCCGCAACCAGCCGCCTGGCATAGATGTTCACCACCGATGGCACCACCGCACGCACGACCGGCGCATAGCTCAGCTTGACCTCGGTCTCGCTGGCCGGCACCCGGGTCTCGGCATCCGCCACACCTGCCAATGCACAAAACAGCAGCAAAGCAAACCGACGCATCATCGCTCTCCCTGATCCGTTCACGCCCTTAGATCGACCCGCCCGCGCCGGATTTCAAGCCGCAACGCCATCGCGGCCTGCGAGTCCGGGCGTCAGGATTGACCGGCCAGCGGCGGCATGGCCCGAAGGGCGGCGCGAATTGTTGCAGATGGGCCGAGCGCAGCGAGGCCCCGCGGCGACGCCGAAGGCGGCGCAATCCCTCCGGGCAGGCGTTTTTGCAAACGCGATCCGAAAACCGGGCGCCGGATGCAAGACCACATGACAGGGACGGACCCGGCCCCACGCCACCGGTCCACATGGAAAAGGCACCGCTTCAGCGCATCCAGAGCTTTTCGCGCTTGATCCTGTTGCGGATCATCTGTTCGCGCCTTGGCAGGAACTCGCGATCGAACAGCGCCCGCACCCTGTGCCCGCGCCGCTGAAAGATCATCCGCTTGATCGGCTCATAGCCTTTCAGCACTTTCTTGATCTTGTTGGCCGCCGTCACGGTTTCCAGAACATCCACCACCCGGTCGTTCTCGCGCGCATAAAGCAGCGGAAACACCCGGTAGTGACAGCTGACGTCACCGTCCAGCAGACCCTCGGGTATGGTATGACGCCCGCCGCCGAAGGAATGGATCACCAGCGGCAGCACGATCTGGTCAAGCCAGGGGTAGATCTCCTGGCAGACAATCGATTCGGGCGGCTCGTCGCGCACCGCGACGGCATATTCGGCAAAGCGCGCGCCGAATTCGCGCGGGCAGCGGTGAAAGAACCAGCCGGCGTTGAAATACATGTAGCGCTGCCAGTATTCCTCTGGCTGGCTGGCGTCTATCGTCGGGCCGATATCCAGCCCGAACTTGTCATAAAGCGAGGCCCAGATGCCGTGATATCCGGGGCCGTAAAGCTCTGGTGTGGGCCAGGTATCCTCGCGCCGCAGCGATGCCGACGGGCGGTCGAAATCGAACGGCACCTCGCTCAGCGGTCCGGTGATCAGCGTGTCGGTGTCAAAGAACACGAACGGCTCGCCCGCGGGCAGTGCCGCCAGCCCCTCGATCTTGTTGCCGGCGGGATATGCCTGCCCGAACAGCCGGTTTTCGAACGGAACGATCTCGGCGCCCAGCTGTTCCAGAAGCGCGCGCACCTCTGGCTGCCGGATGCTGGGGTCGTTGTTCCACAGCGGTCCGGGCTGGGGTTCGGCGACGATCAGGCGGCCGGCGAAATTCGGGTCGCAATGGCGCAGGCTGGCCGCGAACAGCACCGCCTCGTATTGCAACCGCCCGGCCTGACCGACGATCATCACGTTGAATGGTTGGCGATTGTTGGCCATAATCCTGCTGCCCGGTCGTTTGTTTTGCTCCACTATAGGCTGAATTCACACCGGTCAAAAGCCGTGTGTGGCGCGAATTCAAACGGAGTGTGCAAAATGAAGGCTATTTCCTCGATCTGCCTGGGGGCGGCGCTGGCGATCACCCCGCTGCAGGCCGGTGCCCAGTTCAACAGCGCGGCAGAGGTCAAGCCGATCCTGCAGATGATCACCCCGCAATGGGTTTCGTTGCGCGAATTCGACGGGCAGGACCTGCTGTATTTCACGCTGCTAGAGGTCTATCGCTGCGGGCTGGAACAGATCCGCTATCGCATCAACGGCGAAAAGCCCCGCGTCTGGGTCACCGAACCCTGCGAGGGCGACGCGGTGTTTTCCGAAATCGGCGAAGACCGGCTGCCCTATGCGGTCTTCCCGCTGCAATCGGTCGATGAGGTCATCATCGAACTGATATTCGACGACGGCACGGTGCAGACACAGGTCTACCCGCGCAAGTCCATCCTGCAATAGGCTTTACGCCCGGGCATAGCGGACATAGGCAAAGCGCCGGCCATCGGGGGCCCAGCTTGGCACATTGATAGTGCCCTGACCGCCGTGAAAGGCCGCGATCACCCGCGGGCTGCCGCCTTCGGGTGGCATCGCGCGCAGTTCCACGTCCTCGCCGCGCGGATGGCCGGTGACATGTGCCGGATAGGCCAGGTACACCACGTGCCGTCCGTCCGGCGAGGGGTGCGCAAACCAGTTGACGCGATCATCCATCGTCATTCGCTGGATGTCCGATCCGTCACAGCGCATCCGCCACAGGTCCGGCGTTCCGCCGTGATGGTCGGAGTTGAACCAGATCCACTGTCCGTCCGCCGAATAATCCGGCCCGTCCCGGTGGCCCGGCCCCCGGGTCAGCACCGTTTCCGCGCCGCCGGTGACGGCAATCGTGCAAATCTGGAACACTCCGTCCCGCCGCGCCGTATAGGCCAGCCGCGCGCCATCGGGCGACCAGCCATGCCAGTAGGACGGTGTCTTGTCGGTCACCGGCTGCGGCGTGCCCCCGCCGATCGGCAGCCGGTAGATGCTTGACGTGCCCCGGCCCGGGCTGTCGGAGATCACCAGCCAGCGCCCGTCGGGCGAAATCCCGTGGTCGTTGTTGCAATGCGTGATCCGTCCGGTGTCGATCCGGACCAATTTGCGCGCGCCGTCCAGATCCAGCCGCCAGATCAGCCCGTCGCCGTTCACCACCAGAAAGCGCCCGCAGGGCGACCAGTTCGGCGCCTCGATCAGCCTGTCGGTTTCAAAGGCGATCTCTTCGCGCCCGCTGTCGATCTGGTGAAGCACAACCGTACTTTGCATCTGGTCCCGTCCGCCTGTAATCTGCGGCATTTGCGCGGCATCCCACCGTTTTCGGCAATTCGAACGAATTCGTAATGCCACAACTTCCGGCCTGACAATCCCCGTCAATCCCCGCTAGGTTGGCATCAACCCGAACCAAAAGGCCACACCCATGACCCAGTACCAACGCATCGCCCTCGCCAGCCGCCCCAAGGGCGTTCCGACCGCCGCCAATTTCCGCCTGGAAACCGCCGACCTGCCCGCGCCGGGCCCGGGCCAGTTGCTGGTACGCAGCATCTGGCTGTCGCTTGATCCCTACATGCGTGGCCGCATGGACGACGTCAAATCATACGCCGAACCGGTCCCGATCGGCGGCACCATGGAAGGCGAGGTCGTGGCAGAGGTGCTGACCTCGAACGCCGAAGGTTTCGCCAGCGGCGAGATCGTCGTCGGCCGCGTCGGCTGGGCCAGCCACGGCATCGTCAAGGCCAAGGAATTCCGCAAGGTCGATCCCGGGCTGGCGCCGATCTCGACCGCGCTGGGTGTGCTCGGCATGCCCGGCCACACCGCCTTTGTCGGGCTCAACGACATCCTGCAGGGGCAGGGCGGGGAAACCATCGTCGTGTCCGCCGCGACGGGGGCGGTCGGCAGCGTCGTCGGGCAACTGGCCAAACGCAAGGGGATGCGCACCATCGGTGTCGCCGGCGGTGCCGAAAAATGCGCCTATGCCGTCGAGAACCTTGGCTATGATGCCTGCCTCGATCACCACGATCCCGATCTGGCGGCGGAAATGAAGGCCCTGACCCCGCAAGGTGTCGATTGCTATTATGAAAACGTCGGCGGCAAGACGCTGGAATCGGTGCTGCCGCGGATGAACACCTTCGGGCGGATCGCCATCTGCGGCATGATCGCCTGGTATTCGGGCAAGGGGACCGAGGAAGCCATGCGCCTGCCCGCGGCCTGGCGCATGATCCTGACCCGCCGGCTGCGGGTGCAGGGCTTCATCATCTTCGATCACGCCAACCGTCGGCCCGATTTCCTGGCAGAGGTCGGCCCGCTGGTGAAATCCGGCGACATCCACTATCGCGAGACCCGCGCCGAAGGCCTTGAAAACGCCCCCGCGGCCTTCCTGCAATTGCTGGAAGGCGGCAATTTTGGCAAGCAGCTCGTGCGCGTCGGCCCCGATCCGTAATGCGCCCGCAGCCCGATCCACGCGGCGACTACAGCCATTTCGAACCGCTTCAGATGCGCTGGGCCGACACCGACATCTACGGCCACATGAACAATGCGGTGCATTACACGTTGTTCGACACTGCCGTGCAGGCCTTTCTGGTGCGCGAGGGCCTGCTTGATCTGGGCGCGTCCGAAACCGTCTTTCTGGTGGTCTCGACGGCCTGCGACCATTTCGAGGAAATCACCTTTGGCGACCAGCTCGAGGCCGGGCTGAAGATCACCGATCTGGGCAACAGCTCGGTCCGCTACCGGATCAGTATCTTCCGCAACGCCGGCGCGACCGCCGCCGCCACCGGCAGTTTCACCCATGTCAACGTCACCCGGACCACCCGCCGCCCGGCACCGCTTGTTGCGCGGGCGCGCGCGATACTGGAAAACCTCGCCTGATAGTCGTTTGGTCGTCCTGTCGCGCGGCGCGGCGCAAACCCCGGCCTATCCCTCCCGCGCCACCAGTTCCGCCTCGAATTCCGCCAGTGAATCCTTGCCGAAAAACATCTCTTCCCCGACAAACATCGTCGGCGCGCCGAACACCCCGCGCGCCACGGCGGCGGCGGTCGCCTCGAACAGCGCCGCCTTGATCGCGTCATCCCGGGTCGCCGCCATGATCGCCGCCGCCGGCAAATCCTCTGCCGCCAGTTCGCGGGCGATCACCTCAGGCTCGCTCATATTGTCGCCCGACACCCAGCAGGCCTTGAACACCGCGTCGATATAGGCGCGTTCCCAGGGCTGGCTTTGCGCGAATACGGCACCCCGCATCAGGTGGATCGTCAGGATCGGAAAATGCGGGGACCAGACGAACGGCACATCGTGCCGGTTCACGAAGCGGTCCATCTCGCGGCGCAGATAGTCGAGCTTGCCCTTGACCCCGGCAAAGGCCGGGCTGATGTTGCCGGTCGCCTTGAACACGCCCCCCAGCAGCATCGGGCAATAGCGCGCCCTGGCCCCGGTCCGGGCCTCGATGCCGGGCAGCACCTTGTGCACGAGGTAGGCGTTGGGGCTGCCGAAATCGTAATAGAAATCAAATACCTGCATCACTCATGCTCCGGGTTTCAAAAGGGTTTCCAACGCAACAGCGCGACTGCCCGGCGTCGCGCCCGCAGCTTCATATGTCGCCCCATTGGGTCAGCGCCGCGCGCGCCACCGGCGCGCCCCATTCCTGCAGGAAATGCCCGCCCTGCGCCACTTCCATCGGTTCGGGACAGCCCCGGATCACCCCGCGCAGCCTGGTCATCGCCGGCAGCCCAAGCACCGGATCGGTCATGCCGACGGCCATGAAACTGTCACCCAGCCAGTCGTTTGACAGAAATTCCATCGCGCGCCTTGAATGTTCGATGCCGTCCATTCCGGGTTCGGTCATCACCATCTGCGGGAACCGCCGCACCCCGGCCTTGTAGGTCACATCCGGAAACGGTGCGCCATAGGCGGCGGCCTCGGCGGCGCTCAGATGCGGGCAGGTGCGCGCCATCAGCCGCCCGACATCGAGATCGGGATTGGCCGCCACATAGGCGCGCCAGTCGGCAAATCCCTTGCCCGCCGGTTCGCCGATCGCCAGCGTCGTGTTCATCACCAGCAACCGGTCGATGCGATCCGGGAATTGATGCGGCAGCGTCAGTCCCAGCAGCCCGCCCCAATCCTGCACCACCAGCGTGATCCGGCGCAGATCCAGCCGTTCGATCAGCGCGATCAGCAGATCGCGGTGAAAGTCAAAGCCGAAGACCGCGTCCTCGACCGGCTTGTCCGACCGCCCGAAACCCGCCAGATCCGGCGCCACCACCCGCGCGCCGGAGGCCAGAAATTCCGGGATCATCCGGCGATAGAGATAGGCCCAGGTCGGCTCTCCATGCAGGCACAGGAACACGCGGGCGTCCGCCGGCCCCTCGTCGACATGATACACCCGCAGCCCGTCATACCCGGGCAGATCGTCCAGATAGTGCGGTGCATAGGGCCAGTCGGGCAGCCCGTCGAACCGCTCGTCCGGCGTTCGCAGTGTTTCAAGCCGCATCACGTTCCTCCCTTTGGCCCTTTGTCTGGTCGCTGCCCGACCCTGCGCCACGCCCGCCCCGGGGTCAATGCGCCGGTCCGGCCCGGCGGACCGCGCGGTCGCCTGCACGGGTAGACAAGCCGAGCGCCCGCCAATTAACGCTTGCGATCCGATCATCATGCGGGGAACATCGCCCACACCAATCCGCAACAAAGGACACTTGCACATGCGCGGCATGATGATGGACCGGCCCCTGAAGGTTTCCGATATTCTGACCTATGCCGAAGACATGCACCCGGGCACCGAGATCATCTCTTCCACGGTCGAGGGCGGCATCCACCGCGAAACCTATGCGCAGATGGCGGAACGGGCGCGCAAGCTGGCAAGGGCGCTGCTGGCGCTGGGTCTGGACAACGGCGACCGGATCGCCACGCTGGCCTGGAACGGCTATCGCCATATGGAGCTGTACTATGCTGTTCCCGGAATTGGCGCCATCTGCCACACGATGAACCCGCGCCTGTCGGCCGAACAGATGATCTACATAACCAACCACGCCCAGGACAAGGCGATGTTCCTTGATCTGACCTTCGTGCCACTGGTCGAAAAGCTGGCGCCGCAGTTCCCCGACATGGCCTATGTCATCATGACCGACGCGGCGCATATGCCGCAGACGTCGCTGAGCAACGTGCATTGCTACGAAGATCTGCTCGCCGCCCAGAGCGACGATTTCGACTGGCCGGAGTTTGACGAAACCACCGCCGCCGGGCTGTGCTACACCTCTGGCACCACCGGCAATCCCAAAGGCGTGCTGTACAGCCACCGCAGCCAGGTGTTGCACGGGCTGATGGCGGGTATCTCGCTGCAAAACGCCCTGCGCGTCGGCAAACGCCTGCTGCCCGTGGTGCCGTTGTTTCACGCCAATGCCTGGGGCATGGCGCATGCCGCACCCCTGACGGGCACCTCGCTGGTGATGCCGGGGCCGCATCTGGACGGCGCGTCGGTGTTCGATCTGATGGATGCCGAAGGTGTCTTTTGCGCCGCAGGCGTCCCCACCGTCTGGCTGGGCCTGATGGCCGAGATCAAGAAACGTGGCCGTATCCCCAAGGGGTTCGCCGAGGTCATCGTCGGTGGATCCGCCGCGCCGAGCTCGATGATACAGGGGTTCGAGGATTTGGGCGTATCCGTCTGCCACGCCTGGGGCATGACCGAAATGTCGCCAGTCGGCACGTTGGGCATCCTCACCCCGGAAATGGAAACTTTGCCCGCCGCCGAAAAGATCGCGCTGAAATCCACGCAGGGCCGCCGGGCCTTTCTGGTCGATCTGAAAATCGTCGACGAGGCCGGCAACCGGCTGCCGCATGACGGCATTGCCACGGGCGAGCTGTTCGTGCGCGGTCCCTTCATCATGTCGGGCTATTACAACAACGCCGCCGCCAGCGCCGATGCGATCGACGCCGAGGGCTGGTTCGGCACTGGCGACGTCGCCTCGATATCGCCCGAAGGCTTTCTGAACATCACCGACCGCGCCAAGGATCTGATAAAATCGGGCGGCGAATGGATCAGTTCCATCGACGTCGAGAACATGGCGATGGGGCACCCGGATATTGCCAATTGCGCGGTGATCGCCGTACCGCATCCGAAATGGGACGAACGCCCGGTGCTGATCGCCGTCGCTGCCCGCGAAAATCCCGACATTGCCGGCATTCGGGCACATCTCGAGGCGCGTCTGGCGAAATGGCAACTGCCGGATGACATCATCTTTGTCGACGACCTGCCGCTGACGGCCACCGGCAAGGTCAGCAAGCTGACCCTGCGCCAGGCCTATGCCGACCACATTCTGCCCGACGAAGGATAGGCGGGCAAAACCTTGCATTGAATCCCGGCTGACAATGTCGGAAGAGTCTGCGCGACCTCTCGTGGAAATAAGATGCGCCAGCCAAAGATCCTGACAACGCTGAAGACCTATGACCGCGGCCAGTTCGTGGCCGATTTCGTGGCCGGGGTCACGGTCGCCATGGTTGCGCTTCCGCTCAGTCTTGCCATCGCGATCGCTTCGGGCGCGGATCCCGGCGCCGGGCTGACGACGGCCATCGTTGCGGGTTTCCTGATTTCGGCGCTTGGCGGCAGCCGGGTGCAGATCGGCGGGCCGACCGGGGCGTTCATCGTGGTCGTGTTCGGCGTGATTGCCGAACATGGCTATGACGGGCTGGTGCTGGCCACGTTCATGGCCGGGTTCATGCTGCTGATTGCCGGGTATTTCCGCGCCGGGCGCCTTATCAGCTATATCCCCGAAGCCGTGGTCAACGGCTTTACCATCGGCATCGCCGTCGTCATCGCGACCAGCCAGATCAAGGATTTCTTCGGGTTTTCCATCGCATCCATGCCGGCGGATTTCATGGAAAAGGTGCAGGCGATCTGGGGCGCGCGCGCCTCGCTGAATGGTTCGGCGCTGGGTGTCGCGCTGTTGGCGATCGTGCTGATTGTCATCTTTCGCCGCCGCGCGCCGCGGTTTCCGGGCCTTATCGTCGCCCTGGCGCTGGTGTCGGCGCTGGTCGCGATCTTCGCGCTGGACGTGGACACGATCCATTCGCGCTTTGGCGACCTGCCGTCGGGGCTGCCGGTCCCGGTCTTGCCCGACATCAGCCTGGCGCGGTTTGTGGAACTGTTCCCCTCGGCCGTGGTGATCGCGTTTCTGGCCGGCACCGAATCGCTTTTGTCGGCGATGGTCGCCGACCGGATGATCGGCGGACAGCACCGGCCCAATGCGGAACTGACGGCGCAGGGCATCACCAACATCGCGTCCGCCCTGTTCGCCGGCCTGCCGGCGACGGGTGCGATTGCGCGCACCGCCACCAACGTCCGCGCCGGTGGCAAGACGCCGGTGGCCGGGATCATCCACGCGGTCACGATCTTTGTCGTGATCCAGGTCGCGGCGCCGCTTGTCGGTTACCTGACCATGCCGGCGCTGGCGGCGCTGCTGATGGTGACCGCCTGGAACATGAGCGAGCCGCACCGATGGGCCGGATACGCACGCGGGCGCGCAAGTGACCGCGCGCTTCTGGTGCTGACGCTGGTGCTGACCGTGCTGGTCGACCTGACGGTCGCGATCGGCGTGGGGGTCAGCATCGGCCTTGCGCTTCGGCTCAGCCGCCGCGCGTCTGTCGAAAGCGACTGGACCCCGCCCGACGCATGACCCGACGCATGAAAGGGCGGCCCGGCCCGGACCTACGGCGTGGCAAGCTTAAGCACGATCTTGCCGCGGGCGCGGCGCTCCTCGATCATCCGCAGCGCCTCTGGCGCGCGCTCCATCGGCAGGCATTCGGATATCCGCGGGCGGATATCGCCGGCCTGGTACATCGCGAACAACTCATCCATCTCCTGCGCGTGGCGGTCCGGCTCGCGCGCGGTATGCGCCCCCCAGAACACACCGACGATCTGGCAGTTCTTCAACAGCGGCAGGTTCAGGGGAATGGTGGGGATGCCTGCCGGAAAGCCGACCACCAGATAGCGCCCGTTCCACGCGATCGAGCGCAACGCCGGTTCCGCGTAATCGCCGCCCACCGGGTCATAGATCACATCGACGCCATCGGGCGCGGCGGCCTTGATCTCTGCCCCCAGCGCGCGCTGCGCCGCCTTGTCCATCGCGCGCGGATAGACAATCGCCACATCGGCGCCGATCCCGCGGCAGAACGCGGCCTTTTCCTCTGACGACACGGCGGCGATCACCCGCGCGCCCATCGCGCGCCCCAGTTCCACCGCCGAGGCCCCGATGCCACCCGCGGCGCCCAGCACCAGCAGGGTTTCGCCGGGTTTCAGGTCGCCGCGATCCTTCAGCCCGTAATAGCTGGTTCCGTAGGTGAACACGAAACAGGCCGCGTCCTCGAACGGCATCGCGTCGGGTATCCTGCGCACCATGTGCCGGGCGACACAGACATGGCTGGCAAAGCCGCCGAACAGCGGCAGCCCCAGCACCCGGTCGCCGACCGCGAATTCGCTGACGCCCTCGCCAAGTGCATCGACGACGCCGCTGATCTCGCCGCCGGGCGCGAAAGGGCGCGGCGGTTTGTACTGGTAAAGATCGCGGATGATGATCGTGTCGGGAAAATTCACACCCGCCGCATGCACGGCAATGCGCACTTCGCCCCTGGCTGGTTGCGGCATCTCTATCGCATCCCAGCGCAGGCTGTCCGGCCCGCCGACCTGGTGGCTTAGCATTGCATGGGCCTGCATCGCATCCTCCTGCATTCATTCCACCCGCATCTGCCGGATTCCGCGCGCCCGCGTCAATGACGACTTGCCGCGCGCGGTTTCGCCCTTGTCATCCGGGCGCGGCGGCGCAATCCTTGGCGGCGCAGCAAAGAGATTGCCGATGACCCCTGACACATTGTTTTCGCTGACAGGCAAGACCGCGCTGGTCACAGGCGGGGCCACCGGCATCGGCCGCATGGCCGCGCACGGGCTGTTGGCGGCGGGCGCGGATGTGCTGATCGCCAGCCGCAAGGGTGAATCATGCCTGGCGACCGCCGCCGAACTGAACGCGCTGGAACTGGCCGGCACGGCCACCGGATTCGCCGGCGATGTCGGCAGCGCCGCCGGTATCGCGGCGCTGGTCGAGGCCGTGCAGGGCCGCACCGGCGCATTGCATATCCTGATGAACAATGCCGGGCGTACCTGGGGCGCGCCGCTGGGCGAGTTTCCGCATGATGCCTGGGAAAAGGTGTTTTCGGTCAATGTCGCCGGGCTGTTCCACCTGACACAATCCCTGCTGCCGCTGCTGCGCGCCGCCGCCACGCCGGACGATCCGGCCCGCGTCGTCAATGTCGGCTCTGTCATGGGCGAGGTGCCGATGGGCGATGGCGCCTACAGCTATGCCGCCTCGAAGGCTGCGGTGCATCACCTGACGCAGATCCTGGCCAAGGAACTCAGCCCCGACCATATCACCGTCAATGCGCTGGCGCCGGGGCCGTTCGTGTCGAACATGACCGCGTTCGCCACCGCCGACCCCGGCCGGCGCGACAAGGTCGGGCAGGGCGTGCCGCTGGAACGGGTCGGGCGCCCCGAAGACATCGCCGCCTGCCTGCAATTCCTTTGCGGGGCCGGGGGCAGCTATCTGACCGGCGCCATCCTTCCGGTGTCGGGCGGCATCAACGTGATGACCGGACCGTCATTATTTGAACGGGCGTTCACCTGATGGCGCACACCGTCGAATCCCTGCGGGATCTGACCGGCAAGCGCGTCGGCACCTCGCGCTGGTTCACCATCACCCAGACCATGATCGACGCCCATGCCGATATCGTCGAGGATCACCAGTTCATCCATGTCGACCCGGAAAAGGCCGCCCGGACCCCGTTCGGCGGCACCATCGCGCATGGATTTCTGACGCTCTCGATGCTGTCGGCAATGGCCTATGACGCCCAGCCCGAGATCGAAGGGGCCGAATGGGGCGTCAACTATGGCCTCAACCGTCTGCGCTTTGTCTCGCCGGTGCCCGCCGGGGCCCGGATCCGGGCGCATTTCACCCTGAACGCGCTGGAACAGCGCAATCCGGCAGAGCTTACGCTGACCTGGGGCGTCGAGATCGAGATCGAGGACAATCCCCGTCCCGCGCTGATCGCGGAATGGATCAACCGCTACTATCTGAAGGCAACCGCGCCCTGACCGGCCGACAGCAAAGGACAATCCATGCGTGACGCCGTCATCGTCTCGACCGCCCGCACGGCCATCGGCAAGGCCTATCGCGGCGCCTTCAACGCCACCACGCCGCAGGCGCTGGCCGGCCATGCCATTTCCCACGCTGTCGCGCGCGCCGGCCTCGACGGGGCCGAGGTCGAGGACGTCATCCTGGGGGCCGCCCTGCAACAGGGCCATACCGCCACCAACATCGCGCGTCAGGCGGCCATACGTGCCGGGCTGCCGACCTCTGTCGCGGGCATGTCGCTGGATCGGCAATGCGCCTCTGGCATGATGGCCATCGCCACCGCCGCCAAACAGGTGATCAGCGACGGGTTGCAGATCGCCGTCGGCGGCGGGGTCGAATCCGTCTCGCTGGTCCAGACGCCCGACCTGCGCTTTGCCGCCGATCCCTGGTTCAAAACGCATCGGCCCGACATGTACATGTCGATGCTGGAAACCGCCGAAACCGTCGCCGCGCGCTATGGCATCCCCCGCGACGTTCAGGACGCCTACGCGTTGCAATCCCAGCAGCGCACCGCCGCCGCGCAGGAGGCGGGCAAGTTCGACGACGAAATCGTGCCGCTGACCACGGTGATGAAGGTACAGGACCGCGAAACCAGGGAAATCAGCGATGTCGGGATCACGCTGGACAAGGACGAGGGCAACCGCCCCTCGACCACGCTGGAGGGCCTGAACGCCCTGCAACCGGTGTTCCGGGACGGGATCACCATCAAGGAAGGCAAATTCATCACCGCCGGCAACGCCAGCCAGCTGAGCGATGGTGCCTCGGCCGCCGTCGTGATGGAATCGCGCGAGGCGGAAAAGCGCGGGCTCGCGCCTTTGGGCCGCTATGTCGGTGTCGTGGCCAGCGGTCTTGACCCCGATGAAATGGGCATCGGCCCGATCCATGCCGTGCCCAAGCTGCTGAAGCTGCATGGCCTCGGGATGGACGATATCGGCCTGTGGGAGTTGAACGAGGCTTTCGCGGTGCAGGTACTCTATTGCCGCGACCATCTCGGCATCCCCGACGACCTGCTGAACGTCAACGGCGGCGCCATCAGCATCGGCCACCCCTATGGCATGTCGGGCGCGCGCATGGTCGGCCACGCCCTGATCGAGGGCAGGCGTCGCGGTGCCAGATACGTCGTTTGCACCATGTGCGTCGGTGGTGGCATGGGGGCTGCGGGCCTGTTCGAGGTGCTCTGACATGGCCTTGCCGCAACCTCTGCTGGGTCTGCGCATCCCCGCTGTGGCGGCACCGATGTTCATCGTCTCGAATCCCGCTCTGGTCATCGCCCAGTGCAAGGCGGGCATCATCGGCAGCTTTCCGGCCCTGAACGCGCGCGAGGCAGATGGCGAACCGCCGCTGCTGGACCAATGGCTGACCGAGATCGAAACCGAACTCGACCGTCACAACCAGCAGAACCCCGACCGTCCCGCTGCCCCCTTTGCGGTCAACCAGATCGTGCATCGCTCCAACGCACGGCTCGACCGCGATATCGAGATTTGCCACCGGCACGGCGTCAGGATCTGGATCACGTCGCTGGGTGCGCGCGAAGCCTTGAACGAGGCCGCCCATGACTGCGGCGGCATTGCCCTGCATGACATCATCAACAACACCTACGCCCGCAAAGCCATCGCCAAGGGTGCCGATGGCCTGATCGCCGTGGCCGCCGGGGCAGGCGGGCACGCGGGCAAACAGTCTCCCTTTGCGCTGATCCGTGAAATCCGCGACTGGTTCTCCGGCCCGCTGCTGCTGTCGGGTGCGATTGCAACCGGCGAGGCGCTGCTGGCCGCCCGCGCGCTTGGCGCCGATTTCGGCTATATCGGCTCGCCCTTCATCGCCACGACAGAGGCCAACGCGATCGCGGCCTACAAGCAGGCGATCATTGACGGAACCGCCGAGGATATCGTTACATCGTCGCTGTTTACCGGAGTCTCGGGCAACTACCTGAAGGCCTCGATCGAACGTCAGGGGCTCGATCCGGACAATCTGCCGGAATCGACACCGGACTCGATGAACTTCTCCTCCGGGTCGTCCAAGCCCAAGGCGTGGAAAGAGATCTGGGGCTCGGGTCAGGGGATCGGCGCGGTGACGGCGGTGGAACCCGCCGCCGCGCTGATCGACCGGATTGCGGCAGAATATCACGGCGCCGGCGTGCGGCTTGCGCAGGAATTTCAGGAATAGGGAACATATCATGGATCTAGGCATCACCGACCGCGTCCGCCCGCTGATAGAAGCGGTCCGCACAATGGTCACCGATGAAATCGAACCGCTGGACGCCGAATATCAGGCCGAAATCGGCAAGCACCCGTCTGGCGACCGGTTTCAGCACACCGACCGTCAACTTGAAATCCTCGACACGCTCAAGGCCACGGCCCGTGCGCGCGGGCTGTGGAATTTCTGGCTGACCGACAGCGATCAGGGCTATGGGCTGACCACAGTCGAATATGCCTATCTCGCCGAGGAAATGGGCAAGGTCGGCATCGCCGCCGAAGTGTTCAACTGCAACGCGCCCGACACCGGCAACATGGAGGTGTTCGAACGCTACGGAACCCAGGCCCACAAGGACCGCTGGCTGAAGCCGCTGCTGAGCGGCGACATCCGCAGCGCCTACCTGATGACCGAACCCGACCAGGCCTCGTCCGACGCCACCAATATCGCGCTCAGCGCCGTGCAGGATGGCGATGACTGGGTGCTGAACGGCGAAAAATGGTGGGCCAGCGGGGCGGGCGATCCGCGCACGAAGATCTACATCGTGATGACCTGCACCGACCCGGACGCCGACAAGCACAAGCGTCACACGATGTTCCTTGTGCCCGCCGGAACGCCCGGCGTTGAAGTGCTGCGCCCGATGCAGGTCTTCGGCAATGACGACGCGCCGCATGGCCACATGCACATCCGGTTCACCGATGTGCGCGTGCCCCCTAGCGATCTGGTGCTTGGCCGCGGGCGCGGGTTCGAGGTTGCCCAGGGCCGGCTTGGGCCGGGCCGCATTCACCATTGCATGCGCGCCATCGGACAGGCCGAACGGGCGCTGGAACTGATGTGCCGCCGGTCGCTGGCCCGGCAGGCGTTCGGCAGGAAACTCGCGGATCTCGGGGCCAATCACGACATCATCGCCAACGCCCGGATGGAAATCGAACAGGCCCGCCTGCTGTGCCTGAAAGCCGCCTGGATGATGGATTCTGCCGGGGTCCGAGAGGCGCAGCCCTGGATTTCGCAGATCAAGGTCGTGGCCCCGCTGATGGCGCTGAAGGTCATAGACGAGGCGATGCAGATGCACGGCGCCGAAGGCATCAGCCAGGACGTGCCGCTGGCGCATATGTGGACCCATGTGCGCACCCTGCGGCTGGCCGACGGGCCCGATGCGGTGCATCGCCGCCAGGTCGCGCGCGCCGAATTGCGCCGCTACACCAACGAGGGGGCCTGATGTTTCCGGGTCCGACGGTAATCCGGTAGAATTCCGCCAACGGGGGCAGAACATGGCAAACGACGCCCAATCGCTCGACATCGCGGCTGTAGAGACGTATCTCAAGGCGCATCTGCCGGGGTTTTCCGGCCCGCTTACGGCCGAGAAATTCGCAGATGGCCAGTCGAATCCGACGTTTCGGTTATCCACAGCTTCTGCGTCCTATGTCCTGCGTCGCAAGCCCCCGGGAACATTGCTGAAATCCGCCCATGCCGTGGATCGCGAGTTTCGCGTGCAAAAGGCGCTGTCCGGGTCGGATGTGCCTGTCGCGACTGTGCATTTGCTTTGTGAAGACCCTGATATCATTGGGTCTTCCTTCTATGTGATGGATCATGTCCCGGGCCGAATCTTCTTTGATCCCCGTCTGCCCGAGGTGGATAAACCGGAAAGATCGCGTATTATCAACGATATGAACCGCGTTCTTGCTGCGATTCACTCGATCAGCCTGGAAACCGTGGGCCTTGCGGATTTCGGCCCGCCCGGCAATTATATCGCCCGTCAGACAGGGCGCTGGTCGCAGCAATACCTGGCCTCGGCAACAGAGGATATCCCGGCGATGACTGCGCTGATCGCGGGGCTTCAGGAACGGCTTGACGGGATCGAGGGCGATGGCGAAAGAACCTTGGTTCATGGCGACTATCGCATTGATAACATGATATTTTCACCAAAAGAGCCGCGCTGCCTTGCGGTGCTGGACTGGGAGCTTTCGACCATCGGTCACCCGCTCGCCGATCTTGCCTCTGTCATCATGCAATGGCAATTGCCGCCGGGGCCAGAGGGGCGCGGGCTGGCCGGGGTGGATCGCCGGGAACTTGGCCTGCCATCGGATGAGGAATTCATCGCAAACTATTGCGAACGCAGGGGAATACCCAGGATTGACGATTTCGGCTTTTATCTTGCGTTTTGCTTCTTCCGGATGGCTGCGGTGCTTCAGGGCGTCAAGAAACGCGCCCTGGACGGCAACGCCTCGAACCCTGAACGTGGCCTGAAGATGGGCGCCTATGTGCCTGTTTTCGCTAAAAAAGGACTGGAATCCTTGGGCAATGGCTGAGGCGCGGTTCGCAAACAATGTGGTGATGATCACCGGCGCCGCCGGCGGGTTCGGGGCTGCCGCCGCGCGCCGGTTCGCGGCACAGGGCGCCACGCTGTTGTTGTCGGATTTGGACAAGCCCGGACTGGATCGAATTTCGAGTGAGCTGAATGATCATGCCAAGATCGTATCGGAACCGATTGATATAACGTCGGAAAAGGAAGTAATTTCACATATCGAACATGGTATTTCGAATTTCGGCAAGATCGACGTTGCGATCAATAATGCAGGAATCGGACAAGCGCTGAACGCGCTTACCGACACTTCCGAAGCGGATTTCGACCGCATCATGAAGGTTAACGCCAAGGGCGT
>JAJDOB010000211.1 GCA_022340385.1 Rhodobacter sp.
CGGTCCTGGTGCGCATGCACACGCTGGACCCGATGCTGGATGTCGTCGGCGTCGGAGGGCCGGGGCGGTCGTGAGAGTTCGGCAGCGCGATGCGCACGATTGCCGCCGAAGGGCGCGGCGCGCTGGTGTTGCTGCGCGACACGCACATGAAACTGGTGATGGAAGACAGCGCCAGCCCGCAATCCCTGCGGCAATACGGGCTGGGCGCGCAGATCCTGTCATCCCTGGGTCTCAGCAAACTGATACTGCTGACAAATTCCCCGTCGCCCAAGGTTGTGGGCCTGGAAGGTTACGGCCTGTCGATCGCGGGCACGCGATCCATTCCGAAGGACTGATCATGGCGCAGGCGGAAACACATTACACATTGGCAGTGCCCGGTTTCGACAAGCCGGTGAAGGTGCTGATCGTGGTCGCGCCCTATTACAGGGACATCGCCGATCAGTTGGTCAGCGGCGCGCGCACGGCGCTCGAGGCCGCGGGGGCCACGCATGAAACCGTCGAGGTGCCCGGCGCCCTGGAAGTGCCCCAGGCCATCGCGCTGGCGCATCGCCTCAGCAATTATGACGGCTTTGTCGCGCTGGGATGCGTCATTCGCGGCGAGACAACGCATTACGACACGGTCTGCAATGATTCTTCGCGCGGGCTGACGCTGCTGGGCCTGCAGGGCGCGGCGGTCGGCAATGGTATCCTGACGGTCGAGAACCGCGCCCAGGCAGAGGTGCGGGCAGAGGCCGCGGGCCAGAACAAGGGCGGCGGTGCGGCCGAGGCGGCCCTGCACCTGATCGCGCTGGCCCGGCGCTGGGGCAACGCCGGCAAGGATGTCGGTTTCAGGCCGGCGGGCGAAAGCTATCAGGTCGCCGGCGGGTCGGATATCGCATGAAATCCGCCGACAAACGCCAGATGAAATCGGCCGCGCGGCTTTACGCGGTGCAGGCGCTGTTCCAGATGGAGGCCAGCGGCCAGACCGTCGAGGCGATCCGGCAGGAGTTTCTCGATCATCGCTTCGGTGCCGAATATGACGGCGCGGAACTGGCCGAGGGCAATGCCGAGCTGTTTCGCGATCTGCTGGACAAGGCGGTGAATTTTCAGGGCCGGATCGACCAGATGACCGACCGGGCACTGGTCGCGAAATGGCCGATCTCGCGGATCGACCCGACCCTGCGCGCGCTGTTCCGCGCCGCCGGGGCCGAACTGATCGAAAGCACCACCCCGCCGAAAGTCGTGATCAGCGAATTCGTCGACGTGGCCAAGGCGTTTTTCCCGGAAGGCAAAGAGGCGAGTTTCGTCAATGCGGTGCTGGATCACATGGCGCATGAGGCGAAACCGGACGGGTTCTGAACCGTTGCCGGATCGGGTGCGCGGGACGCGCACGCTTTTCTGGCACTTCGTGCGGTTGGGGCGCTGCCCCAAACCCCGTGGTATTTCTGACAAGAAGAAGCCTATCCGGTGATTTCGGTCGCCAGCCTGTAGCCTTCCAGCTGGTCCGGAATCAGGATGTAGATGTCCCCGGGCGGGGTGGAAAGCGCGTGCTGCATCAGGCGCAGATCAATGCCCATTTCATCGAGATATCCCATCACCTCGGCCTGGCCGCGCTGGATGTCCTCGACCGCCAGAAAGGCGGGCAGGGCGGTGTTCTCGCCGAAATAATGCTGGTGCACGCCGATATAGGCCCCGGTGTCGGCGATGCGTTCGGTGCCGGCGGCGAACAGGTAGGGGCAGGCCGACAGGCAGACGTGATCGGCGGTCACCTGGGTTCGGGCCTTGGCCCGGCGCAGGCGTTTGCCGATGGCCAGCGCATCGCTGACCGAACCGCCGGTGGAATGCAGTTGCACCCGGTCGGGCAATTCGTGGCGCGTCAGCCATTCGGCAAACCGGTCGGCGTCGCCTTCGGCGATGGCGCCGGTCAGGTGCAGGGTGTCGCCGCGGAGATCGAACAGCAGGCGCGACGGCATGTCGCCGGTATCGGGCGTGGCCGGGCCGGCGGGCACATGCCGGCGGTCATAGCGCCGGGTCTGGTCGCCCGGCTGCACCGGCTGGGTCAGGCGCGGCGTGCCGGGCGCGAACCCGAGGCCGGGCAGCACCCGGGCAAAGTCGCTGCCCACCAGCACCGCGGCGATGGCAAGCTGGGCTGCAAGGATCAGCCGGATGCCGCGCGCCGCGCTCCAGCCGCGCGGGCGCGGTTGCTCAGTCATCGCCGGCGGCCTTCAGCGGCTGGAATTTCGGCTTGGCCGGCGGCGGTTCGCGGGCGGCCCCGGGCTCTGCGCGTTGCAGCGCCAGCTCGACATCGCGCACCGTCGACAGCGCGGCGCGGAATTCCGACATGGTCAGCGTGTCCTCGACCCCGGCGCGCCCGCGCCCCTGCCGGATCGCGGCCTGGGTGATGGCGACGATGAACACCAGCACCATCGGCAACAGGTCGATCGCGATCGCCCCGGCCCAGGACGGCACGAAATTGCCCGCGTAACGGATCACCGCGTCGGCGGCGGAGATCGGCGTATAGGTGGTGTCGGCGGGCGCGGGCATCGCGATCACCGCCTCGGCGGCCACCCGCAGCGTATCGGCCCGCTGCGCCAGCACGGTCAGCACCGATGCGATGGTGGCCGATTGTTCGCTGCGATTGTCCGCCGTGCGCCCGTCGAGTTCCGGCAGCACGACCGACGCCGACAGATCCTGCGCCGCGCGCGCCACCAGCGGGGCGACCGACAATTGCCGCAATGTCGTGATGATGCCGGCCAGCCGCACCGCCTCTTCGCTGAACAGGACCGAGCGCGCCTCGACCGGGCCGGGTTCCACGGTCAGCGACCGCATCCGGCTGAGGATGGCGTTGCCCTCGGCAAAAGCGGCCTGCACCAGCGGCGCCTGGCTGGCGATCTGGGTTTCCAGCCCGCGCATCTCTTCGGATTTCTGCCGCAGCACCCGGAACACCGCGCCGCGCCCGGCCAGGCCCGAAAGGTTGCCGGTGGCCTCCTGCTCGCTCAGATCCTCGAAGCTTTGGCGCACCCGCGCCACGTCGCGTTCCAGCCCCTGGGCCGAGACCGCGATGGTGTGGGACTGTTCCAGCGACGCCTGGTATTCCTGCACGGTGCGGGCCAGATGCTGTTCCACCGCGGCGGCTCCGGCCAGCGCGGCGGCGTTCAGCCAGCTTGACATGGCGATGATCGCGCCCGAGCCCAGCGCCATCGACAGGATCAGCCCGATACGCGCGCCGGTGGTGCGCACCGCCGGCAGCAGCCGCATCAGGTAGGACCAGAACACGAAAATACCGACCGAGACGGCGATGGAATAGGCCATCGCGGCGAAAAAGCTGAGCGCGCCGTTGTCATCCAGCAGCGACGAGACGCCAAGATAGGTGTAGATGCCCGAGGCCACCGCCAGCACCGCCAGCGCGGCAGAGGTGAAGCCGTCCAGCCAGCCCAGGTGCGCCTCCAGTTCCTGCGCATAGCGAAGGCCCTGGGTTTCGGCCCGCGACAATCTGTTTTCGGAACTGTCCATGGCGCGTCTCTCCCTGCTGACTCGAAGTTATAGGCGGGATTTCAACGCGGCGGGAGGGGGCGGCGGCGCGTTTCGGCGCCGTTCTGCCGGCGGCGGGTCATATGCCCAGCCGCGCCAGCCGGATCTTGTTTTGCGCCAGTTCCAGCGGCGACAGGCTGGCCTGCATCGATTCAAAGACCTCGTGCACCAGCGTCACGGTTTCCTGCAACGCCTTTTCCTCCTTGGTGATCCGGCCCTGGAAGAGCGCCGTCGGCAGGTAGACCGAAATCGCACCGGCGATGATCACCGCAAAGATGATGACGCCGGAACTGTCGATCAGCGATTTTTCGGGGCCGGACGCGAATATGTACACCGCAGCCCCGATCACGGCGGCGAATGCCGCCATCAGCGCGATTGTGGCAAAGATCTGCCGTCGTTGCAGATTGCTGATATTCAACGATATTTCCTCGGCCAGTTTGACCAGTTCGCTGAAGCTCCGCTTGTCGTCCTGGCTGACCGGTTTACTTGAATGCCCGGTCGCGGGCACCTCGTCGGGCGTCCTGTCTTCATTCATCGGCAAAGCTCTCCGAGACGCCTAATCATCTGTTCAATATACGCATTTCTCTGGTCTGGCGTAAGGGTGCTTTTCGCGACTTCGCCGTTCCATTCGAAATCCTCCAGATAGGCGCAGACCGGCAGCGAATCCCATTCGAAATTGTCGGTGCCGACCTGGCTGCGGAACCTCTTGATCAGTTCGGTGAACGGGCTGTCGTTGTAAGGCGCGTAATAGGCCTCGGCTTCGGCAATTTCATCCTGGTACAGATCGGATTTCGTCGTGGCCACGATCATCCAGGTTGGTTTTCGCGCCGTCCGTAATGCTGGGCGCAGCCGCTCAAGCACTTGATCCAGCGCGGCTTTTTCCTGCGCCAGCTTGGAGGCCCGGAAAGATTTCAGGTCGGTCAACCCAAGCGAGCCGATCTCATAGTCGCGTGCGGTTTTCGACCGGATGGTTTCAAATCCGAAGCCGGACACGAATACCACCCCGTCCACCGGGTTTTCCGGGTCGAACACCTTTTCGTATGTATCTATCTGGGGGCCGGAATCCTGCCCGGGAACCACGGTCATTGCCATCCGGTTGCCTCCGGCCTTGGCGCGCCCTGGCTCGGGCTTTACCGATCTTGGCGGCAGCCGGTAGTTCTTGGCAAAGGCCTTGCCGGTGATGTGATCCAGCAGAACCGATTTGCCGATGCCGCCGGGTCCGACAATGGCAATCCGGTACTGGGGGCCCAGTACCTTCACAACCAGCTTGTCCCAGATGCCCAGAATATGGTCTCGATTGTCATAGGCGGTCTTCAATGCGCCCACGGTCCAGGAAATGCTCATGGCAAGTGGCCTTCTGAAAATGAATTGGCCACGTCAGTATCTTGAATTCCGGCTGTTTTTCAACTGCCCGCCTTTCGCGGGCGAAAGGCGGGATAGCGGCGGAACCACCGCAACCGTGGAGGGATGAAATTCCCGAGAGCCTGTTTACACAGGTGGGCGCCGGGTAACGAGGCCAGGGCCACGACAGAGCCAGCTCCCTCGGAATTGATTAAGGCCACTGGAATATGACCTCGCACGGGAAGGGCAGAACCGCCTGCCTTCGCACATAGGCCTCGCAAGGGGGCAGGGCAAGGGGCATCGTATGCCGGCCCCGGATTGCCGCTGCCGGAAATCAGGCCGCCACCGGTTCGCGCATCCGGGCCAGATGCTCGTCCCAGCCCTTGTCCAGCGCCAGCACAAGGCCAAAGCCTTCGGCGTCATCGCCCAGCCCGGAATGCTCCAGGTTCAGCCGGGTTCCCCCGGGCACGTCCTCCAGCGTCCATTTCACGGTGCTGGTCGCGCCCTGCATCGGGCCGATCGAAAAGCTGTATTCCAGCAGATCATGCGGCTCTGCCCGCGTCACGGTGCCGTGCCCCAGTTCCTTGCCGCTGTCCTGCCCGAAGATCCGGTAGTCGCGCCCGGCGGCGAGATCGGTGTCGTAGCGGTGAAACCAGATCTTCACCTTGTCGATTTCGGTCAGGAAGGCCCAGACGGTGGGCTTGGGGGCCTTGAGATAGATGGATTTGGTGATCGTTGTCATGGCATGTCCTTTTCAATGGCGGATTTCAGGGTGTTCAGGCGGGCATCCCAAGCGGCATCCAGTTCAGACATGAAATCAAGTACTGGCTGCAAGCCTTTGTTATTCAATCTGCTTACGCGTTCTCTTCCGCGCGGGATTACCCTGATAAGCTGGCCGTCTTCCAGAATGGCCAGGTGTTTGCGCACCGCGGCCCGGGTCATCGGAAAGGCGGCGCTGATCTGGGCGATCGTCAAATCCGACTTGGTCAGAAGCTGTAGAATCCCGCGTCTGGTCGGGTCGGCCAGGGCGCGGAACGCGGCTTGTGGTTCTGGACTCATGTTGCCCTCATGTGATACCGTTTGGTTTTACATTAAAGCAATACCTTTTGGTATCATGTCAAGCCGAATTATCGTGCCCGCCGCAACCGGCTTGATTTTTGTTCACGACTTGTTCATGGTTGGCAGATGCCAGACGACGTGCTTCACAGTGATCTCAAACCCGGCCAGTTGCTGGCGCGCGGGGTATGCCGGCATCTGCTGAGCCATGATTTCGTGAGTGTCGAGGAACTGGTGCCGGCCCCGGGCCTGCGGGTCGACGTGATGGGGCTGGGGCCAAAGGGCGAGATCTGGATCGTCGAGTGCAAATCCAGCCGCGCCGATTTCCAGGCCGACAGCAAGTGGCAGGGCTATCTGCAATGGTGCGACCGGTATTTCTGGGCGGTCGATGAATTCTTTCCGACCGAACTGCTGCCCGACGACACCGGGCTGATCATCGCCGATGCCTATGACGCCGAGATCATCCGCATCGGGCCGGAATCGAAACTGGCCGGGGCACGGCGCAAGGTGATGGTGGCGAAATTCGCCCGCCACGCGGCCCTGCGCTGGCAGGCGGTTCGCGATCCGGGCCTGCCGCCCGGCCTGATTATCTGAAATTTACCGCCGCGCGTAAATCGTGTAGGCTTTGGCGTATTGCAAACGTTCATTGAAGGGATTTCGTTATGAACCCGGGCGATACGGCCTTTATCGGCTATCCGCATTGTGTGCATTGGGGCAAGAAGGGCGCGGCGACCGCCACGCGCGGCACCGAACCGCTCAATCAGCTTTTGTGGGGCGACTGGGCCCGGGTCGAGGCGGTCGACGACGACTGGATCTCGGTGCGCGCGCGCGGGCGCACCGGCTGGGTGCGCCGCGAGGATTTGCAGGGCAACCGGATACTGGAAGTCAATTTCGTCGATGTGGGGCAGGGCGACGGCGCCCATATCCAGACCCCCGACGACAAGGCGCTGCTGGTCGATGCGGGCGAACTGGACAACATGTACCGCTTCCTGCGCTGGCGTTTCGGCAGGTTCGAGCGCCCGTTCAATTTCGAGGCGATGGTGATCTCGCATCCCGACAAGGACCATTACTATGGTTTCAAGCACCTGTTCGAGCATTCGAATGTGTCGGTCGGAACCCTGTTTCACAATTGTATCATCGAACAGGTGCAGGCCGGAAAATCGACCCTTGGCGACGAGGACAAGCCGGCCGGTGCCACCAAGAAGCACCTGACCGGGCTGGTGCGGACCCTTGCAGAGATCAAGGCAATCACCGACGATGCGGCCCGCTGTGGCGGGCGGATGTTTCCCAACATGATCAAGACCGCCGCCGACAGCGGCAGGGTCGCCGACATTCAGGGCCTGCTGGCCAGCGGCGACGCGATGGCGCCCGGCTATCTGCCGGGATTCGCGCCCGCCGACAACCGCGGCATGGTGATCAAGGTTCTGGGCCCGCTGGCGGAAAACTTTGGCGGCACCCCGGCCCTGCCGAAATTCAGCAGCATCAGCGAAACCAAGAACGGACATTCCGTGGTGCTGCAGATCGAGATCGGCGATGTGCGGATCCAGCTTGGCGGCGATCTGAACGACGCCGCGCAGGAATACCTGCTGGAACGCTACACCGGGCTGTCTTGTCCGCCACACAGCGCCGCCGAAGAGGACGACATCGTCACCGCCGCGCGCCCGCATTTCGAGGCCGACATCACCAAGGCCTGCCATCACGGCAGCCCGTATGTCTCGCCCGCCTTCATGCGCTCGGTCAACCCGCTGGTCACGGTGGTGTCCAGTGGCGACAATGAACCGCATTCGCACCCGCGCCCCGACACGCTGGGCATGATCGGGCGCTACGGGCGCGGCGAACGCCCGCTGATCTTTTCGACCGAACTGGCGCGCTCGTCCAAGGAACTGGTCAAGAATCCCAACCAGGCCCGCGAAAGCCTGCGCCGGGTGCTGAAGGAAAACGAGCCGGTGTTGCAGGATCCGGCCGCCACCGCGGCGCAGAAGGACAAGGCAGAGGCGGCAATCCGCAAGGCGCTGGAAACCATTGAACGCAGCGTCGCAAGCTATGGCATGATCAACCTGCGCACCGATGGCAGCAATGTGCTGATGGCGCAGCGCCTGGAGCGGGATCGCTCAAGAATGACCCGCTGGGATATTCACCTGTTCGAGCCGGACCAGAACCGGATCCTGCGTCACGTGACCCGCTAAGGCGTTTCGACTTTATGTTGAAACACCGCATCGTTTTTCGCGTTCGACCGTAGGGAGAGGCAGCGAACAAACGATTCAGGATCAAGTCGAAACGCTATTAGGCGTTTTCGGCACTATCTGACTTATCAAAAACGGTGTGAAATCAAGAATTTCCACGGTTTAGTTCATGTAAAACATTACAGTCATTTCGACAGGTGCTGCAAGGCCCCGGGTTCAGCGTTTGCCCAGGGCCCGCGCGCGTGCCGCGGCGGCCCGGATTTCCTCGGCGATCTCCTCTGCCTCTTCAGGCTCGAAATCCAGTGGCAATTCAAGGCCTTCGCCCTCGACATAGATGCGCACCATGCCCTGGCTGGTGGGCCCGATCTGAAGGTTCGCTGCGATATCGCTTTCCTTGTTGATACTCATCGTCTGACCTCTGGCATGGTGGCGTGCGCGACCCGGGCCGTGCTGGACCCGCTGCAAGCCTCTTGCCACAGGGCACGGGTTTTGGCCAGATGCGCGACATGGCTGAAGGCGAAATTATCCTGCGTGATCTTGCGATTGGCGATGCCGGCTGGCTGATCCAGCAGCACGGCGAACTCTATGCCGCCGACGAGGGTTTCGATCACACGTTCGAGGCGCTGGTGGCGGAAATCCTGGCCGACTACATCCGCAATCGCGATTCCACCTGCGAACGCGCCTGGATCGCCGTGCGCGGGGCGGAACGCCTTGGCAGCATCTTTTGCGTGCGCCTGGACCGGCAGACCGCGAAGCTGCGCCTGTTCCTGCTGGTGCCGCAGGCGCGCGGACTGGGGCTGGGCAAGCGGCTGTTGCAGGCCTGCGTCGCCTATGCGCGCGCCCGGGGCTATCGGCGCCTGCAACTGTGGACCCATGAAAGCCACCGCGCGGCCTGCGCGCTGTACCGGGCAGCGGGATTCAGCCTGATCGCAAGCGCGCCCGTGCATTCCTTTGGCGTCGATCTGGTGGAACAAACCTGGGTACTTGACCTCTGAGGCCTCTTGCAATCGTGCCAACCCGACGGTATTTCAGCCTCAGCGTGCCGCCTTAGCTCAGTTGGTTAGAGCACTGGTTTGTGGAACCAGGGGTCCCCCGTTCGAGCCGGGGAGGCGGTACCAACAAAATCCAATACCTAGATGGTGCTCGGGTGCAACCGCTGACATTCTGTCTCGGTCTTGTCTCGCCCCGGGCAGTGACGTGAGTTCTTGGTTTGACGACTCAAGATCAGCAAAGTCCTGCCGATGAATCCCAATCTGATCTGAAGGCAGCCCGCATCTGTCTGGCGATTTGAAAGGTGCCGAGCAGTCAACCCTCAGCTTTGTCCGGATTGCGCGCATCGGCTGTCGCAGCCCGATCGAACCCGGTCGGCCGGTCGCACGCCTCAGGTCACTCCGGCGCGGAGCAGCACGCTGACGGCGCTGTCGAAATGCTCGGACATGGCGGCTTCGGCACGGCTGGCGTCCTGCGCCATGATCGCGGTTGCGATGCGTTCATGGCACTTGATGTTGTCCCGGCGGTTCTGGTGCGTCGCGCGCGAGCGCCAGCCGATGGCCCAGGTCTGCCGCGTGATGATCCAGAAGCTGTCGACCAGCATGGCATAAAGATGATTGCCGGACGCCTTGGCGATGAGTGAATGAAAGCGGATGTCCAGTTCCATCAGCTCGGTATGCCCGCCTTCGAGGGCAGCGAACATGCGGGCGGTGATGTCCAGCAGCTTTGTCGCCTCGGCGTCGCTGCGGCGCATGGCAGCCAGTCCAACGGTGCGCATTTCCAGCGTCCGGCGCACATCGAGCACCTGCTGGATGCTCAACCCCCGGCTATAGGTCGCGTGATCGAGCACGAGACTTAGGGCCGAGGCGTCGGGCAAGGCCACCCGCGCCTTGCGTGACCCGCCGATGTCGAGAATGCGCAAGGTCGCCAGACCGCGCAGGGCTTCGCGTGTCACCGGCCGTGACACGCCCAGATGCTTGGCCAGGGCCGCTTCTGATGGCAACGGGTCTCCCGGGCGCAGCCCCTGCGCGCGGATCAGGTCGCGGATGCCTTTCATGGCCATTTCGGCCAGTCCCGGTTCGGTGGATATCGGATTCGTCACGACGTACCCTTTTCGCTTCGGTCTGGGCGATTCCTTTCGTTCAAGGGCGCCTGATGACGTTCTACATTCTTTTCCGCAGTTATTGTCTGACAATCCAAGAAGAATTGTCAAAAAATATGGCAGTGCCTTTATGAGCCCGTTAGGTTGCTCGCTGACGAACGCCACCCGCCTGACCGGGCGCGCAGGGAGGACATCCGACGTGAAGATCACCGCCATCCGCACCTATCGGGCAGAGGAATTCGCCAATGTGCTTTGGGTCCATGTGGAAACCGATGCCGGGATTACCGGTCTTGGTGAAACCTTCTACGGGGCCGAAGCCTGCGAGGCGCATATCCACAACACGCTTGCCGTGCGGCTGCTGGGTCAGAATCCGCTGAATATCGAGGCCCTGCACAAGGAAATGGTCAGCCTGCCCAACGCGCAGGCCTCGACCGGGGTGGAATATCGCGCGGCCTCTGCCGTCGACATCGCGCTGTGGGACATCTTTGGCAAGGTGGCAGGCCAGCCCGTGCATGTGATGCTGGGCGGTCAGTCGTGGGACAGGATCCGCGTTTACAACACCTGCGCCGGCACCCGCTATGTGCGCACCAACAAGATCAAGCCGGTCGATACATGGAACCGCGACGAGGGCCAGTTCGAGGACCTCGACGCCTTCATGACCGACGCAGGCGCGCTGGCAGAGGATCTGCTGGACAACGGCATCACCGCGATGAAGATCTGGCCCTTCGATCCGCCCGCGATCGAGAACAAGGGCATGTTCATCACCGCCGAACAGATGAAAGCGGCGGTGAAACCATTCGAGCAGATCCGCAAGGCTGTCGGCGACCGGATGGAGATCATGGTCGAGCTGCATTGCCTGTGGAACCTGCCCGTGGCCATGGACATCGCCCGGGTGCTCGAAGATTACGCCCCGCGCTGGTACGAAGACCCGATCCGCATGAACAACCCGCAGGCGCTGGCAGAGTTCGCGCGCTCGACTTCGGTCTGG